>DASWJQ010000107.1:0-24311 GCA_036397095.1 Anaerolineales bacterium
ATCGGCGTGATGACATCATCAGACAGATCCCACAGTGTGCACGGCTCGAAATGTTGAACCACGTTGCCTTCGCCGTCGAGGATATCGGTGACCACATGGGGCCACATGACCCGGCCGCCATTAGCCAGCGTGGCGATGCTGGTCAGCACCTGCAGCGGTGAGGCGCCGACAAACCCCTGGCCGACGACCGAGTTGTAGGTGTCGCCGGTTGACCAGCTTTCGCCCAGGTTGATGCGCTTGTACTCGGGGTCGGGGATCAAGCCATCTTCTTCGCCGGGCAGGTCGATGCCCAGGGGGGCGCCGTAGCCCAGGGCTCGGGCGTATTGCCCCAGGCGGTCAATGCCCAGGCCGCCTGCCGGCACCTCGTCTTCGAAGCCGCCTCCGATCTTGTAGAAGTAGACATTGCACGAGTAGGCAACGCCGTGCACGAAGTCAATGTCGCCATGGCCGTCCTCCTTCCAGCACACGAATTCCTTGGCCCGGCCGGGGTCGTTAGGGAAGTAGGTATTGTCGATCGTAATCTGTCCTGGGTCGTTCAGCGTTCGATTGGGGGTAATAACGCCTTCGTTGAGGGCACCAATGGCCGTCACCAACTTGAACGTCGAGCCGGGTGGGAATTCGGAGGCGATGGCGTGGTTGACCAGCGGATTGCCGCGGGTGTTGTCTTCCAGCGTCGAGTAGTAGTCGAAGGGGATGAAGCGCGCCATGCGGTCGTTCTCATAGGTGGGCAGGCTGACCATCGCCAGGATCTCTCCGGTTTGCGGGTTCATGGCAATGACCACGCCCAACGGCACCCGGTCCTCCGTGCCGAACGGATTGAACCGGTTCATGAAATCCATCCGGTTTTGCAGGGCGGTGTAGGCGGCTGCTTGGAGCCGAGTGTCCAGGCTCAAGCGCAGGTTGCTGCCTGGCTGCGCCTGCTGGACGGCGCCGATCTCGCGCAGTTCTTGTCCGGCGACATCTTCTTCAATTACCTTGAGGCCGTTGCTGCCGGCCAGCACTTCCTGGAATTCGACCTCCAACCCGGCATAGCCCACTTTGTCGCGGTTCGGATCGAGGCCGCGGTCTACGACGTAGAACTCGCGCAAGGCGGCCGGCACCGGGCCCAAATAGCCGACGACTGCCGCCGTCAGGTCGTTGGTGCGGTAGTCGCGCACGGGGACGGCCTCGACCGACACCCCGGGCAGGTCAATCTGCCGCTGCCGCAGCAGGCGGCCAATGCCCTCGTCGACATCACAGGCGACCGGCCATGGCTGGTAGGGCGCCAGCGAAGCGCCTTCCTCGACCAACTGCAGCACGCCCCGACCGGGGACGCACTGGGCGGCCGGCGGGCCATCCTGGTCATAGGGCACCCCGGTGAGCTCGGAGATCATGCGCAGGATGGCCTGGACCTCGGCCTCACTTTCCGGCAGCAACGCGGTCGTGATGTACACGTTGTACACGGGGAGATTGCGCACGAGCAAGGCGCCGTTGCGGTCGTAGATCACGCCACGGGGGGCCGGCAGGTTGACTTGATCAAGACGGTTGTCTTCGGCGGCCTGGCGGAACTCGTCGCCGCGCACGATTTGCAGCTGGATCAGACGTCCCAGGTAGAAGAGGATCAGGCCTGCCATAATGGCGTAAGTGATCCCCATGCGCCAGCGTGGAATCGGGGTTGACTCATACCGACCCGACATCAGATACCAACCTCAGGTGGGTAAAGCGTCGCTTCCACGGCACGGGCCGCCTGGCTGGCGGGCAGGGCCAGCACCAGATTCAGGAACGTGCCTGGCAGAATGACCCGGGTCAAGGCCAGGCCCAGATCCGGCGAGCGCCCAAGTGCGGCTAGCACGCCCAGGTTGCCGACGTAGTACACCACCGACCCCAGCAGCACGGCCGCCAGCGGCATCAGGAAGTGCGCTTCCCAGAATCGAACTTCGCTCAAGGATACCAAATAGGCCACAAGCACCAGCATGATCGACGAAACGCCCAGTGGATAGCCAGACAGGGTATCCAACAACAGCCCGCCAATCAAAGCCAGGGCCATCGCCTGCTGGGATCTGCCGGTCAGTGCCCAAGCGACCGACGCCAGCAGAATAAGATCAGGCGCGCCGTCAAGCAGCCGGAAGCGGCCCAGTACGGTGGTCTGCAGCACGGCCAGCAAGGCCAATAAGGGGATGCCGATCAGATAGCCCATGGCGGCATTCTAGTGTGACAGAGGCGGGTCGTCGAGGGTGGTGCTGGAGCCGACGGCGCGCTGAGCGCGGGGCGCTGGGCGCCAAGCACCAAGCGCACGGCCCCTGGTCGCCCATCCTTTGTCGGGACTTTTTGAATCGCACAGTGGGTGGGGCGAACACAAGGTTCGCCCCGACAAGGATCGCCCCGGCAAGGATCGCCCCGGCAAGGATCGCCCCCTACCGCCACTATCCCTAAGCCTCAATCCCCAATCCCCAATCCTCAATCCTCAATCCCCCAATTACCTATCACCTGTCACCGATCACCTTCCCCCTACGGCCCCGGCGCCTCGAACGGAAGTGTCCGGAAGTTGGTGATGACCAGCACCAGCTCCAGATCGTCGAACTCGACCGATGGCTGCACCACGGCTTGCTGGAAGATCTCGAAATCGCGCCGGCGCACGCTGGTCACCTGGCCTACAGGGATATTGACCGGGAAGCTCCCGCCCAAGCCGCTGGTCAGCGCGATCTCTCCCTCGGATACCGCGGCATCCTGGTCGATCATGGTCATCCATAACTCGCCGTTGAGTTGGGCCTCGAGCACGCCGTCGGCGCGTGAATCCTGCAGACGCAGACTGACTGCCAGCTGGGGATCCGTGATCAACTGGATACGGGAGACGGTGGCAAAGACCTCGACGACGCGGCCTACCAGGCCCCGATTGGTGACGACCGGCATGCCATAGCCCAGACCGTCATCGGAGCCGGCCTGGATCCAAACCGAACGCAGGAACGGGCTCACATCTCTGCTGATGACCTTGGCAGCCAGGTAGCTGCGGTCCGTCTGGCCGCGCGCGTACTGCACCAGCGCCGACAGCAGCTCGGCAACCTCGGCCTCCTCGCGCAGCGCAATGATCTCCTGCTGCAACTGTGCGTTCTCGGATTCGAGCTCTTGGACCCGCGCCCGCAGTGCGACTACATCGGTCGGTGTGGTCAGCAGGTCCTGTAGGCCATCGAGACGAACCGAGAGCCAGCCCTGGATGGCGCCAAGCGGCTGCAGCAGCGCGCTCTCGGCCGGCTGGAGGAAGCCTCCCAGGCTGAGTGCCAGTAGCCCAAGAGAGACAAGGATGAGTAGGCCAGCATACAGGGCATTGGGGGGGAGCCGGGACATGGCAGCTAGCTATCCGGTTCGAGGGGCCAATCAGGCCGTGGTGCGTTCGAGGCCAACCAGGAAGCGTGCGTTGTGATCCAAATCCTCCAGGATCAGCCCCGCCCCCCGGGCGACACAGGTCATCGAATCCTCGGCCAGCCAAACATGCATGCGCAGCTCGTTCGACAGGCGCTCGGTCAGGCCGATGAGCTGCGAGCCACCGCCGGCCAGACACACGCCGGTCTCCATTAAGTCGGCGACTAACTCCGGCGGCACCTCATCCATGGCGTCCTTGATTGTGTCGATAACTATTTTGACCGAGCTGGCCAGCGCCTCGCGGATCTCGACCGACGAAACCTCGACCGCCTCCGGCAGGCCGCTGACCAGGTTGCGGCCCCGGATTGCTATGGTCCTTTCTTCCTTCATCGGGT
The DNA here is from genome assembly GCA_036397095.1 of Anaerolineales bacterium. Lineage (GTDB taxonomy): Bacteria > Chloroflexota > Anaerolineae > Anaerolineales > E44-bin32 > DASWJQ01. The sequence goes on from DASWJQ010000107.1 coordinate 3,732, forward strand.
AGGCCGAGCCGATCGCCAGCTTGACGCGCTCGGCCATGCGCTCGCCGATGAGCAAGTTGTACTTGTTACGTACGTAGTCGATGATGTCCTGATCCATTTCATCGCCGGCAACCCGCAGCGATCGAGAAACAACGATGCCGCCCATCGAAAACACGGCGACTTCGGTTGTGCCGCCCCCGATGTCAACAATCATCGATCCGTGCACTTCACCGATCGGCAAACCGGCGCCAAGGGCGGCCGCCGTTGGCTCCTCGATCAGAAACGTCTGGCGGGCACCGGCGGCCATTGCCGCGTCGTAGACCGCGCGCTTCTCGACCTCGGTGGCGCCGCTGGGGATGCCGACGACAACGCGGGGACGCGGCACCGGCACCACACTCTGTTCATGAGCCTTGCCGATAAAATACTCGAGCATGGCCTCGGTGATCTCGAACTCGGAAATCACACCGTCGCGCAGTGGGCGCACGGCCACGACATTGGCCGGGGTGCGGCCGACCATCTCCTTGGCCTCCGAGCCAATCGCCAACGGCCGGCGGCTCTTCTTTTCGATGGCGACCCAGGACGGCTCTTGGATCACGATCCCCTTGCCACGCACATTGACCAGCGTGTTGGCGGTCCCTAAATCGATTCCAATGTCAAGGGAAAACAGCCCCAGGAGCCAATTGAGGGGGTTCAATGCCAAGGATGCGATCCTCCGAGGGGGGCGACGGGAGGGTAGATGCCAAGTGATGAGTATACCATAGGGGTCAATTTGGCCCTTTTCAGAGCCAAGCCGGCCGCGATGCTATAATCGCCGAGCCATGAACCTCCTCCAGCGGGTGTCGGAAGAGATTGCCCGGCAGCGCCTGCTGGCGCCGGGCCAACCTGTGCTGGTAGCGGTTTCGGGCGGTCCGGACAGCCTGTGTTTGCTTCACCTTCTGCGCCAACTTGAGTTCCCGGTAATGGCGGCTCATCTGGACCACGGCTTACGGGTGTCGAGCGCGGCCGAAGCCGAGGCGGTGACTCGTCTGGCACGGGCCTGGGGCGTTCCCCTGCGCTCGGAGCGTGTCGAAGTGGCCAAACTGGCGGCGGATGAAGGCGTGTCGCTTGAAGAGGCCGCCCGGTTGGCTCGTTACCGGTTCCTTGTGCGTGTAGCCATCGAATTCGGCGTCGACCGGCTGGCGACCGGGCACACCCAGGACGACCAGGCCGAAACGATCGTGATGCATTTCCTGCGTGGCAGCGGCCCCGACGGTTTGCGCGGCATGCAGCCGTCGGTTGCGCTCGAGGACTGGGTTATGGTCGAGGCGCCAGTTGGGTTGCGCCTGATCCGGCCCCTGCTCGGGGTAAGCCGAGCCGAGACGAGTTCCTACTGCCGCCAGCACAGCCTCGAACCCCTGGAAGACCCATCCAACCTGGATCCAACCTTTACCCGCAATCGGGTTCGGCACGAGTTGATGCCAGCGCTCGCTGGCTACAACCCGGCCATCAAAGAGGTGCTGGCGCGCTCGGGGGAGGTGATGCGGGCCGTGGCCGAACACCTTGCCGCCGGGGTGGCGGCGGCCTGGCCGCACGTCATTCGTCCCGCTGGCGAGGGGGCTTTGGCTCTGGCGCGAGAGTCATTTCTGGCGCAGCCACTCGCCCTGCAAAGACGTCTGGCACGGAGGGCGATTGGGGAGTTGAAGGTCGGGCTGCGCGATGTCGGTTTCGAGCATGTCGAGCGGCTCATCGACTTCGTGGCCGATCCGTCCCCTGGCCGGCTGGATCTGGTGGCCGGCCTGGTGTTGGAGGCGGCAGGCGGCGAGGTGGTACTGCGAGAGCCGACCGCGCAAGCTCGCTTTCCATCCGTGCCCCAGATCAGCGCCGAAGTTGAGCTGCCGGCCGAGGGCCGACTGCCGATCGATTCAGGTTGGGCCGTGGAGATTCAGCGCAGCCAGGTCCCACAGGCACAGGTGACAGCGGCCCTCGAAAGTCTGCGGCGTGAGCCAGGGCGTTGGGTTGAGATCTTCGATGAGGATGCGATCCGGGGGAAGCTCCGGCTCAGGCGCCGGCAGACCGGCGACCAGCTGGCGCCACTTGGACTGGAGGGAACGGCCAAGGTGGCCGACTTGTTTGTCGACCATAAGGTGCCAGCGAGCCAGCGTCAGGCCTGGCCGATTCTCGTCGACGACATTCAGGTGCTGTGGGTCCTGGGGCTGCGACGATCGAAGGGCGCCGCCGTCTCCCTCGAGTCGCGATCGATCGTGCGGATCGAAGTCGTGCCGGGCTCTCAGGCCTGAGGCCTAGGGGCGGGCCGGGGCGCCTGGCAGCCGTTCATTCTCGGCGTTGGCCAACCAGGTGGTGACGGCTTGGCCGTCGGCGAAGCATGGCAGGGGGTGCTGCGGCGCAAACCAGACCCGCACCAGCGTGCCCGGCTGGTAATCCCGGTAATGGGGCTGCATGCTGTGCACAATACGCCCAGAGGGCAGCCGGATACGGTACTGGCAAACAGCGCCTTGGAAGAAGCGGGCCAAGAGGATGGCCTTGCCCTGCGGGTCGGGTTCGAAGGCCAGATCGTCGGCCCGGAAACCTACCAAGACGTCGGATCCCAGCGGTAGGTCAACCACCTGACCAAGGCTGCCAATCTCGGTCTGCAATTCGTCTGGGCCGACGGCGGCTGGCAGGAACTCGGCTTGGCCCAAAAACTCGGCAATGAAAGTCGATCCTGGCGCCTGGAACACGGCCTCGGGCTGGCCGAGCTGCACCAGACTGCCCCCCTTCATCACAGCCAGCCGGTCCCCCATGAACAGAGCTTCCTCTTGATCGTGGGTGACGAAGACAACGGTCGTGCCTGCCTGGCGCAGGATAAAACGGACCTCGTCACGGATCTTCTTGCGGATGTCGGCGTCCAAATTGGAGAACGGCTCGTCCATCAATACGATGACCGGTTCCGGCGCAAGTGCGCGGGCGACGGCCACCCTTTGCTGCTGGCCACCCGAAAGTTCGTGCGGAAAGCGCCCGTGTGCTTTGGGCAGGCGGATCAGGTTGAGGAGGTGCTGGATGCGGCTGGCGCGCTCAGCCGTCCCCAGACGAGGCAGGCCGAAGGCAATATTCTCGGCAACGGTCAAGTGAGGGAAGAGGGCGTGTTGTTGGAAGACCATGCCAACGCGGCGAGCCTCGGGCGGGACGAAGGTCGATCGATCGGCGACCAGGCGGCCATCGATCTCGATGCTGCCTGCGTCGGGGCGTTCGAAACCGGCGATCAGCCGCAGCAAAGTGGTTTTGCCGCAGCCGCTCGGGCCGAGGATGGTCAGGATTTGGCCGCGGGCGACATCCAAATCGACGCCATTGACGGCGGCCAGCGTCTCGCCATAGTCCCTGCGCACGCCGCGCAGGCGAACAATCGTGTCGTCAGAAGGTTTCATGGTTGATCCCGCAAGACAAAGTATGCCATAGGCAGCGAGCAAGTCAGGATCAAAACCAGGGCAGGTCCGGCGGCCTCGGCGAAGAAGGCCTCCGATACGGCCGACCAGATTTCGGTGGCCAGCGTGCGGAAGCCGAGCGGTCCGAGGAGCAGGGTGGCCTGCAGTTCTTTCATAGTTGTCAGGAAGACCAGGGCGGCACTGGCCAGCAGTCCCGGTCGCAATAGGGGCAAGGTCACGCGGCGGAAAACCGTCAAGGGTCGCTGGCCCAGACTGCGGCCGGATTCCTCGAGCTGGCGCGGGATCTGGATCAGCGACGGCCGCAGCGTGCCGGTGGCTTGTGGCAAGAAGAGGATGAGATAGGCCAGGATCAGCATCGGCAGGGTCTGATAGAGCCAAGGTGCGCCACGCAGGCCGAAGAAGACCAGCGCCAGCGCGACCACCACGCCGGGCAGGGCAAAGCCGATGTGGGATAGGCGGTCGAGCCAGCGGGAGCGATTGGACGGGTAGCGGGCGCTGAGCACGACGATGGGCAGCGCCGCGATCACGGTCACCGCCGCGGCCAAACCCGAGGCCAGCAGCGAGTTGCGTGTCGAAAGAAGTAGGGTTGTCAGGTCGGGCCCGGCCTCGAGCGCCCGCAGCAGCCAGTAGCCCAGGACGACAGTCGGCAAAACCAGGGCCACGCCGACGAGCAGGGCGCAGACAATGAGGGCCGGCCAGCGCCATGGTCCTAGACGGATCAACGCCGGCGGCCTGCCACCGGCCCCGGTCGAAGCGTAATGGTCGCCGCCGCGGCGCCCCCGCAGCTCGAGCGCCAGCAGGACGACGGTCAGCGCGACCAGAACAAGTGACAGGGCCGCCGCCGAGCTGCGGTCGAAGGCCGACTGATACTGAAGGTAAATGGCGCGGGTGAAGGTCGTGAAACGCAGCAGGGAGACCGCACCAAAATCGCGCAGGCTGTACAAGGCTACCAGCAGCCCTCCGGCCAACATCGCAGGCATCAGTTGGGGGAGGGTGACGCGGCGCAGCACGCCCCAGCCGTTGTGGCCCAGACTACGAGCCGATTCCTCCAACGCCGGATCCATCCGGTGCAAGGCGGCGCGGACCGGCAGCAGCACATAGGGGTAGCTGAGGAGCGTCAGGGATAGGAAGGCCCCGGGGAAGCCATAGATTGACGGGAGGCGGGTCACGCCCACCAGCGGTTCTAGCAGCTCCTGGACCAAACCGCGCGGTCCCAGTGCGGCGGCCAGCAGGTAGGCGCCGACGTAGGATGGAACGGCCAATGGCAGGGCGCTAAGAATGGCCCAGAGCCGGCGGCCGGGCAGGTCGGTGCGGACGGTCAGCAGTGCCAGACCACCCCCAAGCAGCCAGCTGGCCAGCGTGACGGCCAGCGCCAGGCCGATGGAATTGCCCAGGATGAGCGCGGTTTGTGGCCGCAGAAGAAGCGCCCTGGTGCCGGTCCCGGCCTCACTGGCGCGGATAACAAGATAGACGATTGGCAACACGACGGCACCGGTCACAAGCAGTGCCGGTAGCCATAAGACCAGCAGGCGTTGCCCCGAAAGCCGCGGCAGGCGCAAGCCGCGGGGGGCGGTCAGTCCCCCGGCAGCTTCCAGCGGTCCGATTTCAGCCATATCTAAGGCAACACACCGGTCTCACGCAGCAGGGTCACGGTGCCCTCCAGGTCGGCCAGTTCGGTTAGCGGCAAATCGATTGCATTGAGTTCGGCCAATGGCGTCAGATCGGCGGCCGGCTCGACGCCGGCGGCCAAGGGGTACTCATTGGTTTGCTCGGCAAAGTAGGTCTGGGCGTCGGCCGAGAGCAAATACTCGACCAAGGCAAAGGCGGCTTCCTTATTCGTCGACGACTCAAGCACCCCGATCCCGGCCACCATCACCAGGGAGCCGGGGCCAGCGTCCGGCAGGAAGTAATTGCGAGCGGGAAAGCTATCGCCTTCTTCGGCCAGGAACCGGTACAGATAATAATGGTTGACCAGGCCAACCTCGACCTCGCCGGCGCCGACGGCGGCCACAATTGGCGTGTTGCCGTCATAGCCAATTGGCTCATTGGCTTGCATGGCCTCGAGCCAGGCCCGGGTGACGTCTTCGCCCCAGACGGACCGCATGGCGGTCACCATCGTCTGGAACGAAGCGTTGGTCGGCGCCCAGCCGATGCGTCCGCGCCAGGCAGGGTCGGTGAAGCCTTCCAAGCTGGTTGGCAGGTCCGCTTCGGTCAGGGCGTTGGTGTTGTACACCACCACGCGCGCCCGTCCCGACAGGCCAACCCAGCGGCCGTTCGGATCGCGGAAACGTTGGTCAACTCGGTCCAGGATTTCCTGGGGCAGCGGGGTGAACAAGTGAGCGACCGCGCCCAACCCGCCGGGATCCTGGGCAAAGAACAGATCGGCAGGGCTGCGTTTGCCCTCCTCGAGCAGGGTCACGGCCAGCTCAGAGGTGCTGCCCCAACGCACGCCGGTCCCGATCCCGGTATCCTGCGTCAACCGCTGCAGGATAGGTCCTACGAGGCTCTCGCTGCGGCCTGAGTAGACCGTCAGCATTCCCCCGGGCAGATCTCCCACGCCAGGCTGCGGTTCGGCTTCCGGATCGGGTCCTGCGGCGGGTCCCGATTGCGGGCCACAGCCGGTCGTGATCAGGGTCAAGGTGATGACGAGTGCGACGAAAATTCGTCTGCGGCCGTACCTATCCATAAGCGTGCATGCCTCCCACGGGCCCGTGGTAATATTGAAGAACATTATTTGGTTAATTAACCGCATTGTACATGCCCTCACAAGTTGTGGGCAAGTCAAGCGAGTGAAAATGGGGCTTAACCTTGGTTAACACGCGTTCTGGCAGAGGCTGGGTGTGAGCGGCGCTTCCCCGGTGCCCGGCGTGTCCGCCGGGATGTACCACTACCTGGGGGAGCTCTACCGGTTAGGCGCCACCGATCGGATTGTTGCCCCGACCGACCTGGCCGAGGCGCTTGGCGTCTCGCCACCGGCGGTGGCCCGCATGGTGGAGCGCATGCAGCAGGAGGGGCTGGTCGAGCGCGTTCCTTACAAGGGCGTCCAGCTCTTGAAGCAAGGAGAACGGGCGGCGCTGCGCTCGTTGCGTTTTCACCGGCTCTCGGAGGCCTTCCTGGTCAGCGTGATGGGCTACGGCTGGCACGAGGCCCACGACATGGCCGACGCATTGGCCGAAGCGGCCGACGAAGCCTTCATCGCCCGCATGGAGGCGGTTGCCGGTCATCCGACTCGCTGCCCGCACGGTGAGCCAATACCGACCGCCGAGGGGGTGATGCCGGTGGTATCCGACAGCTCACTGCTCGAGCTTGGCGAGGGCTTTCGCGGCCGGATCAGCCGCGTCAAGGTGCGTGAAGCAGGCCGCTTGATCTACCTGGCCGACCTGGGATGCGTTCCCGGGACTGAGATTAGCATCGTCAGCCGGGCACCGTTCGATGGGCCGGTGCGGCTACGGGTAAGGGACCGGGAGCAGGTGATCGGTGCCGACCTGGCCGGCCAAATCCGCGCCGAGGCCATCGCTTGACCGGCCCGCTGGCCGATGCTAGAATGGCGCCCGACATGCGGGCGCGTGCTTGGCGCAAGTTGACAATTGAATATGTGGGAGTTCAGCGTATGGGTCTCGGCCTGGCCGAGACTACGAGGTGGAGGTTTCCCTGGGTGACCAGGGAATAACTCCGGCCAGCCCGCAGCCGGGGGAAAATCGAGCAGATCAGCGGATGCCTCCGAAGCCTGCCACAGGCTTCCTTCTCCCTTCCGGATAGAGCGGCCGACAAAACCGGGTGGTGACGCCCGGGACAACCGGCCCTCGGTGGCTGACCAGCCCAGCGGCTGGCCGAACGCATAGGAAGGGCGTCCCCTCCCACCCAACGAGGAAGGCACGCCTGGCGTGCCTTATTTGTTGCCCGACGCCCGGGAGGTAGACTTGTCCGAATACAAACGCTACCGCATCGAAACCGAGCCGGCGCCGCACCTGGCCGATCACCCCAGCCGGTTCAAGGTGCGAATGAACCGGCTGCGCCTGGCCCAATTCCTGCTTAAAGAACTTGTGCACTTCGGCGGTGATCTCGAGGTCATGCTCAGCCGGCCGTGCGTCTACGGGGTCTATTCGGGACCGGTCGGCGGGTTTCTGCCGCGTGACGAGCTGTGCGTCGGCTGTCTGCGTTGCACCGTCCAGTACCCCGACATGGTCGAAATCCTGCCGAACCCAGCGCGCCAAGCGCTGGGCGACTCGTTCGTGACCCCCGACCAGGTGGACACCATCCTGTATGAAGCCTCGACCGGCCGGGTGCCGGTACGGGGTGCCGGCTACCGTGGCGCCTACGGCGGTGACGGCTGGGACGGCATTTGGACCGACATGTCGGAGATTGTGCGGCCGACCCGTGACGGCATCCACGGGCGCGAGTTCATATCGACGTCGGTCGACTTGGGTCGACGTCCCATGTTGCTGGAGCTGGATGCCGCCGGTTGGCCGGTCGGTGAACTGCCCCGAGCAGTCAGCCTGCCGCTGCCTTTCCTGTTTGATACGCCACCGCGATCGGCCTTCGATCCGACCTATCTGCGCTCGCTGGCGCAGGCCGCCGCCGCTGTCGGCAGTCTGGTGATCTTGCCCCTACCTCAAATCTTGGACCTGCGACTGAGCGGAAGTCACATAGTCCCGCTGGTGACGACAAGTGACATTGGGCTGCTTTCCGAAATGGATTGGCAGCCGGCCTTGGTCGAACTTGAAGATGAGGCGGCCAAGGATCAAGTGCGCCAGATGACCCCCGAGGCCCAGATCATCTTGCGCACTGGCGACTTGGAGCGGGCCATCGAGGCGGCCTCCGAGTTCGACGTGATCCACCTGGTGGCCGACTACCACGGACATCTCGACGGGTTGTTCGGCTTCGAGGCAATCCACCAAGTGCACCAGAGGTTGGTCGAGCTCGGTGTGCGCGAGAAGGTCAGCTTGCTCGGCAGCGGCGGCATCGCCGCCGCCGAGCACGTCCCCAAAGCCATCATTGCTGGGCTGGACGCGGTTGCGCTCGACACGGCGCCGCTGTTGGCGGTACAGGCGCAGTTCAACGGGGAATTGGTTGATCCCTTGACCGCCAGCATCGACCTACCGCGGCTCGAGCAGACATGGGCAACCCAACGGCTGGTCAACTTGTGTGCCTCCTGGCGTGATCAATTGCTGGAGATCATGGGCGCGATGGGGCTGCGCGAAGTGAGGCGCCTGCGCGGCGAGACCGGACGGGCGATGTTCCAGAATGAACTGGAGCGTGAGGCCTTCGCCGGCATTGAGGGCTATCCACATGGCTGACGAGCGGACCGCGCTCGAGCGCATCACGGAGAAGCACACCGAAGCGCTGCGGCGAGGATTCCACGCCTGGCTCGAACGGGCGGCGCCACCGCCGGCCCTGGGCGATCTGCGCTGGACCCCAGAACTGATCCTGTCGAACTGGCAGCAAGCGGAGACAGGTTTGGTTCCGTCCGGCGGATGGGAGTCCGAGGTTGGCGCCAGCGGCGGCGGCTTCGACCGCCTGCGGCTCAAGGAACTGGCGCCAGCCGAGCAGCTGAGCCCGGAAACCGAGATTGATCTGTCAATTGCCCTGAACCGGCGTGGCCAGGGGCGGCAGATCGAGATTCCGGTGCCTTGGTACGGCGCCGGCATGTCCTATGGCTCGATCAGCGAGCAGGTGATGCTGGCCCGGGCGATGGCGGCGGCCGAATGGGACACCTACACCTCAACGGGGGAGGGCGGTTACCCCGATTCACTGATCCCCTTTGCCGGCCACGTCATCACGCAGATTGCGACCGGCATGTTCGGCGTGCACGAGGAAACGATTCAGCGGGCGCCGATCATCGAGTTCAAGTATGCCCAAGGCGCCAAGCCCGGGCTGGGCGGGCACTTACTGGGAGACAAGGCGACCACCGTGGTGGCCAAAATGCGCGGCTCGGTACCCTGGGTGAGTCTGTTCTCGCCGTTTCCCTTCCACAGCGTGTATTCGGTCGAGGACCACCGCAAGCATGTCGATTGGGTGCGCACCATCAACCCGTCGGCCCTGATTTCGATCAAGGTGTCCACGCCGACCGACGTCGATATGGTTGCCGTCGGCAGTTACTACGCCGGGGCCCACATCCTGCAAATCGATGGCTCCTACGGTGGAACCGGCGCCGCTCCCGAGATCGCCAAGAAGAACATCGCTATGCCGGTCGAATTTGCGATTCCCAGGGTCCACCGCTACTTGGAATTGGAAGGCATTCGCGACGAGATCGTGTTGATGGCCAGCGGTGGCATACGGACGGCGGCCGATATCGCCAAGGCGATCGCGCTGGGCGCCGACGGCTGCATTGTCGGTACCGCCGAGCTGGTGGCCATGGGCTGCACCCGCTGCTCGAACTGCGAGCGCGGCCGCGGTTGTCCATTTGGCTTGACGACAACCGACCCGGAACTCTCGCTGCTGATCGATCCCGCATGGGGAGCGGCCCGCTTAAGCGCGCTGTACCGATCGATGGCCGACCAGCTTCGGACCATGCTGCGCAGGCTGGGGCTATCGAGTGTGCGCCAGCTGCGCGGCCGTACCGACGCCTTGCGCTACGTGGTGGAAGACGCCGGAGGCGCGCCATGACACGTTCAAATTGGGCCCGGTCCATTGCTGCCAGCCGAGGCGCACTCGTCGAGCTGCCGGTCGATCCCAGCAGCCGCGATGGGGCGGCCGAGGGAGGCTGTGGTGTCATCGGCATAGCCTGCAGCGAGCGGATCGCCGGCCGGCATCTGCTCCAGGCGCTGCGCCAGATGCGTAATCGGGGCAATGGCAAGGGCGGCGGTGCGGCTTTGGTTGGGCTCGACCCCGGCCAGCTTGGTGTCACCCGGGAGCAATTGCGTGACGACTACCTGCTAGCGGTCGCCTACATGGATGACACCGCCAGGGCCGAGGTCGAGGAGGAGCAGCTCCGCGCCAGCTTCGAGATTGATCACGTCCACGAGTTCCCGTTGCGCACCCCAACCGGACTCGACCCCCGCCCGCCGCGCGCCATTGGCTATTTCGTCCGGCCCAAGCGGAGCGTCGTTACGACGTTTGCCCAGGAGCACGGGCTTCCGGTCGACGATTGGCTTGGGTTGGAAGAAGAGTGGGTCTACCAGAACACCTACCGGCTGAACGTGGCCTATTACGCCTCGCTCGGCGAGCAGCGGGCGTTCGTGCTGTCGCACGGCAAGGACATGCTGGCGCTGAAGATGGTGGGCTACGGCGATGATGTGATTGAGACCTATGGGCTGGAGGACATGCGGGCACACGTCTGGATCGGTCACCATCGATACCCGACCAAGGGCCGGGTCTGGCACCCGGGTGGCGCCCATCCGTTCGTCGGCATGCATGAGGCCTTGGTTCACAACGGCGACTTCGCCAACTACGCCTCGGTGTGCACCTACCTGGCGCAGCACAACATCCGGCCGTTGTTCTTGACCGACACCGAAGTCTCGGTGTTGGTCTTTGACCTGCACCACCGCACCTTTGGCTATCCGCTCGAGCACGTCATAGAGTCGCTGGCGCCGACGACCGAGCGCGACTTCAGCATGCTGCCAGCGGACAAGCAGCCGCTGTACCGGGCGCTGCAAACGGTGCATATGCACGGCTCGCCGGACGGGCCGTGGTTCTTCCTGATTGCCCAATCGGAGGCGGGGGCACCGGGCGGCGCCCGCACAGCCAGGCTGCTGGGTATCACCGACACCAGCATGCTGCGGCCGCAAGTTTTCGCCCTACAACAAGGCGAGCCCGGGATGCCCTCGATCGGCTTTGCCGCCTCGGAAAAGCAGGCGATCGATGCAAGCCTGGCGAGCCTGGCGGCGTCCGATTCCCGGTTCTGGTCCCGACCGGACAAATTGTGGGTGGCGCGGGGCGGCAGTTACACGGATGGCGGAGCCTTTCTGTTTGATGTGGTTCGCAGCGAGGGCCAACCGCCCAAGCTTATATGCCGCGACAAGTTTGGCCGGCATATCGCCCTTCAGGATGACTCAGCGCCATTGCGCGCCGACCGGCGCCGGGGGCAGCGCGGCAGCCCGGTCGGGATCGGCGATCGACCGGCCGACGAAGTGCTGGCAGACGTTGGGCAGGGCATCCGCGCTTGGGATTACGACGACTACCAGGCGTTGCTGGCCGCGTTGCTGCAGGACCTATCGTCGGATCAGGCTCGCAGCCGCGCCCTGACGATCCTGACCGGACTGATCGATCGTCGATTGCCCACCGGTCAACTGCGGCGCAGTTCGCTACTGTCGCTGGCCGATGAGGCGTTGGCCGAGTGGGTCGAAGCCATCCGCCAGGCGCCATCGGCCGGCTACCAACTATGGTCGGCCGGTCAGAAGCTGCCAGCGGCGGCTGATGGCGAGACCTGCCTGGTGATCGATGCGCCCGGTTTTGCGCCCGAGGGGGAAGGGTCGCTGGCGGCGGCGCTGGTCGCGGCGGCCGGCCACGGCCATCGGCGCCTGATCGTCACGCGGGTCGCCGGCCAGCGGTTCGTCGGCAACGGTTTGGGCCCCGGCAGTCACGGTCTACGGATCGACGTGTACGGTTCGCCCGGTGACTACTTGGGTTCCGGTCTGGATGGCGCCGAGATGGTCGTGCACGGGAACGGCCAGGACCAACTTGCCCAGATCATGAAGCGGGGCCGCCTGGTCGTGCACGGCGATGTCGGCCAGACCTTTCTGTACGCGGCCAAGGGTGGGGAAGTCTATGTGCTGGGCAGTGCGGCCGGCCGGCCACTGATCAACGCGGTCGGCTCGCCGCGAGTCGTGATCAATGGCACCTGCCTCGACTATCTGGCCGAATCGTTCATGGCCGGCGACCCGCTCAACGGCGGCGGCTTTGTCGTGCTCAATGGTGTCGGTTTCAACGACCGCGCCGAGCTGGTGGCGATGGACACTCCGTATCCCGGCGGCAACCTGTTTTCATTGGCTTCAGGCGGCGCTATCTACGTGCGTGATCCTCACCGCCAGCTTGGAACCGATCAGCTGAACGGTGGCGCCTTTAGCTCGTTCCAGGCGGCGCATTGGCAGCTGATCGAGCCGATGCTCAGACATAACGAGGAATTGTTTGGGATTCCGATCGAGTGGCTGCTGACGGTGGACGGAGAACTCCGACCGGCCGAGCAAGTTTACCGGGCGATCGTTCCGGTCCGGGAAAAGGCGCTGCTGCCGGAAGAGGCCTGGGTCGCCCACGGCTGAGCCCCAACAAAAGATCGGCCCGCCGCCGGCTCGGAGGCCGGGGTCAGTCTCCATCCCGACTATGTGAAAAATGGTACAATAGGGGCGGAGAAGGAGGTGCACCATGCAGCCGCACGTCGTGATCGTCGGCGCTGGTTTTGGTGGCCTTACCGCAGCCCGCCGTCTGGCCGGCGCCCCCGTTCGTATCAGCCTGATCGATCGCAATAACTACCATTTGTTCCAGCCTTTGCTGTACCAGGTGGCGACGGCCGGCCTGGAGCCCGAGCAAATCGCCAAGCCGGTGCGGGCGATCCTGCGCCATCAGTCGAACCTGACCTTTCGCATGACGGAAGTGACCGGGATCGACCTGTCGTCGCAGCAAGTGACGTCGGCCGAGGGGCCAATCGCCTATGACTACCTGGTGCTGGCGGTTGGAGCCGAAACCGATTTCCTTGGCCTAGGCGGCCTCGAAGATGACAGCCTGCAGCTCAAGGGGTTGACCGACGGCGTGACGATCCGCAACCACGTCCTGGCATGCTTCGAGAGGGCGGCAGCCGACCCGCAGGCTGAGCGCAGGGCGGAACTGTTGACCTTTGTCATCGTCGGCGCCGGCCCGACCGGGGTTGAGATGGCGGGTGCGCTGGCCGAACTGGTTCATCTGGTGCTGGTCAAGGACTACCCTGAGCTCGAGGGCAAGGAGATCCGCATCCTGCTGCTCGAAGCGCAGGATCAAGTGCTGCCTGGGTTCGATCCGGCATTGGCTCGTTCCGCCCAGCGGACGCTCGAAGGCAAGGGGGTGGAGGTTATGACCGGCGCCAGGCTGGCGAACTACCTGGACAAGCGGGCGCTGCTGGCCGACGGACGTTCCATCCTCGCCGAGACGTTGATCTGGAGTGCGGGCGTGCAAGCTGAGCAGCTGGCGCGCGACCTGGCCGTTGAGCACGGGCGGCAAGGCCGGGTCATCGTCGAACCGACGCTGCAGGTGCCAGCACACCCCAACGCATATGTGATTGGAGATGCCGCCTACCAGGAGGCGGACGGTCAGCCGCTGCCAATGATGGCACCGGTTGCCATGCAGATGGCCGAGCGGGCCGCCGACAACATCCGGCGGGCGGTTGAGGGGCGCCCGCCGCAGGCGTTTGCCTATCGCGACCCAGGGCGGCTGGCGACGATCGGCCGCAATGCTGCCGTGGCAGATTTCGGTCGTCTGCGCTTCCGCGGGTTCCTAGCTTGGGTGGTCTGGCTGGTGGTGCACCTGATCCAGTTGATCGGGTTCCGCAACCGGCTGCTGGTGCTGATCAATTGGGCGTGGGACTACTTCTTCTACGACCGGGCGGTGCGCTTGATTACAAGCGATCCGCTGCGGGGCGAGTAGTCAAGCAGCAAGCGCCTCAGCTTCCGGCTGCGGCAGGTCCTCCCGCTCCCAGTGGCGCATCGCCTGGAACGCGGCGATGGCCACCTCGGCCATGGGGGCCTCAGGTTGACGGGTTGTCAGCCGCTGGACCAACAGATTAGGCGCAAGCAACCAGCGGCCCCACCAGCGGTCCCGAAAGCGGGAGGTCAGCCGTAAGTACTCAAAGGCAACAGCGGCCAACGCCGGTATGAGCACAATCCTGCTGGCCAAGCGCGGCAGCCAATCCAGCGGGCCGAGCAGGGCGAATACCAAGACCGAGAGCACAACCACAGTCAAGAGGAAGGCCGTGCCACAGCGCGGGTGTTCGCGCGGGAACTGCAGAACGCGTTCGGGGGTGAGTTCGGCCCCGGCCTCGAAAGCGTGAATGGTCTGATGCTCCGCCCCGTGGTAGCCGAAGACCCGTTCGACCTCCGGCAGCCGACCAATCAGCCACATGTAGCCCAACAGCAGGCCCAAGCGAACCAGGCCCTCGACCAGGTTGGCGGTCCACGTGCCCCATGCCAACCAGCGCTCGGCACCGAGCGCAAGCAGGGCCGGCAGCACAAAGAATAGGGCCACCCCGGCGGCGAATGAGGTGGCCATCGTCAGCCACAGCGAAGCCCCCTCGATCTTTTCGTCCTCGCCCGCCTGCACATTGGCCGAGTAGGTCAGCGCCCGCATACCGAGCCCAAGTGCGTCCCACAGGAGGATCACCCCTCGCAGGAGCGGAAACGTGGCCAGGCGAGACTGATAGATCGGGCTCAGGTCGAATCGCTCGATCTGGATCTCACCGTCCGGCCGCCGCACGGCGACGGCGCAGGCACGGCGGCCGCGCATCATCACCCCCTCGATCACGGCTTGTCCGCCGTATGCGGGCAGCGGTTCGCTCACCCGGCGCCGGCCCGGCCGTATTCGTCGAGGAAGTGAATGTAGACCTGTATGCCCCGGTAGAAGCTGGGCAAATGCAGCTTCTCATTGGGAGCGTGCAGATTGTCGTCAGGCAGGCCAAACCCAAGCAGCAGGCTGTCCATTCCCAACTCCTGCTTGACGTAGCCGACCACGGGCACGGTGCCGCCTTGACGGCTGAAGACGGCCGACCGGCCCCAGACGGCTTCAAAGGCGGCTTGGGCGGCGCTGATCGCCGGCGATTCGCGCTCGACGATGCCCGGCGGCGCATTGGCGTGGGTCAGAAGCTCCCAGGTGACGGTGTTGGGAGCGTTGTCGGTCAGGTATTGGCGCATCGACTCCGTGATCTCGGCCGGATCTTGATCGGGCACCAGCCGGCAGGAAATCTTGGCCATCGCCCGGGCGGGCAGAACCGTCTTGGAGCCCTCCCCGGTAAACCCGGAGAGCAGCCCGTTGACCTCGAGCGTGGGGCGCGCGGTGGCGCGTTCGGTGGGCGTGTACTCCGGTTCCCCGAACAGATGGGCGACACCGGCCTGTTCCTTCCACCAGGCTTCATTTTGTGGGAGCTGGGCCAGGTCGGCCCTGTCCTCCGGCGTCAGCGGGCGCACTTTGTCGTAGAAGCCGGGCAGCAGGATCTTTCCGTCGCGATCTTTCATGCCGGCGATCAGGTGGGCCAGCACTTGGGCTGGGTTGTCAATGGCACCGCCAAAGGTGCCCGAGTGCTGGTCCCCTTTCGCCGCCTCAAGGCGGATTTCGAAGTAGGCCAGGCCGCGCAAGGTGTAGGTGATGGCCGGCACGTCCGGCGCCAGAATGCCTGCGTCCAAGTTGAGGCAAATATCCGCCTGGAGGCGATTGCGCTCTTGCTGCACAAAGGGCAGCATGTTGGGTGAGCCGACTTCCTCTTCACCTTCGATCAGAAAGCGCAAATTGACCGGCAGGCCTTCATTGGCTTTCAGGGCTTCGGTTGCGCGCAGGAATGCGACAAGCTGGCCCTTCATGTCGGAGGCACCGCGGGCGAACAGGTTGTCTCCCCGGATTGTTGGTTCGAAGGCCGGCGAGTTCCATAGGTCATCCGGATCGGATGGCTGAACATCATAGTGGCCATATACCAGCACGGTTGGCTTGTCGGGACCGGCTCCCAGCCACTCGCCACACACCATCGGGTGTCTGGCTGTCGGCAGGATCTCAACACGCTCGAAATCCAGGCGCTTGAGGCAGTCGGCCACCCATTCGGCGGCACGCGCGATGTCGGGCTGGTTTTCCGGCAAGGTCGAAACAGATGGAATGCGCAGCAGATCTTCGAGCTGTCCGAGGGACTCCGCCTGCTGTGCTTGGGCGTATTGAACGGCTCCGGTGACACCGGCCATGAAGGGCTCCTTGGCTGTCCGGCGGGCGGGAAATCGGCGCAATTATACCCTTGTCTTGGCGGTGCCCCGAATTCATGGTAGGCTAGCTGGCACACCCAGGCCGCCGCCCAACAACCAGGGTCTATGACATCGCACTGGCTTACCCCATCAAGCGAGAAGCGGGTCTTCGACGACATCCAGGGCGCCATTGGATCGACCCCGCTGGTTCGCTTGCAGCGTGTCGCCCGCGGCGTACCCTGCCCCCTGTACGCCAAACTGGAAATGTTCAATCCGGGTGGTTCGGTCAAAGACCGCATCGCCTTTCGCATTTTGGAGGCCTACGAGCGAGCGGGTCAGCTGAGGCCGGGCGGTACGGTTGTTGAGGCCACCTCGGGCAACACCGGGGTCGGTCTGGCGATCGCCTGCGCCGTCAAGGGCTACCAGGCAATCTTCGTCATGCCCGACAAGATGAGTGAGGAAAAGGTTCGCTTGCTGCGCGCCTACGGGGCGCGGGTGGTCATCACGCCGACTGCCGTCGAACCGGAGGATCCACGGTCCTACTACTCGGTCGCCAGCCGGTTGGCCGAGGAGACACCCAACGCTGTGTTGGCCAACCAGTATCACAACCCGGAGAACCCCGGGTCACATTACTTGCATACCGCGCCCGAGATCTGGGAGCAGACCGAGGGTCGGGTGACCGACATTGTCATCGGCATGGGCACCGGCGGAACAATCAGCGGCATTGCCCGCTACATGCGGGAGAAGGGACCGGCTGTCAAGATCGTCGGGGTGGATCCCGAGGGTTCGATCCTATATGATGCCTGGCATCAGGGCGGCTCGACGGCTGGCCTGACGCCGGAAACCTACAAGGTCGAGGGCATCGGCGAGGACTTCATTCCGTCTACGTTGGACCTCGGGCTCGTGGACGCCGTCGTGCGGGTGGATGACCGCGAGTCTTTCTTGTGGACACGCCGGCTTGTCCGCGAAGAAGGCATCTTTTGTGGGGGATCGTCCGGAGCGGCGCTGGCCGGTGCGCTCAAGTATGCCTCCGACTTGCCCGAAGACCGGCTGGTGGTGGTGCTGTTCCCCGACTCGGGCGACCGATACCTGAGCAAGCTCTTCAGCGACGACTGGATGCGCGAGCATGGGTTGCTGCCGTTCGACCAGCGCCGCATCTCTGCGCTGGCAGTGGCCCGAGCGCGCGGCCTGCCGGCCCTGATTATGGCCACCACCCAAGACACGGTTGCCGACGTCATTGCCTTGCTCCGCCATAACGGGATCGACCAGGTTCCGGTGGTGGACGACGACCGGGTCCTGCTGGGGATGGTCTCCGAGCTCGAACTGCTCAACCACATGCTGTCGGACGAACAACCACACTCGCCGGACGAGACGATTGCCGGCTTGATCAACCGCGAGGTGCGCACAGCCGACAGCGGGGCGCCGCTGCATGAGGTGCTGCCGGAATTGATGTCGAGCAAGGTCGTAGTGCTGGTTGACGACCAGCGCCGGCCCGAAGGCATCCTGACGATCATTGACGCGTTAGAATACTTGGCACCGTTGGAGGAGCATGAAACCCTCGCCTGACCTGCCGCATCTTCGCATCGTCCCAACCGCCCATCTTCGCCCCCACGAACTGCCCGATCAACAACGTGCCGAGCCATTGGCCAGAGCGATCGAGCTAGACCGCGTCCTACGCAACCCACCGATTGTGCTGCCGATTGACAGCCAGCCTGGCGAGTACGTGGTGCTCGATGGGGCTAACCGGGTCACGGCGCTCCGCTTGCTCGAGGTCCCCTTCGCCTTGGTGCAAGTGGCCCATCCCAACGGCGACTCGGTCGAGGTCAAGACCTGGAACCATATCCTGCTGGATGAGACGCCATCCAAGATCGAGGGACTGTTCCAGTCGCTCAATGGATTCCAATTCACAGCGGCCGAGCCCGGCGAAGCGGATAGGGCGCTGTCCGCCGGCGAATCGTTGTTGACGGTACGGCTGCCGCACGGAGTGACGCTGCTCTCACGCGTGCAGGATCAGAGTCTGCAGGCGCGGATTGGCGCGCTGCGTGAGATGGTTTCTGTTTACGACGGCAAGGTGCACTTTGAGCGGACGAGCGGCGATCACTTAGAGGGGCTGGCTGAGATCTACCGCCAGCTGGCTGGGCTGGTGGTCTTCCCCGAGTTCGGCGCCGGCGAGGTGGTGGAAGGGGCGGCCAACGGCTGGCATTTCCCGCCGGGCATTACCCGCTTCATTGTGTCGCCGCGTGCCTTGCGTCTCAACTACCCGCTTGAGATGTTGTCGCACGGCGATGATCTTGAGACAACCCAGGCCCACCTTGATGACTGGATCCGCGAGCGCATGCGCAACCGCCGGGTGCGCTTCTACGCCGAATCAACCTTCCTGTTTGATGAGTAGCTAGGCCTGGCCGAGCGCCTGGTCCAGGTCGGCCAGCAGATCCTCCACGCTCTCAATCCCAACCGAAAGCCGGACCAAATCGGACGGTACTTCGAGCGGCGAACCGGCCACCGACAGGTGGGTCATAGCGGCCGGGACTTCGATCAGCGATTCGACCCCACCCAGCGACTCGGCCAAGGTGAAGAGCTGGGTGGCGGCGGCCACCGCCCGCGCCTTCTTTGCGTTGCCGACCTGGAACGAGACCATCCCTCCCGGATTGAGCATCTGGCGTTGGGCAAGTTCGTACTGAGGGTGGGTCGCCAGGCCAGGGTAGTGGACGGTGGATACCCGGTCGTCGCCGGCCAGGAAAAGGGCGATGGCGCTGGCATTGGCGGCGTGGCGCTCCATGCGCACGGGCAGCGTCTTAATGCCTCGGAGCACGAGAAAACAGTCGAGGGGGCCGGGGATGGCGCCGACGGCGTTCTGCAAGAACGCCAGCCGCTCTCCCAGTTCGGCCCCCTTCACAACCAGGGCCCCACCAACCAGGTCGGAGTGACCACCCAGGTACTTGGTGGTGGAGTGCAGGACGAGATCGGCGCCCAATTCGATCGGGCGCTGCAGGTAGGGGCTGGCAAAGGTGTTGTCGACACAGACCAGCGCGGTAGGAGACTGCTGATGGACGCCGTCGCTGATGGCGCGCAAGTCGCACAGATCGAGCAGTGGGTTGGTCGGTGACTCGAGCCAGACCAGCTTCGTCTCGGGCCGGACTTCGCTCAGGAAGGCGTCGGTGTCGGAGGCATCGGCATAGCTGAACGTCAGGCCGAGTTGGCGGTAGACGCGTTCGAAAATGCGGTAGCTGCCGCCGTACAGGTCATGGGCCGCCAGCACGTGATCACCATGTTGGAGCAGGTGTAGCACGGCGTCGGTGGCGGCCATGCCCGAGGCGAATGCCAGGCCGCGGCCGCCGGATTCGAGTGCAGCCATGCATGCCTCAAGCGCTTGGCGAGTGGGATTGCTTGTGCGCGAGTACTCGAATCCGAGATGCTCACCGACGGCCGGTTGGGCGTAGGTCGAGGTTTGGTAAATAGGCGTCATGACGGCGCCGGTGGTCGGGTCCGGTGACTGGCCGGCGTGGACGGCCAGGGTTTCGAAGCCATGGTCGGGCATGGGCAGCTCCTAGGCGCCACAGTGGACGGGCAGGCGGAACCTGCGTACTATAATACGAAGCTCACGTGGCCGGAGGCTGGCTTGGACTTGAACTTCGTTGACCCCGGGGAAATTCCGGTACCACCCGACCAGGTGCGGGTGCGCAAGGTTGCGCTCAAGCCGCTGCCGGACGGCCGGCGGCTGCAGGTTTCCATCGATTTGACCCCGTTTACCGAGCGGCCCTCCCTGGAGGTGGCGATTGAGGACGCCAGCGGTGCCCGCCTGGCCGAGACCACGATCATCGAAACCGTCGATCACCAGTTGGCGTTCACCCTGCATCTGCGGCGGCAGCCCGACCCGGGTGAGTACCAATTGCAGGTTGAAGTCGCCTACGAGGATCAAGAGCCTGTTGACCGCCGAGAGGTCCGTTTCCAGTTAGGCTAACCGAGAGGGGGCAAGGGGGATATGGGGACCCGATCCAAGACACCGCAGCACGCCATCACCGCACCCGACTTCACGCGCACCAAAGCCCACCGCCCAAGACTCGTCGATGACCTGCTGCGCCAGACGCATAAACGTTTGGTGCTGGTTTGTGCGCCGGCCGGCTACGGCAAGACCACCTTCCTGGCGGATGTCGATCAGCACGCCGGTCAGCCGGTGTGTTGGGTGCGGCTGACCGAGGCCGACCGCGACCCTATGCGGCTGGCGAGCCTGGTGTGGGCCTCGTTGTGCCGACGCTTTCGGCGTCTGCGCAAGGAGCCGCGGCTCGACCAGCACGCCGGCGCCATGCCCGAGGCTTTGGGGCGGCTGATCGGGGAAGCGGTCG
>DASWJQ010000108.1:0-70343 GCA_036397095.1 Anaerolineales bacterium
CGAGGTGGTGCCGCCCCATATCGCCGAGGAGATCATTGCCAAGAAGACCCGGGAAGACCAAGAAGAAGGCGAAGATTGAGCCACTAGCGGCGACGACGGGCCGGGCAACGCCCGGCCCGTTTCCATGCGGGGATGGGGGAATTCAATGGAGGGCTGGCAGCCCAAGGCCTTCATCAGCGAAGAGATCGAAGTGGAGTTCGCCGTGCCACCGGCATTGAGCAAGCGGCCGCCGGCGCCCGCCGCTATCGTCTGGCGTGGCCAGCGCTACCAGGTTGAGCGGCTGCTGGCGCAATGGCAGGATTTCGAGCGCAAGGGGGACATGGCGCGCAACATGCAGCCCGCCCATTTGAAGACGGCCGCCGCCCGCGGATCATGGGGGGTCGGCCGTTTCTACTTCCGGTTACAGACGGGCAAGCAGCAAGCCTTCGATGTGTACTACGATCGTGCGCCGGAGGACGCCGGGGACCGCGCCGGCCACTGGTATGTGTGGCGCAGCCTGCAGCCGGGCTAGGTTCCCGGCGAGCCGGGTCGGAGCAGGCCAATCCTGCCGAAGACCCACGGCGCGCCGAAGCTGATCCACGATCCGATCGACGCGTAGCGCAGGTAGCGGTAGCCGAGCCCGAAGAGACTGGCGTCATCCAGACTGATCAAATCCAATCCCAGGTAAAGCAGCGCCACCCCGGCGGCACCGATTGCATAACGGCCGGCCCGGTTGCCCCAAGCCGGGTTGGCCGGCAAGCCACCCCGCTGCGCTAGCAAGACCCCGCCCAGTCCAAAGCCAAGCAAGAGGCCGCTGACGGAGAAAAGTCCAGCTAGCTGCCTCGGATCCTCCCAGGCAGCACCCAGCTCGGCGGCGGCATTGGTCAGCCAGAGCTCGGGCAGGGGTTGTGCGGCGGCCAATGACCAGGCACGCAGTCCGAGCAGCAGGAACAGCCAGGAGGCCGCAACGACGATCAGCAACCGGCCGGCCAGCGTGCGGCCTTGGAGCCAGCGCCACACCGGCGCTTCGAGCCAGATGAAACTTGCCAACACCAGTGCACCGACCACCCAGCCGGCCACCACATCGAGGGGGAAGTGCACACCTAAGTACAGCCGAGAGAAGGAAATGAGACCCGTCAAGCCGGCGGCCGCCGGCAGGGCCCAACGCCGCTCAAGACCCAGCGCCAGGCGGCCCCAGACGGCGACCGCGTTCTGGGCGTGACCCGAGGGCAGGCCAAAGGTAGTCTCGTGGGCCAGGCCCTCGACGGCCGCGCTCACCCAAGTTGGGCGAGGCAAGGCGAACACGAGCTTGAGGCTGGCGTTAAGCAGGGCGCTGGTCAGCAGGATGAAGCCGATGCGGACCCCTAGTCCGGCGTCCCAACACCAGAACAATGCCGGCATCAGCAGCAGATAGAAAGCTTCGTAACCGATGGAGCTGGCGCCGTTCATGAGCGGCAGCCACTGATCCCCGATCTGCTGGCTGGCCAGGACTACCGGCAGACCGGCAACGACGGCCTCCAGCAGGCTCACGCTGACACGGCCTTGACACGGCTGCCGGCGTGGATGCGTTCGATGAAATTGCTGACGGCGGCAAACAGGTCCTGACGGGCTGCATCCATCGGGGCGATATGGTTGCTGCCCTCCAAACGAAGCATTTCCTTGTCAAGGCTGCCGACGGCGCCGTACAGCCGGCTCATTGCCCTTGGCCCCGTCATCCGGTCGTCAGGCGGCTGGATGAAGAGGACGGGAGTCCGGATCTGCGCCAACTGGCGCTGCATAATTTGGAGCAAGTCGTAGAACTGAAAGGCGGCGTTGACCGGGTAGCTGTCATAGGCCAGGTAACGCCCGGCGGCCGTGGGGTCGTGCCAATCATCGCGTCTGGACTTGGGGACGCGGCGGATCACGATGCGCAGCCAACGGAACCAACGGGCCCAGGACGGAAAGGGCATCCGGTCGAGCGCCGAAATCGACACGATGCCGCTGGGGTTTAGCTCGTTGGCCAGCGTCAAGCAGAGTGATCCACCGAGCGAATGCCCGATCAGATATAGTTGGCGGCAATGTGGCCGAAGCAGGGACCAACCATCTTCGACCGAGGCCAACCAATCACGGTAGTGGGCTCGCTCCAAATCCTGCACTCGGGTGGCGTGGCCAAACAGGCGAACGCCATGCACCGTCCGACCCTGGGTGCTCAGGTGTTGGCCGAGCTCCTGCAGCACGCCCGGGGTGGCCGTCAGTCCATGGACAAGCAGGCAGCCCGTGTCGTCGCCAAGGTGGAGGTAGGGTTCGCCACCCGGCCGCAGTTGGGTCACCCCACCTTCTCCAGCGTGCGCGGCAGGCTGCTCAAGGTGTCAACGCCATCGTCGGTGACAACCACATTGTCCTCGATGCGCACGCCGCCCAATTCCGGCAGGTAGATGCCGGGCTCGATCGTGAATGCCATGCCGCTGTCCAGCATACGGTCGTTGCCGGAATACAGGTAGGGCTCTTCGTGCTCCTCGAGGCCCAAACCGTGGCCGGTCCGGTGGATGAAACGTTCTCCATAGCCGGCCCCTTCAATAGCGTTACGGGCAGCTTGATCGATCGAACCGCAAGAGACGCCGGGCCGGACGGCCCGGCGGCCGGCCTCGTTGGCCGCCATTACGGCGTGGTGAATGCTGGTCATGTCATCGGACGGTTGGCCAACGCTGAACGTTCGGGTCAGGTCGGAGAAGTAGGACTGATAGCTGGCGCCCCAGTCGATCAGAAGGAATTCACCTGGCTGTAGCTGGCGCTCCCCGGCGGTGGCGTGGGGCAGGGCGCTGTTGGGGCCGGAGGCGACGATAGGGTGGAACGGAAGGGCGGGATCGGAGCCGGCGGCCAGCAGCTGGACCGTGAGTTCGGCGGCGATTTGCCGCTCGGTCATTCCAACCGCCAGTTGGGGAACCAACGCGTTCATGGCTGTCTCGGCGATCTCGACGGCCCGCCGCATGGCCTCGACCTCGGCGGCGGCCTTGCGCAGCCTGAGGCCACCGACCACCTGCTCGGCCGCCACCTGGAGCAAGGCGGGCGCCGCTTGACGCAGCAGCTCGGACTCGTAGAAGCGCAAGCGCAGCGGCTCGACGCCGATCTGCCCCTGGGTCAAGCCCAGGGCAGCCAGCGCCCTGCCAAAGGCCTCGGGTTGGGATGCCGGATCCTCACCGTAACTGAAGGGCACGAATGTGAGGTCGCTAGTGCTGGCTTTGTCTTTCTCCATGCCGGGGACGATCAATCCTGGATTGCCCTTGGCAGGTACCAACAAGACAATCGGCCGCTCCATAAGATGGAATGCCAGGCCGGTCAGGTAGAACAGGCTGGGTCCGGGTGCCAGTGCGTAGCCGTCAAGGCTGGCGTCGGCAATTGCCGCTTGGAGCCGCTGCAAGCGTTCGGTGTGCATGATCGCCTCTTCCGCGACGTCAACCGTCGGATTATAGTCCGCGTGGCGGGCGGCTTGAATGGGAGCTGATCTTCAAGTAAGCTCGCGCTAGCAGGTCTGCTGGGAGGCAGGAATGATGATCAATCGAGCATGGATGCGTTTGGCGCTGCCAATCCTGCTGGCCAGTCTGGCCTGCAGTCTGACTTCCCCCCCGCCAAGCGCGACCGTTCCACCCCCGACCGAGACAAGCGCACCCGAGGCCAGCCAAGCCCTGCCGACGGTGGGTCCGACCGAAGTCCCGGCCACGCCGACGGTGGTCCACGTCGCAATGCCGGCCGAATCGCCGGGAAGCAAGCTGTTCATGTCCGATATCAGTTCGGCAGCCACGGGCGCCGAAGGCCGGGCCAGCGCCGGCGATACCTTCGAACGAAACCGGTTGGAACGACCTTTCACCGCTGATGCCATGAGCTACCGTCCCGACATCGACATCACCCGTGGCGACCTCACCTTCGACGATCAGTTCTTCTACTTCATGTTCTCGCTGGCCGGAACGCACCAAACCGAGATCGGCTTTCCGGCCACTTACGGTGTCGAGCTCGACCTGGACCTGGACGGCCGCGGCGATTGGCTGGTGCTCGGCACCAACCCGCCGGGAAGCTGGACGAGCGAGCGGGTGCGGGTCTGGCTCGATGCCAATGACGACGTCGGGGGCGACACGCCCATGCAGTCCGATGGCGCCGCCGGTGATGGCTATGAGCTGATGCTGTTCGATTCGGGCCAGGGCGACGATCCGGATACAGCCTGGGCCCGCATCCGACCCGGAAGCGTGCCCGGCGTCGAGCTGGCCGTAAAGCGGGACGTGCTGGACGACGTATCTTTCCTGTGGAGCCTGTGGGCCAGCGCTGGGCCGGTAGATCCCACTTTGTTTGATTTCGTCGACGCATACACGCTGGGTGAGGCCGGCTCACCGGTGGCGAATTCGCCCGACTATCCGCTGAAGCTGGTGGCGGGGGTCGACAACACCTGCCGCATGTACCAGGGTTTCACGCCCAATGGCAGCGAACCGGGCATTTGCGCCGTCTATGGCACGGTCCAAAACTGCACCTTCCACCCGATGCAGATGGTGCCGGGCAATTTGATCCTGGGCGACCAACTGTCGAGCACTGCCATCCGGCGTGACGTGGCGCCGGGCACCTACTCGTTTTATGACCAGAACGTAATGGACAATGGCCAGCATCCGTTGGTGTTGACAGCCACCCTGCAGGCCACTGGCCTGATCCAAATCATGACCGACGGCAACGGAAATACTTATCCGTGCCCCTGAACCGGCGCGGCCGCTCAGCTATAATCTGGTCTCTCACCCGGTCGCAGGAGCACGCGGATGAAACTTGAAGGCAAGACGTCGATGGCCGCCACCCGGGAGGCCGTCTGGGCATTCTTGACCGACCCCCACAAGGTTGGGCAATGCGCTCCGGGGCTCGAATCGATGGAAGTGCTGGAGGAAGGCAAGCGTTTCCAGGCGGTAGTCTCGGTCGGCTTTGGCTCGATGAAAGCCCGCTTCACCGCCCAGATTGAGTGGCTTGAACTCGACGAGCCGAACCGGGCCAAGATGAAGGCCCACGGCACGGCACCCGGCAGCACGGCCGACGCTACCAGCGAAATGTTCCTGACCGAAGGGGAAGGCGGCGTGACCGACCTGACCTGGACGGCCGACGTCAGCATCCAGGGCACCTTCGCCAGCCTGGCCTCGCGTCTGATGGGATCAATGACCCAGCGGCTTACGGGAGAATTCTTCAACTGCGTCAAGAGCCACGTCGAAGACTGATCTGGCGGCTGTATGCCTGACCCCGGCGTCCCGAGCAATCTGCCTGCTTCGATTGAAAGCCTGCAAGCCAGTCTGGCCGATCAGGGCTACATCGCCGAGCGCAATCTGGCGACGGTGATCTACCTCAGCCTGCGCATGGGCCGGCCGCTGTTCCTCGAAGGGGAGGCCGGCGTCGGCAAGACCGAAGTCGCTAAGGTCCTATCAGCACTGCTGGATGCCCCGCTGATCCGGCTGCAGTGCTACGAGGGCCTCGATATTCATCAGGCGGTCTACGACTGGAACTACACACGGCAGATGCTTCACATCCGCCTGACCGAGGCCCAGGGCGGTACGGCCAACGAGGCCGAGCTGTTCGGTCCCGAGTTTCTTTTGCGACGACCCTTATTGGAGGCAATCGACAGTGATTCACAGATCGCCCCCATCCTGCTGATTGATGAGATCGATCGCAGCGATGCCGCCTTCGAAGCCTACTTGCTCGAGGTCCTATCGGACTTTCAGATCACGATTCCGGAAATCGGGACCATCCGCGCTCGTCAGCAACCGCACGTCGTGATTACGTCCAATCGTACCCGGGAGATCCATGACGCTCTCAAGCGCCGCTGTTTGTACCATTGGATTGACTATCCATCCTTCGACAAAGAGCTGGCGATCGTCGGCGCCCGCGTGCCCGAGGCGGCCGAAGCGCTCGCACGCCAGGTGACGAGCATCGTCCAGTCGCTGCGCGACCGCTCGCTTTACAAGCGGCCGGGGGTGGCCGAAACGCTAGACTGGCTCCGCGCACTGGTCGCCCTAGAGATCGAACTGGTCGACCCGTCGGTACTGCAGGACACGATGGGTGCGCTGCTCAAGACCGAGGAGGATGTAGCTGCGCTGCGCGGCGAGGCGGCTGTCGAGTTGCTGGAGCAGGCAAAAGTGCATGGCTGATCCAGGCCCCGGCCACGACTTGTTGGCCCGGATCGTTGGATTCGCTGGCTTCCTGCGTCTGCAAGGCTTGCCAGTAGGTACGCGCCGGGTGGCGGCACTGGTCGAGGCATTGGCATTGATCGATCTGACGGATCGCCGGGCCGTTCAAACGGCCGTCGAGGCGTCGCTGGTCGGGCGGTACGAGGATCTGGCCATACTACGGGCGGCCTTCGATCACTATTGGTCGGGTCAGGCAGGACTGCTGGATCCGCCCGCAGCTGAAGTACAGCGCACACCAGCGGTCGATGAGGGCAGCCCACCGGGGTACTGGCGCCCGACCGCCGGCACAGCACCGGACGATGGTGCGGCTGCATTGGACCTGGCCTACAGTGCCGTCGAAGTGCTGCGCACCAAGGACTTTGGCCAGATGACAGAAGTAGAGCTGGCCCAGGCCGAACGCCGGCTGGCGGGGCTGACTTTGTGGCCGGCTAGGCGCCACGGCCGGCGCTGGCAATCGGGCAGCGGGCGGCGGCTGGACTTGCGCCACAGCCTGCGCGCTGGCCTAGCCTACGGCGGCGAGTGGCTCGAGTTGCGGCGGCTTAACCCGGCGCCGACCCGGCCTCCGTTGCTGGTGCTGGCCGATATCAGCGGGTCGATGGCGCTCTACAGTCGCCTGCTGCTCGCCTTCTGCTACGGACTGGCCCGCAGGCGCCAACCACCCGTCGAGGTCTTTGTCTTCGGGACCCGGCTGAGTCGGGTTACTTCGCTCCTAAGGCGACATCCGGTCGGGGCCGCCCTCGACGGCCTCAGGCGGGAAGTGTCCGATTGGTCCGGCGGAACCCGGACCGGTGAGGCCCTGCAGCGGCTGCATATCGATTGGGGCCGGCGGATGTTGAGCCGGCGGCCGGTGGTGCTGATTCTGAGCGATGGCTGGGACCGTGGCGACCCCAGCCTGCTTGCAGCTGGTATGGCGCGCCTGGCGCGCAGCGCCGAACGTCTTATCTGGCTTAACCCGCTCGTGGGCAAGGCCGGCTACCGCCCGCTGACCCGGGGCCTGCAAGCCAGCCTGGCTCATGTGGATGATTTCCTGCCGGCTCACAATCTGGCGAGCCTGGAGTCACTGTTGGCCGTGCTCAGTCAGCCCAACCAACCATCGTCCGTTCACATAAGGCAGGCTGCATGAAAGACATCCTTTCCGAGGTCGAGCGCTGGCGAAAATCCAATACCCCGGTGGCACTGGCGACCGTCGTCGATACCTGGGGGTCATCGCCGCGCGGGGTTGGCGCCAAGATGGCGATCACCGCCGAAGGAGGAATTGCCGGGTCGGTCAGCGGCGGCTGTGTCGAAGGGGCAGTCGTCGAGGTTGGCCAAGAGGTGCTCCTGGGGACGGCCCCACAGTTGCTGCACTTCGGCGTTTCGGATGAGACAGCTTGGGGGGTTGGTCTGGCCTGCGGAGGGGAAATCGAGGTCTTTGTCGAGCCGCTGGCCGACGAACATTTGACTTTTGTCGAGCTGGCTATCGAGCGCGACACACCGGTTGCCAGCCTGACGATCATTCGCGGCCCGGCGGCTGCCCTTGGGGCCAAGATGAGCGCGCGTGGCAACCGGGGCGAAGAAGTGTGGGGCCAGCTTGACAGCCAGTGGGGAGAAGCAGGTCTGGCGGCGCTGCGCCGAGGAATCCGCCAGAATCGCTCGGGGCGGCAGGTGCTGGTCGAGGCCGGTGAGCAAACGATCGAGGCCTTTGTCGATGTCATCCCGCCTCAACCGACGCTGATCATGATTGGCGGGGTTCATATCTCGGTTGCCCTGGCCAAGATCGGTGCCGCGCTGGGGCAGCGGACGATTGTGGTTGACCCCCGACGGACCTTTGGCACTCGTGAGCGTTTCCCCGAGGTCGACGAGCTGCTAACGGTGTGGCCACAAGAGGCCTTCGAGCGAATTTCGATCCAAACCAGTACCGCCATTGCCGTCTTGACGCATGATCCGAAGATTGATGACCCGGCGCTAATGGCGGCGCTGCCCAGCCCCGCCTACTACGTTGGTGCCCTCGGCAGCCGGCGAACGCACGCCAAGCGGGTGCAGCGGCTGACCGAAGCCGGTATGTCACCCGAGTTGCTCGGCCGGCTGCATGCCCCGATTGGTCTGGACCTGGGCGCCATCACTCCGGAAGAAATCGCGTTGGCAGTGATGGCCGAGATCGTCCAGACCTACCGAACCGGCGATCCAGACTCCTAGACGCCAAACAAGTGTGTGATGAGTGTGGTGGCGGCGCCGCCCACGCTCTGCATCATTGCCACCTTGGCCCCCGCGACCTGATTGGGACCGGCCTGGCCTGTCAGCTGTAGGAAGATTTCAGCAGCCTGATACAGGCCGGTCGCGCCGATTGGATGACCGCGCGCTTTAAGTCCACCCATGGTCGTGATGGGAATACGGCCGGTGAGGCCGATCTCGCCTTCCATCGCCAAGCGCCAGCCCGAGCCACGCTCGGCAAAGCCGGCGGCTTCCAGCAACAGGCAAGCCATGATGCTGAAGGCGTCGTGCACTTCGACCAAATCGATGTCGCTGGGCTGTAAGCCTGCCTGGTCGAAGGCGAGCTGCGCCGAGCGCGCGGCGGCCGCCAGCTGAAGCGGGTCCCGGCGGTCGCGCACGCGAAAACGATCGGTGGCCACACTCGATGCCAGTACCTTGACAGCGTGCTTGGCTGGTCCGGGGGCCTTTTCGCTGGCGAGCAGCACGGCGGCGGCGCCATCGCAAATCGGCGAGCAGTCGAACAAGCGGATTGGCGGCTGAATCAGGCGCGAGGTTAGTACCTGGTCGACCGTAATCTGCTTTGTCCGAAACAGTGCGTGGGGGTTGCCGGCCGCATTGCGGTGGGCGTTCACCGAGAAGTGGGCCAACGCCTCGTCAGGCACCTGGTAGCGATCGAGATACAGGTCCATAAGCTCGGCGTTGCGCCGGATCAACGTGTCGCCATCGGGGACCTCGAACTGGGCATCGAGAGCTTTGGCCAGTGCCGGTGTCGCCACGCCTTCACTCATCTTCTCCACGCCCAAGGCCAGCACCAGGTCGGCCGCGCCGGAGGCCACCGCCAGTTGGCCCATCCGTAAACTGGCGGCGCCGGAGGCGGTCGCCGCCCGCACTTCGAGAGCCTCGGTAGGCGTTAGGCCGGCTTCGTCGGCGATCAGCGCTGCCACATGCTTTTGTCCTTGGAGATCATCGCTGAGCATATTGCCGACGTAGACGGCGTCGACGCGCTCGATGCCGGCGGCGGCCAGTGTTTGGCGGGCAACGAGGGCGCCCATCTGACGCAGTGTGAGTGTGCTGGCTTGCTCAACTGGAAGTTGAGCGGCGGCAATGAGATAGACGTCGCGCATGACTAAACCTCTCCCCTCAGGCCACGGCACCCGAGGCGCGCCAGGCCTCGATGTCAGACTGGGCGTAACCCAGTTCGGCCAACAGCTCATCGGTGTGCTGGCCCAAGGTCGGTGGAGCCAGCCGGATAGACACCGGTGATTCCATCAAGCGGAGCGGGGAGCCGACCAATGGTAGCGTCCCCTCTGTCGGATGCACGACCTGGCTTTGCAGCCCGCGGGCTATCACCTGTGGGTCTTGAAAGACGCGGTCCATCGAGTTAATCGGCGCCGAGGCGATGCCGATCTGCTCAAACATTGCCAACCAGTCGGCCGCCGGCCGCCCGGCGAACAGCGACTGCAGCATGGCAACGACCTGCTGGCGATTGCTGACCCGGGCGGCGTTGGTGGCGAACATCTCGTCATTGGCCCACTGGGGGCGGTCGACCGCCTCACAGAAGCGGGCCCACTGTTGATCATTCCCAATGGCAAAGGCTATGTAGTCGTCGCCGGCCTGGAAGGATTGGTAGGGGACGATATTGGGATGAGCGTTGCCCAGCCGCGGCGGCATTTCGCCGGAAACCAGGTAATTGCTGGCGACATAGCTCATAAGGGCGACCATCGAGTCCAGCAGAGAGATGTCGATGCGCTGTCCCTGGCCGGTCCGCTCGCGGGCGAATAGGCTGGCTAGGATAGCATTGGAGGCAAATATGCCGGCGGCCAGGTCGGCAATGGCAACGCCCGCCCGGATGGGCTCACCGTCGGCAGGGCCGGTGACGCTCATGAATCCACCAAGCGCCTGCACGATGAAGTCATAGCCAGGTCGGTCGGCATATGGACCGTTGTGGCCATAGCCGGTGATGGTGCAGTAGATGACATCGGGCCTTAGTGCCTGAAGGGCCGGGTAATCCAACCCGAGCCTGGCCAGCGTGCCGGTCTTGAAATTCTCGACCACCAAGTCCGCACCCTTGATGAGCCGGCGTAGGATGGACAGGCCTACATCGGATTTGAGGTCAATGGCGATACTGCGTTTGTTGCGGTTGGCGCTCAGGTAGTAGGCCGAAAGACCACCCTCTGTGAACGGTGGCCCCCAGTGGCGGGTGTCATCGCCACGGCCGGGTGCTTCGATCTTGATGACATCAGCGCCCAGGTCACCAAGCATCATGGTGCAGTAGGGTCCCGCGAGCACACGTGTCAGGTCGACAACGCGGATGCCATCAAGCAACGGCGAAGCCTCGGGCATGGTCTCTCCTTGCAGATCCTGGGTTGGCGCACGGCGAACGGCCGTCAACTGGAATGGCCAGATTATACTGAGCCCCCATCGTGCTCGCCTGGCTGGGTTTGTCAGCCTGGCAACGTAATGCATATAATCGTGGCACTGGCTTGGCTGAAGGCAAGCCCGTCATCACCATTCGGGCTGCCTTCTTCGTTTCAAGCGGTGGACGGCGGTCAATCTGGGAGAAATGGATGAAACCCGCCCCATTTGTGTATCACGCTCCCGAGAGCGTCGACCAGGCGATTGAGTTGCTGGGCGAAGTTGGCGAAGATGCCAAGCTGCTGGCCGGGGGGCAGAGCTTGGTCCCAGCGATGAACTTCCGGATTCTGCAGCCATCCGTGCTGATCGACCTTAACCGGATTGACGCCTTGACCTACCTGGAGCCGACCGACGACGGCGGCGTGCGTATGGGCGCCATGACCCGCCAAGCGGCGGTGGAGCATTCCGAGGAGGTGGCCAAACGGGTGCCTCTATTGCAGCTGGCGATGCCGTTAATTGCCCACCCTCAGATCCGCAACCGAGGCACAATCGGCGGCAGTCTGGCCCATGCCGATCCGGCCGCCGAGCTGCCGGTGGCGGCCGTCGCCGCCGATGCCAGCTTCGTCATCCGGCACAACGGCAGCCAGCGAACGGTGGCCGCCCCCGAGTTCTTCCAAGGGATGTTCACGACGGATCTCGGGCCGCAGGACCTGCTGGTCGAGATCCAATGGCCCGGCACGCCGGCCCGCACTGGTTGGGCCTTCGAGGAAGTCACACGCCGATCGGGTGACTACGCTATGGCCGGGGTTGCTGCCCGAGTGACCCTGGCACAAGATGGCGCCTGTGAACAGGCGCGTCTGGTCTACCTGAATGTTGGCGACGGACCGACGCTGGCGCCCCAAGCCGCCGACATGCTCCGTGGCCAGAGTCGGTCGAGTGACTTGTTCGCCGAAGCCGCCGACAAGGCCGCCGCCGACGAGATATTCCCCTTCGGCAACGTGCACGCCAGCCCGAACTACCAGCGACATCTGGCGCGGGTCCTCACGATCCGGGCGTTGGAAAACGCCTGGCAGCGGGCGGCCGGCTAATTAAGCCAGGTCTCTTGAGCTCGAGAAGTAGCCAGGAGCAGACAGATGCAGCCTTTGCATACGGTTCGACTTACGGTCAACGGCCAGGCGTACGAGCGACAGGTGGAGCCCAGGCTGCTGCTGTCCGACTTCTTGCGCCACGAACTGGCTCTGACCGGGACCCATGTTGGCTGCGAGCACGGCGTGTGCGGCGCGTGCACCATCTTGCTCGATGGCCAGTCCGTCCGCTCGTGCTTGATGCTGGCCGTGCAGGCTGAGGGCCACGAGTTGAAAACGGTCGAAGGGCTGGCGCCTTCGCCCGACGAGCTCCATCCGCTTCAGCAGGCCTTTTGGGAGAAACACGGCTTGCAGTGCGGTTTTTGCACCGCCGGCATCATGATGACGCTGGTGCCGTTCCTCGAGACCAACGAGCGGCCCAACGAAAACCAAATCCGCGAAGCACTCTCCGGCAACATCTGCCGCTGTACTGGCTACCAACACATCATTGACGCGGTGCTTCACGCCTCTCACCCAAGTTGATCGATGGCTATCGCTGACCACTGCGAGCGCTTGGAGTCGTTAGCCGGTGTCCTGACGGGCGGCCGGCAAACGCTGGCCGGCTACCTGGACGAACTTGAAGAACGCTTCACCAGGATCGAGCCTGAGATCCAGGCGTTTGTCGAGGAGCCGGCGCGTTTTGCACGGTTGCGTGCGGAGGCGGCGCAGCTGCTCGAGGCGTATCCGCATCCCCAGGACCGGCCAGCCTTGTTTGGGGTGCCGGTTGGGGTCAAGGATATCTTTCATGTCGAGGGCTTGGTCACTCGGGCGGGAACAGTGCCACCGCCGGAACGGCTGCAGGGTCCGGAAGCCGAAGCCATCCATCGGCTGAAACAGGCCGGTGCGCTGATTCTGGGCAAGACGGTGACGACCGAGTTTGGCTATTTTGCACCCGGGCCGACGCGCAATCCGCACAACCCGGATCACACGCCGGGCGGGTCGAGCAGTGGGTCGGCGGCAGCTGTCGGTGCTGGCCTGTGCCCGCTGGCGGTCGGCAGCCAGACAATCGGATCCATCATCAGGCCTGCCGCGTATTGCGGGGTGGTCGGTTACAAACCGAGCTACGGTCGCATCTCGCGCGTTGGCATGATCCCGCTGGCGCCGTCCGTCGACCATACCGGCTTTCTGACGACGGACGCCGTCTCGGCCAGGCTGGCGGCCAGCCAGCTGTGCTACGACTGGTCGACCCGCCAAGGCCGGCCGCGGCCGGTGCTTGGCGTACCGGAAGGGCCATACTTGGAGTACGCCGACCAGGTAGCGGTCGAACATCTGCGACATATTATTGGGGTCCTGGAGCAGGCCGGATTCGTCACCCGGCCGGTTCCCGCCCTGGCCGACTTCGATCAGGTGCAGCGAGCTCACCACCGTTTGGTCGCGGGGGAAGCGGCCCGGGTCCACCAACGCTGGTACGCCGACTATGTCGAAACCTATCATCCTACGACCCTGGCGTTGGTGCGGGATGGGCAGGCGGTCAGCGACGATGAGCTGACGGCGGCGCGTGAGAGCTGTCTTCGGCTGCGCCATCAATTGACCCAGACGATGGATGCCTACGGGATCGACCTGTGGATCACGCCCTCCGCCACCGGGCCAGCGCCGGCCGGGCTGGCCAACACCGGTGACCCGGTGATGAATCTGCCGTGGAGCCACGCAGGATTGCCGGCCCTGGGGCTACCGGCTGGCCTGGCGGCCAACGGTCTGCCGCTGGGGGTGCAGTTGGTGGGGCGCTGGTTTGCGGATGAAGAGCTGATGTCGCAAGCCATCGTTCTGGAGCAGGCCTTGGCGCCGCTCCAGGGCCGACCGTTTACCATGATTGCCGGCGACGATGTCGCCCGTCCAGAATAGACAGGGCCAAGCGAGAGAAGGCTGCATGATGGATACCCGGCAGGCTAACCAGACGGCGTTCGAGCGCATGATGGCCAGCCAGCCGCGCCTGGTTAGGGTTGCCCCGGCGGGCGAGGTCGTTCCCGGCCTGACCGGCGACTTAATCTTGCACGCAGGCCCGCCCATTGCCTGGGACCAAATGAGCGGGCCTCTGCGCGGTGCCATCATCGGTGCGCTGCTTCTTGAAGGGCGCGCCCAGGTCGAGGACGAGGCCGCCGAGCTGGCGGCCAGCGGAGACATCCGCTTCGCACCCTGCCACCATCACGATGCGGTCGGGCCGATGGCGGGGGTTCTTTCGCCTTCGATGGCGGTCTACGTGGTCGAAGATTCAGCCGGCGGCCAGCTGACATTCTCCAGCTTGAATGAAGGCTATGGCAAGGTGCTGCGCTATGGCGCGTTTGCCCCCGAGGTCATCGAGAAGCTGCGCTGGATGAACCGGTCCATGGCGCCCGCTTTAAGCGCCGCGTTGGAGCAGTTAGGGGAGGTTGACTTGCGGGCCCTGATCGCCGAAGCGTTGCACATGGGCGACGAGGGTCACAATCGCAACAAGGCGGGTTCGCTTCTCTTCCTGCGCACGCTGGCACCGGTCCTGGCGCAGGTCGTCGCCGACGCTGACGAAGGCAACCGCATCTTGGCCTTCCTCGGGGGAAACGCCCTCAGCGTGCTCAACCCGGTGATGGCGGCCTGCAAAGCCATGACTCTGGCCGCCCATGGTGTGGAGGGCAGCAGCCTGGTGACTGTGATGGCCCGCAATGGCACCGACTTCGGCATCCGCGTGAGCGGGCTGGGCGACCGCTGGTTCGTGGCCCCCTGCGAGATGCCGGCTGGCAAGTACTTCGAGGGCTACAGCCAGAACGATGCCAACCCCGATATCGGGGACAGCACGATCACCGAGACGGCCGGCATCGGTGCCTTTGCCATGGCGGCGGCCCCGGCAATTGTCGAATTCATCAGCGGCACGCCCGAACTGACGATGGAATCAACGCTGGAGATGTATCAGATTACGCAGGGTGAGCACGAGCACTTCAACATACCGGCGCTCGGCTTCCGCGGCACCCCGACCGCCATCGATGCCTTCAAGGTGGTTGAGACCGGCATCCTGCCCCGCATCAACACCGGCATCGCCCACCGGGAGGCTGGGGTGGGACAAATCGGGGCGGGGCTCGTTCGACCGCCGATGGCAGTGTTTCAGGAGGCGGCGGAGGCGTTGCGCACCCAAGGTGCGCAGCACCATGGGTAACACGCGATACGGAAAACGGGAGCTCGATAAGGAGGAACTGTCGGACACGAAGTTCGTGTATGTGGATTACCGTCACCTCAAATGTGATTGTTGTCAGTTGATGTAGGCCTGGATAGTAGGGGGAGCCAGTGGCCAAGTATGGATTGGAGCAGCTAGAAGTCTGGCGAGCAAGCATGGAGTTGGCTAGAGACGTTTGCTTAAGGCTTGTTCCGGCATTGCCGGAGGAAGAAAAGTACGCGCTGGCATCGCAGCTTCGTCGCGCTGCCCAGAGCATTCCGGCCAACATCGCTGAGGCTTATGGCAGATTTCATTATGCAGATGCCGCTCGCTGCTGCTACATTGCCCGTGGATCCCTCGAAGAAATGTGGAGCCATGTGCTCTTAGGCAGGGAGATTGGATACTGGCGAGATTTCTCATTCGAGGAATTGCGCAAGAGATATCTGAGAGTCCAACAGATGCTAAATGGCTACATTGGCTATCTCAAGAGGAGTCGCAGAACTTGAGGCCACTGGCAGAGTGCGGGCACGCCATCGCAAAGTTGGTTGAGACAAGGTTCGCTACTTTCGTGATTCAGGGGACTGGATCAGTCTTGAAAGCAGCCGAGCGTGCCCCGGTGCTGATTTTCCGTATCCCGTGTTTCGTATCCCGTATTACCTGAACCAGTTCAGATCTCAAACCAAAGGACTCATCCGATGAAAATCTACGACCTCTCCCAACCCCTCAACCAGGACGCCCCCTTCTGGCCGTTCTATCCGCCGTTTGAGGTCAAGTACTTCAAGCGCAAGGCCGAGCATGGTGTCAATGCACAATACATCCAGACCTCCAATCACATGGGGACGCATCTTGATGCGCCGCGGCACTTCATGACCGCTGGCAAGACGATCGACCAAATCCCGCTGGAGTGGGTCTACGGGCCCGGTGTCATCGTCGACTTAAGCGATCTCATGGATGAACTGGAAGTGATCACGGTCGCCATGATTGAAGAGCGGGCTGAGGTGCGCCAGGGCGATATTCTCTTCCTGCACACCGGCTGGCACCGCCATGCTCAGTTTGGCGACCAGCCAGACGAAGAGAAGTACATTCACCGCCATCCGGGGCCTCACTTCGAAATCGTCGACTGGCTCATTGCCAAGCAGATCCACCTGTGGGGGGTCGACATGGTATCGACCGATCACCCAATGAACCTGCCAATCGGACGCTTCCTTGGCAAGGGTGGTCTCGAACATTGGCAGAAGGTCCGCCAGCAGTGCATCGACAAGTTT
Source organism: Anaerolineales bacterium (assembly GCA_036397095.1). Taxonomy (GTDB): domain Bacteria; phylum Chloroflexota; class Anaerolineae; order Anaerolineales; family E44-bin32; genus DASWJQ01. The sequence continues at coordinate 16,211 of DASWJQ010000108.1, forward strand.
GGCGAAGACCAGCTTGACAAGCTGTTTCCCGATTCGGCCTACCAATTGACGCACAATGCTTTGTTCCCGCACGACTGTATCCATGTCGAAAATTTGGGCGGGCAGATTGGGGCTCCCGAACTGCAGAACCGCCGGCTTACGCTGGGCGCGTTCCCCTGGCTGTTTCAAGGGGGAGAGGCCGCGTTCTGCCGGGCCGTCGCTTTCGTCGAAGAGGACTGAGCATGACGACACGCACCTTCGGTCAACGCATCAAGCGGAACGAAGACCCCCGGCTGCTGACCGGCCGAGCACTCTTCGTCGACGACGTCAACCCGGCAGGTTTGACGCACGCCGCCTTCGTGCGCAGCCCCTATGCCCACGCCCGCATCAAGTCGATCGACACCTCGACGGCGCGCCAATTAGCAGGCGTGGTCGCCATCTACACGGCCGACGATCTTGGCGACTACTGGCGTAAGGGACCGCTCAACGTGTCGCCGCCCCCGATCGAGGGGCTCGAGTTCCACGAACGGACCCAGCCCATCCTGGCGCGTGACAAAGTGCGCCATGCTGGGGAAGCGCTGGCGGTAGTCATCGCCGAGAGTCGCTACCTGGCGGAAGACGCCGCCCACCAGATTGTCGTCGACTACGAGCCGCTGCCAGTCGTGGTCGAGCTTGAAGCCGCGCTCGAACCGGAGGCGGCGCTGATCCATGACGACCTCGAATCGAACCGGGCGGCCCACGTCATCCAGCGGAAGGGCGACTTCGAGGCGGCCAAGGCCAAAGCCGACCTGGTGCTGACCCGGCGTCTCGACTACGACCGCGGGGTGGCGGCGGCCATGGAAAACCGCGGCATCGTCGCCGACTGGGACCGTCTCAACCAGCGGCTGACAGTCTGGGACACAACCCAGGCACCCATCCCGATCCGCAACGGGCTGGCCGGCATGCTCGGGCTGTCGGAGGACCAGGTGCGGGTGGTGGCGCCTTTTATCGGCGGTGGGTTTGGTCCCAAAATTATGATGTTCTATCCGGAAGAAATGCTGATCCCGTGGATTGCGCTGCAGCTGCAGCGGCCCGTCAAGTGGATCGAAGATCGCGCCGAGAACTTCGTGGCCACCAGCCACGAGCGGGGTCAAATCCATGATGTCGAGTTCGCATTCACCAGGGACGGCCGACTGCTGGCTGTCAAGGATGTCTTTCTGCACGACAGCGGTGCCTACGATCCGTACGGCTTGACCATTCCCATCAACAGCCAGTGCACGTTGCTCGGCGCCTACGACGTGCCCAACTACTATTCGGAATTCACGGCGGTCTTCACCAACAAGACGATCGTCACGCCCTATCGAGGCGCCGGCCGCCAGCATGGTGTGTTTGTCATGGAGCGGATGCTCGACCTGGCGGCGCGCGAACTGGACCTCGATCCGACCGAAATCCGCCGCCTGAACTTCATTCCTTCGGACGCCTATCCCTACGACAACCAGATCATTTACCAGGACTTTGCCCCCCTGGTTTACGACAGCGGTAACCATGAGCCGGTGCTGGACAAGACGATGGAGCTCATTGGCTACCGACAGTTCCGCGATGAGATCCAGCCGGCGGCCCGCAAGCAGGGGAGAAAGTTGGGTCTTGGGTTGGTGTACTACGTGGAGGGCACCGGCATTGGCCCCTACGAAGGGGCGCGCGTGCAGATCCAACCGAGCGGCAAGGTCAGCGTCGTCACCGGCGTCGGCACCCAGGGGCAGGGCCATTTCACAAGCTTCGCCCAGGTGGTGTCCGACCAATTGGGCGTGCCCGTCGACCAGATCACGGTCGTGACCGGTGACACCGACCAGTTCCATTGGGGAACCGGAACCTTCGCCAGCCGCGGGGCCGTGGTGGCCGGTAATGCCATCCATGCCGCTGCCAAGGAAGTGCGGCGCAAGGTGTTGGCGATGGCCAGCGAAAAACTGGAAGCGGCCGTCGAAGACCTGGAGCTGGACGGCGGATCGGTACAGGTGAAAGGCGTGCCCAGCTCGGCTATTCCGCTCGGCCAACTGGCTGCCGAAGCCAACCCGCTGCGAGGGGCGGTCAAACCCGGCACCGAGCCCGGTTTGGAGGCCACCGACTATTTTGGCCCGGAACGTGGCGCCACGGCCTACGGGGCCCATGCCATGATCGTCGAAGTCGACCAGCAGACGATGCAGGTCCACATCGATAAGTACGTTGTGGTGCACGATTGCGGCCGGGTGATCAACCCGCTAATCCTCGACGGCCAAATACACGGCGGGGTGGCGCAGGGGCTGGGCAATGCTTTCTTCGAGGAGTTGATCTATGACGAAAACGGCCAGCTGCTCAACGGCTCCTTCATGGATTACTTGCTGCCGACGGCGTCGGATGTCCCGCGCATGATCGTCGACCATCTCGAGACCCCGTCGCCGCTGAATCCACTGGGGGTCAAAGGGGCTGGAGAAGCCGGTGCCATCCCGGTGGCGGCGCTGTTCGCACAAGCAGTCGAGGATGCATTGGACCTGCCCGATCTCGAGCTACTCGAGATACCCCTGAGCCCAAGCCGTCTGTGGGAGCGGGTCGAGGCCGAACGACTGGCCGCGGCCGCCGAGGCCTAATTGCGGATCCGAGCACTGCGCCTGACTCCGGTTGCCCGAGCCTGGCTCCAGGCCGCCGGCCCCGCCAGGCCGCTGCACATCTTTTCCCAGGTCTGCAACCTGATAGACGACGGCGGCCGGGTCCTATCGCTGCAAACGGCCCGGCTGGCCGACGGTCCACTATCCCTGACCGTGCCGGCGCAGGTCGGGGGCGGGCAGGGATTGGGGCATTGGATCCATGATCAGACTTCCATTGTTCGATTAGAAGATAGGCTCACAGTCGGCAAATTGACGATCGATTGGGCTGGCGCCGAAAACTGGGATCCGACCCCTGATTGGCAGCGGTTGCGAGCCGACCAGGGTTTTACGAGCAGGCTGCCGGCGCTGCGCCGGTTGCTGGCGGCTGGGGCGCCACCTGGGGGATTGGCTGGTCTGCTAGACGAGGGAGAGTTGGCCGCGGACTCACTGGCGGCCCAGCTGTTGGCTACTGCCGGCCCGCTGGCCGCCGCTTTGCAGTCAGCGTTGCGATCGGGTAATCGGAGCCGCCTGCAGCCGGCGGCGGCCGGGCTGGCCGGCTTGGGCGGCGGTCTGACTCCATCCGGCGACGACTATCTGGTTGGGGTGATGCATGCCTTGTGGATCCAGCGGCCGCCGGCCGAGTCGACCGAGCTGTCGGAGCTGCTGGTGAGCGCGGCCGTGCCACGTACCACCCCCCTATCGGCGGCCTGGCTGCAGGCAGCCGCCGACGGGCAGGCCTCGCGGCTGTGGCATGATTTGCTGGAGGCGCTGTTGTCGGCCGAAGGGGGAGCGATTGAAGCACCGGCCCGGGCCCTGATGGCAGTTGGTCATACCTCGGGTGCCGATGCGCTGGCCGGCTTCCTGCAAGCATTCGAGTAGCTGCCCATATCATCGGGGGATCAAAAAAAAGCGGCGCAGCTTTGCTGCGCCGCTTTCGGGAACCCCGACTGCGAAGTGGTTAGTCGCCCATTCCCATTTCGGTCGTCCGGCCAGTCCCAACAGCATGGGATTCGACGCTGGCAACCGCGGGCGGCTTGAAGACCAGGAAGATCAGGTTGAGCAGGATGCCCGCTACGGCGCCGGTAGCGATCGCCGGCCAGCCGAAGGGGAACAGCCCCTGCAGCAACGGGATCGGCAGGAAGCCACCGGCGTAGCCGATGTGGCCGCCCACGCCGATCACCATGATGACAGCACCGATGGCCAGCTGCTTCGGATCGAACAGGTTGACCTTCTCCGACATGATCAGGGCAATGCCTTGCATGCCGATCACGCCGAACAGGTAGATAGCCAGTCCGCCCGAAACCGCCAGCGGGATGCTGTTGACCACCGCCACCAGCTGGCCGCTGAAGGCCAGGATCATGGCGATGATGCCGCCGCCAATCAGGGCGGGGCCGGAGTAGTTGCGGGTGATCACCATCAGCGAGTTGTTCTCGCCGTAGTTGGTGCCGGCAACACCACCGATCAAGCCGTTGGTCATGTCGCCCAGACCGTCCAGTACCAGGTTGAGGCCGATGAACTCACTGAGCTTCTGCTTCGGCCGCCCCATCTGATCGGCCAGGTTGTCGACGTACAGGCTGATCTGATACAGGTGGGCTGTTGATTCAGGGATGGTGGCGATGGCCATGGCGGCGATGCCGAAGATGGCGGTCGCAGCCAGTTCACTGCTGAAGTTCGGGAAGGTGAAGTGCGGCACCGTGATCAGGCTGGCCGCACCCACGCCACTGAAATCGACCAGGCCGAAGGGGATCGCCACCAGGTAGCCGACGACGGCACCCAACAGCACTGGGATCATCCCGATGAAGCCGCGGCCCTGCAGGTAGACCGAGAAGATGATGGTCACCAGCAAGGTGATCAAGGCGACGCCCCAGTGAGAGCTGGACATGTCGAGCGCAGCGAAGCCGAGGGCGAACCCGATGACCGCGGCCACCGAGCCCGTCACAATTGGCGGGAGGACCACGTCGATCGATTTCTTGCCTCCGGAGAAGCGAATGATCAAGCCGATGGCGATGTTGACCAAGCCGGTGACGATAATGCCGGCCTGGGCCGCGCCGATCAGCTCATCGCTGGCCGGGACACCGAACTGAGCGCCCGTGACCGCCAATGTGGCGGCGATGTAGCTGAAGCTCGAGCCATAGTACAGCGGGATGAACGTTCCGATCCCGAGTCGTGAGCCGAGCAGGGCCACCAGTGTGGCCAGACCGGAGGCAAACAGCACAGTGCTGACGTGGAACCCGACGAGCAAGGCCACCAACACGGTGGCGGGGAACATGGTCAGCACGTGCTGAAGTCCGAGGAGCACCAACTGTCCGATTGGGGGTGTGTCATTGGGCAAGTAGCCCATGACCTTGACCTTTGGGGACTCCATGGTCATTATGTTCTCCTCTTCACAAAGGAATGTGTCTAGTAAAAGCGCTTGGGTTGGACGCGGGGCGCTTGGTCCGCCGCACCGCGAGTGCAGTTCGAGGTCTCCAACACCTCCTTGGCGCAAGAGAGCCATAGCCGGCAGGTGGTGGGGTGGGGTTCCCAAGTGTTGCTTCGCGGGCGGTCAGCAGGCGTTGTGTTTGCCTGCATCCGCGTCGGCACCCTCCGGCGGTGTGATCCATGTAGGAAAACACCAGATGTGGGAAAAAGTGTCGCTGAATCCCCACACTTATGCTTAGACTAGCACGGTAGCGGGTATGATTCTGGGTCCGCCAATCACATCCTCGACCGCCATTCGTCACATCACGACAGGGCGGCCCGTGTTTGGTTGACGGCCCCTAAGCGCTACGTTACAATGCGCTCATCCCTTCGGGGGCCTGTAGCGCAGTTGGGAGCGCGCTTCAATCGCACTGAAGAGGTCGCGGGTTCGAATCCCGCCAGGTCCACAGACAACCTAGCCTGGGCCCATAGCGCAGTTGGGAGCGCGTCTCAATGGCATTGAGAAGGTCGTGGGTTCGAATCCCACTGGGTCCACCTGAACTGCCCGTCCGCCCGGATGGGCAGTTTCCGTTAACCACAAAGACTCGAAGAGCACAAAGGGTTCAATATGTACACAAAGAAGTGCAGACGACGTGTGAGTGAGCTGCAGCGCAGTCAGCCATGTATGTCTTTCTTTGTGCACCTCCCTTCCCCCCTTTGTGTCCTTCGCGTCTTTGTGGTTACCCTGCGGGCGCCGCTTGCATTCTGGCCGGAACCCGTTTAACATGGGTTGTCACAATCGAGATTCCTTAAGGCTGAGGCAGGAGTAGTAGGGCCTCCCACAGTGAGCCGGGGACGGTGGAAGCCCGGCAAGGCGACCTCGGATCGCCGCCAAGCCTGAACTCGCCTGTCGCCCGCCGCTGGTCGGCGGGGCAGCCCTTCCGGTGAACGCCGAGTAGCTGGGAGCGGGTGCGCCCGATAACGCGCCAAGAGCGGCCGGCCGGATTTCCGGTTGGCAAGCAGGGTGGTACCGCGGATCCCCTTTCGCCCCTGACGATGGCGAGAGGGGTCTTGTTTTTCCAGGGTCGCTTGGGCCGTGCCCCGGGCCGACCCGCAAGCAACGGCAAATGAGGTGGTGTATGGCTGCGCAACCGACCCTACAGGCTCAGGCCGGAACCGAAGAACGCTACCTGCCGGCGGAGATCGAACCGCGCTGGCAGGCGCGCTGGGATTCCGACGAACTTTACCGGGCGCTTATCGACCGCGACCGGGATAAGTTCTACGCGCTGACCATGCTCCCCTACACCTCGGGCAATTTGCATATTGGCCACTGGTTCATTGTGGTCTCGTCAGATGCCCGGGCCCGCTGGTCGCGCATGCGGGGTATGAACGTGCTCTTCCCGATCGGTTTTGACGCATTCGGGCTGCCGGCCGAAAACGCCGCCATCGAACGCAACATTCATCCCAAAGTCTGGACCTACAACAACATCGACAAGATGCGGGTCCAGCTTCGATCCATGGGTGCCATGTTCGACTGGGAGCGGGAGGCCATCAGCTCCGATCCGTCCTACTACCGCTGGACCCAGTGGTTCTTCTTGCAGTTCTTCAACAACGATCTGGCCTACAAGAAGATGTCGCCGGTCGACTGGTGCCCCAACTGCAACACGACGCTGGCCCGCGAGCAGGTTGTTGGTGACGGCCGGGTCTGCGAACGATGCGGCACTCCTGTCATCAAGAAGGACCTCGATCAGTGGTTCTTCCGCATCACCAACTACGTGGAAGAACTGCTGGACTTCTCCCATCTCGACTGGCCGGAGCCCGTGCGCTTACTGCAAACCAACTGGATCGGCCGCAGCGAAGGCGCCCGGGTTGTTTTCCACACGGAGGCCGGCGACCCAATCGAGGTGTTCACCACCCGGCCGGACACTTTGTGGGGCACCACCTTCATGGTGTTGGCGCCGGAGCATCCGCTGGTTGCTAAACTGACGGCCCCCGATCAAGCCGACGCCGTCAAGCGTTACGTCCAGCTAGCCGTGCGGCAAACCGACATCGAGCGCGAGTCAACCGACAAGGAGAAGACCGGCGTCTTCACCGGCGGCTACGCCGTCAACCCAGTTAACGGTGAGCGCATTCCGGTCTGGGTGGCCGACTACGTTCTGATGAGCTACGGCACCGGCGCCATTATGGCCGTTCCGGCCCACGATGAGCGCGATTTCGCGTTTGCGCGCAAGTACGATCTTGAGGTGCGACCAGTAATCCAACCGGCCGACGCCCAACCGCTGGACGGGGCCACGATGGAAGCTGCAGTGCCGGCTTACGGTTCCATGATCAACTCGGGCGAACTGACAGGCACAGCCGCCGATAAGGCGGGTGATGAGACCATTGCCCATCTGGAGGCCAAGGGACTGGGCAAGCGAGCGGTCAACTACCGCCTGCGCGACTGGTTGATTTCGCGCCAACGCTATTGGGGTGCTCCAATCCCTATCGTCTACTGTCCTGAATGCGGCCAGGTGCCGGTCCCGGAAGATCAACTGCCTCTGCTGTTGCCCGACGATGTTGAATGGAAACCGACCGGCGAGAGCCCGCTCAAGCTTCACCCGGACTGGAAGAACACAACCTGTCCTCAGTGCGGCCGACCGGCCGAGCGCGACACCGACACGATGGACACCTTTATGTGTTCGTCGTGGTACCACTTGCGCTACCTGAGCCCGGGCTACGACGAGTGGCCCTTCAAGAAGGAAGAATACGACTATTGGATGCCGGTCGACACGTATACCGGCGGCGTCGAGCACGCCACGATGCATCTGATCTACACGCGCTTTTTCCACAAAGCCTGCCGGGATCTCGGCATCACCCAGGGGCCGGAGCCGATGCTTCAGCTGCGCAATCAGGGCCAGATCCTGGGGCCCGATGGTCAGCGCATGAGCAAGTCGCGTGGCAACGTGATTGACCCCGACGAGCAGGTTGCGACCTATGGCGCCGACACGGTGCGCGCCTATTTGATGTTCGGCTACCGTTGGAGTGAAGGCGGTCCCTGGGACGCCGAGAACATCCAAGGGGTCGTCCGCTGGCTGCACCGGGTTTGGAACTTGGTGCAGCAGTATGAGGCTTCGGTTCCAAATAGCGCCGGCGATGCGCGTCCCTTGGAGCGGAAGCTGCACCAGACGATACGTAAGGTCGGGCAGGACCTGGAGCGCTTTGAATTCAATACGGTCGTGTCGGCGTTGATGGAGCTAACCAATGAACTTGTTACGGCCAGTCAGACGGTGTTGCGATCCAGTCATTCGTACCGCCAGACACTGGAAGGGTTGCTGTTGTTGATGGCGCCCGTCACCCCGCACCTGGCCGAGGAACTGTGGGCCAGGATCGGGAACGAGTACTCGATTCACCTGCAGCCGTGGCCAGACTTCGATCCCGAGATCGCCCGTGAGGACGAGATCACGCTGGTGATCCAGGTTAATGGCAAAGTGCGCGAGCGGGTGACCGTACCAGCGGATATCGACGAGGCCAGCGCTAAGCAAGCCGCGCTGGCCCATGAAGGGGTCAAATCCTACCTGGCCGGTGCCGAGCCCAGGCAAGTAATCTATGTGCCGGGCCGCCTGGTCAACATTGTCACCGGGGGCTGAGCCCCGAGTTTCCAGCAGGTACGCCCCAACGCCTCCAACGCAGGGGCGACTGGCCTAGACTTTGCTGGACTCGGGGACCCAGGAGAACCGGCCCTCCGGCGGGTACCCAGCCCTCTCATCTCCGACCGCGCCCGCCCTGGGCGATCACAAGGATCGCCCATACGCGCCAGCGGACGACAACGAGTTGCGCCCTATTTCGTTTAGGTGGAGGCTGGGGACCTTCTGCGCCAGTTTGAGATCCCACAAACCAAGGCAACTCCTCGCTGGATACGAATTGGGAGCACCGGCGGTTTCCCTTCCGAACTCGGTTCGGCAATACTTAATCAGCGAGCATCTGGCAAAGAGGGATGGCGACCATGCGCATCGAAGATCTCAACTGGATGGATGTCGAACGTTACCTGGAGCAAGATGATCGTCTGCTCCTGGTGCTTGGTGCCTGCGAGCAGCATGGCTACCTGAGCCTGCAAACCGATGTACGCATCCCCCTGGCGCTGGCCGATGCCGCCTCGCAGCGCAGCGGCGCCCTGGTGGCGCCTCCAATCACTTACGGCGTCGCTCCTTGGTACGATAGCTATCCCGGCAATGTCAGCCTGCGTTTGGCGACCTTTCTGCAGGTCGTCGACGATCTGGTCCGGGCTTTCCACAAACAGGGCTTTCGCCGCTTGCTGGTGATCAACGGTCACGGCGGGAACGCACCGGCAAAGGTGCTGTTGGGCGAAGTTGTGAACCAGTTGACCGATTTGCGCCTAGGTTGGATTGAATGGTGGACTTCACCAAGTGTCCTCCAACTGGCCGCCAAGCGGGGTTTGGAGCCGACCCACGCCTCGTGGCTCGAGGCCTTTGCTTTTACCAAAGTTGGCGAGCTGCCATCGGGAGAATCAACCGCGCCGGCGCAGGACAATCGGATTTACTCGGCCGAGGTGGAGCGCGCAAGGACCGGCGTTGGCCCCCTGGGTGGGCCCTATGAGGTCAGCGACGAAATCCAGGAAGCACTGTTCGAGGCGGCCCTCCGTGACATCCTCGAGGCCATTAAGGCGCTGGATCACTGATTGCCAGGGGACGCCGAGGGCGTACAATCGCAAGTTGAAAACAGGTTCGAAGGAGCACTAGATGAGGGGCAGAGGCAAGGAAGTGCTAATTGCCAGCCAGGCGCCCAAGGCGCTTGGGCCTTATTCGGCCGGGATCCGGTCGAACGGGATGATCTTCACCTCGGGCAATGTCGGCATCGACCCGGCCACCGGCAAGCTGGTAGACGGGGGTATCGAGGCCGAAACGCGGCAAGCGCTGGCCAATCTGGCGGCGGTGCTGGCCGCCGGCGGCTCATCGCTTGACCGAGTACTTAAGACAACTGTCTTCCTGGCCAACATGGATGACTATGCTGCCATGAACCAGGTATATGCTGAGCATTTTGGGCAGGACCCCCCGGCCCGCTCCGCGGTCCAGGTGGTGCGGCTGCCCGCCGGAGCTCAGGTGGAGATCGAAGCGATCGCCGTGGTCGAGGAGCGGCTTGGCGACTAGCTGTCGGCGGGGCGCACGATGAGCGGCCAGCTGATCCTGCTCGTCGACGACGAGGCCCACATCCTCGAGTTGTGCCGGCTCTACCTGGAGCGCGACGGGTTCCAGGTGCTGGCGGCCCAAGACGGCGCCGCCGGCTTGGCGCTCTACCAAGACAAGCACCCCGATTTTCTCGTGCTCGACTTGATGCTGCCCGAGGTCGACGGCTTCGAAGTGTGCCGGCGCATCCGGGCGCAGTCAAGCGTTCCCATCCTTATGTTGACGGCGCGCGATGACGACGTCGACAAGATCGTCGGTCTGGAACTCGGGGCCGACGACTATCTGACCAAGCCATTTAACCCGCGAGAACTGGTCGCCCGTATTAAGACCATCCTGCGCCGCAGCCAGAGTCAGCCGGCCGCAGACGACGGGGAAGAGCCGCGGATGGTCGGGGATGTGCGCCTCGATCCACTGCGGCGGGAGGTAGAGGTCGGAGGGAAATCGGTTGACCTGCGCACCAAGGAGTTCGATCTGCTGCGGGCGTTCCTCGACCACCCGGGCATCGTGTTGACTCGCGAGAAGTTGCTCGAACTGGTCTGGGGCTACGATTATTATGGGCAAACGCGCACCGTTGACGTGCACGTTGCTCACCTGCGCAAGCATCTGGCCGGCTCGGCCAATGTTCGCCTAGAAACGGTGACCGGCGTCGGCTACAAGCTGGTCGCCTGACTTGATGCTGCGCTCCTTGCACTTGCGCCTGTTGCTTTCCCACCTGCTGGTTGGCGGGCTGGTCCTCTTGCTCCTGGGTGTCAGCTTCCTGGTGCTGGTCAGCGGCGAGCGAACCGCTGACCGCCTGGTTTTCGAGCGACTCGACACGATCGCTCGCGTCGCCACGGCGCAGGAACGGCTCCGTGCTTCGACCGACGACGTGCCGATCCAACGGCTACTTCCCATTCTGGGCCGCGTGATTGGCGCCCAGGCGTTGCTGGTCAACGAACGCGGTCAACCAACGTTGGATCCGGCCAGCGGCACACCGTTGCCCCCGCTGGCGACCGTCGTGGAGGCGCTGGAAGCGCCCGAACAAGCGGCCGCCTTCACTGCCGACGACGGCTCCCGCTGGTTGGTGGTTGCTCGTGAATTGGGACCTAGACGCACGCTGGTCGTCCTGGCGCCCCGGCCTACGATCCGCACACTGGCCCTGATTCTGCAGGACACCGTCGGTCCTCTGTGGCAGGCCGGATTGGTGGCATTGCTGGCCTCCGTGGTGCTGGCCGCCTTGCTGGCCCGCTGGATTGCGGCACCGCTGCAGCGGGCCGCTGCCGCCGCCGGCCGGGTGGCAGCCGGCGATTACGAGCAGCGCCTCGATCCCGCCGGCCCCGAAGAAACACGCCGATTGGCTGGCGCTTTCAACCAGATGGTCCAGCAGGTCCGCCTCAGTCGGCAAGCGCAGCGCGACTTCGTTGCCAACGTTTCCCATGAACTTAAGACCCCTTTGACCTCGATCCAGGGGTTCGGCCAGGCGATCGCCGATGGCACGGCGCGAGGCGGCGAATCGCTGGAGCGGGCGGGGCAGGTCATCGTCCAGGAGGCGGCCAGGCTTGGGCGTCTGGTGGATGATCTGCTGGCCCTGACGCGCTTCGACGCGGGTCAGGCCATGATCGATCGGAGGTTGATCGATCCGGCCACAGTCCTGGCGGCGGCGCACGAACGCATGCAGATTGCCGCCGCCGAACAGGGCGTGGAGCTTAGCCTGACAGCCAAGCCGCTGCCCCCCTTGCCGGCCGACCCCGACCGTTTGCTGCAGGTCATGACCAACCTGATCGCAAACGCCATCCAGCACACAGCCCGCGGCGGGCGGATTCTGGTAGCTGGCCAGGCCGATGCCGAATGGCTGCGGCTGACCGTCGAGGACAACGGACCGGGGATCGCCCCCGAGCATCTGCCGCGCATCTTCGAGCGTTTCTACCGGGCAGACCCAGCCCGGCCGGCGGCAGCCGGCCGCGGGTCGGGCCTGGGGCTGGCCATCGCCGAAGAGATCGTTCGTGCCCACGGTGGACGGGTTGACGTCTGGAGCCAACCGGGTGTCGGCAGCCGCTTTACGGTGGTGCTGCCGTTGGCGCCGGAGGCGGCCTCCACGATCTCGGCCAGACGCCGGTGATATAATCCGCCGATCTTTTCGCCGCCAGGAGGATTGGATGGAAGCCGAAAGCCGGCCAGGCTGGCTTTGGTTGGTGCTGGCCCTGATCGTCACGTTGTTTTGCTGTCTGTGTGTGCTTGTCATTGTTGGCGGCGCCTCGTTCCTGGTAGTTCGGTCTGCCGACGGCGGAATGGATCCATCGCCCGTTCAAGAAGAGACCCAGTCTGTGCCGACGCCGGTGCGGCCGCCGGATGGCAGCAACCAGATCCCGGACGAGGCCTTCGAAACGCTCCAGGCCTTACGCGACACGTTCGTGCCGATTGCCGATCCGATCGACTTGGCCCAGCGCCTGACCGGTCTACCCGAGATCTCCCGCACTGTCAGCGACAGCGCCGAGCCGATCGAAACCGGTGCGATTAAGACCTTCTGGGCGTCCGATGTCGACACCAATGAGAATTTCCAACTGGACGCCGAGCTGACATATGCCACCGATCACGTCTACTTCTGGGTTGAACAGGGGGTTGACGTCAATCTCAACGAAGTCCGCGATCTGGTGGACACTTTCGAGGATGAGATCTACCCGACCAATCGAGCGTTCTTCGGTTCGGAGTGGAGCCCCGGCGTTGATGGGGACGAGCATTTGTACATCCTTTTTGCCCGCGGCCTGGGGTTTTCGATCGCCGGCTATTTCGCCTCGAATGACTCCTATCCGCCGGCCGTGCATGAATTCTCCAACGGCCATGAAATGTTCTATCTCAGCGCCGACAATCTTGATCTGACCGATGAGTTCACCTACGGCGTGTTGGCCCATGAGTTCCAGCACATGATCCACTGGAACCTGGACCGCAACGAAGAGACCTGGATGAACGAAGGTTTCGCCGAAGTGGCCGCCCTGCTCAACGAATACGACGTAGGCGGTTTCGACTTTGCCTACGCCAGCCGCCCCGACCAGATTCTGACCTACTGGCCGTCTGAGCCGGGGACGGCCGGGGGGCACTACGGTCAGGCGTTCCTGTTCTTGGCCTATTACCTGCAGCGGTTCGGACCGGAAGCAACCCAGGCCCTGGTCGCCAATCCGGAGAATGGGCTCGACTCGATCGATGGCGCCCTGGCCGAGTTGGGTGAACTGGACGAGAACACGGGAGCCCTGCTGACAGCCGATGATGTTTATCGTGACTGGGCGGTGGCGATGGTGCTGCAAGAGCCGGCGCACGCCGACGGTCGTTATGCCATCAGCATCTACAATGGTGCGCCCCGCGCCAACCTGAGTGACGAATTCACCTCTTGTCCGGTGTCGCCGGAGCAGCGGGCCGTCTTCCCCTACGGGGTTGACTACGTTCGCATCCGCTGCGATGCGCCGCACCGGGTGGTGTTCGAAGGGGCCAACCTGACCCAGGTGGTGCCGGCGGATCCTCATTCCGGCGATTACGCATTCTGGTCCAACCGTGGCGACGAGTCCGACATGACGTTGACCCGGGCCTTCGACCTGACCGGGGCAAGTGGCGACGTGGTCCTGGACTACTGGGTTTGGTACGACATCGAAGAGGGTTGGGACTACCTGTATCTCGAGGTGTCGGCCGATGGCGGAGAGACCTGGGAAATCCTGAGGACACCGTCGGGCACGGACGACGATCCGTCCGGCAATTCGTTCGGTTGGGCGTACACGGCCACCAGCGGCGGGAGCTCCCGGGCCGAATGGATCCAGGAGTCGATCGATCTTTCCGACTATGCCGGCCAGGAGATCTTGCTGCGTTTCGAGTATGTGACCGATGCCGCCGTCAACGGCGAAGGTCTGCTGCTTGACGATGTGTCGATTGACGCCATCGGCTACGCCGAGGATTTCGAAGACGGCGAAGGTGATTGGCAAGCCGCCGGCTTCGCCCGGATCTACAACCGGCTGCCGCAGACGTACCGGTTGGCGTTGATCGAGCGCGGGGATGATCTGCGGGTGACCGAGGTGCCGTTGAGCGAGGATGGCCGGGCAGTGGTCGATCTGCCCTTCGGCGCGTCGGTTGACGAGTTCACGCTGGTCATCATCAACACCGCCCGCCACACCTGGCAGGCGGCACCCTACACCCTGACTATCGAACCCTGAGTCTAGTGACTTTAGCGCAGTAGGCGAGAAAAGGGCTGCCCCACGGGGCACCCCTTTCGATTCTCAACTGGTGCGCCCCAGGCAGAAGTTCAGCCAGACGTAGTCTCCGATGGGCGTAGATTCTTGAGTATCGCACCCAGACTGGGACAGAGCCGTGAACAATGTAGGGACGTTGTATACAACGTCCCTACACAGGCTACGCATTCATTGATCGCCGAGGATGAAAGAGGAATCCCGCAATCCCTGCGCGGTCCTTGCGTGTGCCCCCTGCGCTAACGGCAGAGTTTGGGCTCAGCCCTCGCCTTGTCGCATGGACTCCAACTCGGCTTCCAACTGGGCGCGCCGCATGCGGTACGCGTCACTCATCTCATCCCGTAGGGAGCCAAGACGGCTGGTAGCCCGCTGGCGCAGTTGGTCACCGGAGGCCGGGGTAATCAGCAGGGCGACCACCGAGCCGGCCAATGCGCCGCAAAAGGCGCCCGCGACGAAATTCATGAATCGGCGCATAGTTCACCTCCTCTTTCCCTTCCATTATCCCATAGGTCGCGCCTGGGCCTGACTGTGACAGGTCATGGCCTGGGGTACACTCGGGGCAACGAGCTATAGGAGGCAGACGTGTTGATCAGCATCGCGATTGAATACTGCGCGGTTTGACACTACGCCGACAGAGCCATCGGTCGGATGGCAGAGCTATTGAAGGCGTACGAAACAAAGATCGAGAAGATTGCACTAGTTCCCTCGGAAGGCGGCCGCTTCGAGGTGACGGTCAATGGACAACTTCTATACTCGAAGCTTGAGACCGGTCGACACCTGGAAGACGGAGAGATCGTCGAAATCGTTGGCCGCCACCTGGACGAGCAGGGCTGAGTTGGCCGCTTCAAGGGCCGCCCACTTGTAGTCGGGAGCACCATGCGGGTATTGCTGCAGCGGGTGCAAGCCGGCCGCGTCTCGGTCACGGGTGAGATGATTGCCGCCATCGAAAAGGGCCTGGTCTTGCTCGTTGGTGTAGTGCACGGCGACGGGCCGGAACAAGCCAAGTGGCTGGCGGCCAAGTGCGCCGGCTTGCGGGTGTTCGAGGACGAAGCCGGCAAGATCAACCTGTCCGTGCTCGACATCGGTGGCCAGGCCCTGGTTGTATCCCAGTTCACGCTCTATGCCGATGTGCGCAAGGGCCGCCGGCCTAGCTTTACTGACGCCGCCGAGCCGGAATTGGCGGAACGACTGGTCGGGGAGTTCGCCCACGCGCTGGCGGCCGAGGGGGTCCCAACGCAAACCGGGCAATTCGCGGCCCACATGCTGGTGGAAATCCAAAATGATGGGCCGGTGACGATTCTGCTTGAGCGAAGCTCAGACTCCTAAAGCAATCAGATAGGGCTACACAAGACAACAGCGCGCCGTGAGGGGCGCTGTTTGGATTCGGTGAAGGCTGGGATGGGTCAGCCGGCACCGGCTTGGCCGACGACAGGCAGCGGTGCAGCCTCCTCGGACGGGGCGGGCCGGCCGGCAATGACGAAGCCGGCGAACATCAACACTGCCGCGACCAATTCACCGACATACAGGTAGGAGCCGATGCCGAAGCGGGTGAGCGAAGAGGCGAATCCAATGGAGAGGGCGCCGGCGGCGATGAGCACGTTCCCGACGACCCGGTTGGGCATAACACGTTTACGCCAAAACAGGAATGACGACCAGAGTGCACCCCCAACCAGCGTGACCAGGCCGTAGATGTTGAAGAACGGCGTGGTCAGGCGCACGGTGGCGCCATCGCTGATGGCCGGCATGATCTCCCGATATTGCTCGGAAATGGCCACGCCAGGTGTGAATGCTGCCTCGTTAAGATCAGGCATGATCTGCAGCATCATCACGGTCGCGACCAGGCTGCCGACGACCAGGATGGCGGTGATCACGTGCACCCATCGCTTGCGGAACAACAGATAGACCGTGCCATGGCCGATCCAGCCGGCGTTGAGGGCGGCGCCGAAGAGGTACCAACTGAAGAAGACCCACCGGTTCCAATTCAGGGCCAGAAAGGCCTCGGCAAAGCTGCCGGTGCCGAACATCGCCAGGCCCAACCCCCAGAACAGGAAATGCGGCTTGCGGCGGATGGCGTATTTCTGCAACACCCAGATGGTGAAACCGGCCATGATGGCGGTCGAAAGGAACGGCAAGATCAGATTCAGGCTCATCTCTCTCTCCAGGGCTCGGCTACACGCTTATTGAAATGGGATGAAACCCAGCAGGATGCCGGCGGCGAAAACGATCAAACCTACGGTAATGATCCCCAGTACGACCAGCAGGGCCGGCACGACGCGTTCAAAGAATGCCGAGTCGGCAGGCATGCGGTTGCTGCCGGGTCGGGGATCCGGCTTGTCGGGTTGATCGGTCATTTGCTGCCTTCGGCCTGCTTGTAGGCGTCGACCACAGCCAATTGAAGTGCGTTCATCACCGGGTTAAGGCGGCGCAGCAGGCGCACGTTGTGTTCGGGCCGAACGGGTACCTCGGCGGGTAGCTCGAAGGTGGTCTCGACCAGGTTGTCGCGAAAGAACATGGCGATCTCCATGGCTTGTTTGAGATTTAGACCCGCTTGCTGTGCTGTGGCGGCGTACCCCTGGCCCAATTGGCCAACCTCGTGGAGCAGTTCGTCGCCGCCCTCTGGCAGGGATACATAACGCAGGACTAGGGCCAGCAAGCGACGGCCGAGCTCCCGCCCGCGCTGCCGGTCATGTTCGCCAAAGGCAGTCAACCAGGCCGGAGTGGTGCTGGCGCTGATCTGCGTGCGGGTGTTGGCCAATGCATGCTGGGCCCAGACGGTCGGCAGTTCGGCGCCCGTCGGTTGGCGTCCCTCGTCCGCCATCCGATCCAGGTCGGCAGCCGCAAAGCGCCGATGCCCCCCGGGCGTGACCATCGCCGGCAGATTGCCGTCGTCGGCCCAACGGCGGATCGTCGAAGGATGGACGCCGAGCCGTTCGGCGGCCTGAGTCGTTGTCAGCCAGTCTGGCTTAGGGAGAGAAGTGCCCTGCATTGGCGTTCCATACGGGATCGGGCCATTATATCTATGTAAATATACACAAATCTGTATCAACTGGCAAGGCAGGGCTGGGGAGGTTACAGGGGCAGTACGGCCGAGGGGTCGAGCCACAAGATAAAGTCGAGCTGTATGCCATCGGCGCCGGCGTCGAGCATTGCGTGCGCGGACTGCCGGTCCCCGATCCCGCCGGCGGCAATCAAGGGCAAAGAGACGTACGCCCGCAGCCGCGCAAGTTTGGCCAACATCAGCGGCAGCATGGCCGGTCCATAGAGGCGGCCGCCAAACGGGCCTTCGGGCCGCGCCACGCGGCCGTGCGCTGGTCCGAAGGAGAGCGCTCGACAGCCGGCTTCGGCCGCCTCCAAGAACAGATCGTCGGGCTCGTCCAGACCCAGGCGCACCACCACCGGCAGCTCGGCCGACTGGCTGAGGCGGCCGACCACCTGCAGCAGCGCCGGGCCCGGCCTCTCGAGGCCGATTTCGATGGCGGCAACGTGCTCGTGCGCTTCCGTTTCAAGGATCATCGTCTCCAATTCGGCCGGATCCCCGATCAGGTGGACGATGCGCGGCAGCGGGGGATTGGCGGGCGGCGGTTTGCGCAGCCCGGCTGTCAACCCGGGATTGGGCAGGCCGCTATGGAGCACGAAGCCGCCAGCGGTCTCAGCAACGCCGGCGTTGGCTGCCGGCGACCGCCGGTGGTGCGACAGCGGATTGGTGATAAATGCCCCCAAGTGCCGGAGTTCCAGCCAGCCGTCGGCCTCGTTGTGCCAACCGAGGGTGCCGGCCGCGTTCATGACCGGCGGATCGACCTCCAGCTCGCGCTTGCCGCTCGAAAGAAGCAGTGGCTTAGCCACGCAGCTCACCCAGGGCAAAAACGGGTCCATCCTGACACAACCAGCGCCAGCCGTGCCCGGTTCGAAGCGAGCAAGCCCCGCAGGCGCCGAAGCCGCACGCCAGGCGATCGAGCAGGAGCAGCTCGGCCGGCGGCGATCCCAACGGCGCGTGCCGGTCCAACCATTCCATTGTCGCCGCCAGCGTCTGGCGGTCGGCCAGCAGGGCGACGTAGTCGGCCCAGGCCAGGGCTCCTTCGGGTTCCGTGGCGACCTCGACCTCCGGCGGCAGGCCGGCGACCGGCGGGTGGCCGGCCAGGGTCAGGGCGACACCGGTATCCAGACCACGGGTCATCAAGGGCAGCAGCGGGCCGGCATCGCCATGCGGGGCCACCAACAACCAGCGCCGGGCCGCTATCGGCGGTTGGAAACCCGGCCCGATGGGGCCCCGCAAGCCGACTTGATCCGCCGGCAGCCACCTTTCTCCCTGCGGCAGCCGGCAGGTGAACGCCTCGGCCGTGATTGCGATCGGATACAGGGTGTGGACCAAGGCACTGCTGCTGGCCTGCTGGCAGGCCAGCATTGGCTGGCCGGGCCGAGGCAAGCTGGCGGGTGGGCAGCGCAGCCGGACGGTGTCTTGTCCGGCGACATCGCGACCAATGCTCTCGACCGTAGCCACCATGCTGCCCATGCGGTCGATGCTAGCATGCTGCCGCCGGCGGGACAACGTCAGCTAGCTGTCAATGCGCCCTAAGTCCGCATGCTATAATCCGGCCGATTTGGGATCCATCGCGGGTTCTGGCGAGTGCCGAGGAGGCCTAGGTGAACGTTGCTGAGTTGCTGCGTGGCGTTGCCACCCTGTCGTGGGTGGCGGCTTTTGTCATCATCGCTTTGGCGGTTGTTCGGGCCACCCGCGGGACGGCCCTGCGCGGCGCATCTACCATCGTGATCGCCGTGATTGTGGCGGCGCTTGTGTTGACCAGTGTCAGCGCCGGACTGGTTTTTATCCAGCCCGAAGAGCGGGGCATCGTGATCTCGGCAATCGAGCCGGGCGGCTACCGAGAGCAGGCGCTTCCGCCGGGCTTGCACTGGATTGTGCCGTTCGCCGAATCGGTCGTACGTTACCCGATCTCCCGCCAGACCTACACAATGTCGATCGCCCCAACCGAGGGTCAGATCTCGGGTGATGATTCGGTCTTCTCCCGCACGGCCGATGGACAGGAAGTGCTGATTGACGCTTCGGTGATTTTTGCCATCGATCCCGACAAGATCATTCAGGTCCACATCGCCTGGCAGGACCGCTATGCCAATGACTTCGTGCGGCCGCTGGCGCGCGGCATCATCCGCGATGAGGCCGCACAATACGGGGTCGAAGAAATCGTCACCTCACAGCGTCTTGAGTTGATCACCGGCATCATCGAGCGGATGACCCAGCGGCTGGCGGACAACGGCTTGCTGCTCGAGGAGTTCGTCCTCCGCAACATCACTTTCAGCCCCGAGTACGCCGCCTCGGTCGAGCAAAAGCAAATCGCCGAGCAGCGGGCGCAGGAAGCGGCCCTGACCGTCGAGCAGCGCCGGCAGGAGGCCGAACAGGCCCGCCAGGTGGCGCAGGGTCAGGCCGACGCCCAGGTTATCGCCGCCCAGGGTAGGGCGGAGAGCCGGCTGATCGAGGCCGAAGCCGAAGCCGAAGCGCTGGGTCTGATCGCCGATGCCATCCGGGAAAACCCGGCCATCATCACGTACGAGTACATTCAGCGGTTGGCGCCGGGCATCCAGGTGATGCTGGTGCCCAACGACAATCCGTTCTTGCTGCCGCTGCCGGGCCTGGAAGCGCCGAGCACCGGAACTACTCAGACTCCGTAGACAGAACGCACAGCAAGCGATACGGCCCCTGCGCAAGCGGGGGCCGTTTTGATTCCCGGACCACAGACGATGGACCAAGGACGATGGGGACCGCCGACGGCCGACGGCGGACACCGGACCGCGGACGACAACGGAGACCCCTGAGTCCGCTCAGGGATCGTGCGTCGTATTCAGGTCCAGGTCGCATTGAAACCAACCCGTAGGGGCGCATTGCAATGCGCCCCAATAATGTTACGGGATCAGCGGCCGGTCGCCGGCGCCAAACCGAGGGCGATGGATCATCGTGACGGTCGATATGGGCCGTGGACCGCGGACGATGGCCGCGGACGAAATGGACCGCCGACGGCGGACCGCGCTCGATACGGTCGATCGTCCATGGTCCGTCCTTGCCGTCCGCGGTCAGCCGTCTGCGGTCATGCTCCCCATTGCTCTCCCAACACCTCGCTTGCTTCCGGCTCGAACTGCGCCAGCATCGCCTGGATCTCCTGGCGCGTCGGCACATTGTGGCCCGTGCCCAGCTTGCGCACCTTGGCCGCCCCGGCGGCGTTGGCCAGGGCTCCCAAGGTGATCAGATCGAGGTTGCGCAGCCAGCCGAATACCACGGCCGCATCCAGGCTGTCGCCGGCGCCGGTGGCGTCGCGCACCTCGACCGGCAAGCCGGGGGCGATTTCGGTCGCCTCGTCGGTCAGCAGCAGGCAGCCGGCCACGCCGCGCTTCATCACAATCAGAGATGGGCCGGCCTCGAGCAGCGCTTTGGCCGAGGCCAGCGGGTCGGGCAGCCCGGTCAGCCGGCTGGCCTCGCTCTCGGTGGCCAATACGACGGTCGCTAGCCTGGCAGCCTGTTCGTGCCAGGCAAGGCTCAGGTCGGGGTTGCCCGGCCCAGGGTCGAAAAACGATGGCACCTGGGCTTGCTTGGCCGCTTCGAGCCCGGCCAGGATTACCTGGTGCTCATGCGGCTGATCCTCCCATCCGTCGGCGAAAAGGGCTTCGGAGTTTGCGATCGCCTGACTCCACTCGGGAAGCAGTTCTTCGATCGTCAGATTGCCCCGGTACCCTAGGTAGGCGGGTTCACCCTGGCTGTCGACGATGACGGCGGCTACCGGCGTTTCGGATGCGTTGGTCCGCCGGATCAGATCGGTGTCGATCCCTTCGTGCGCCAGGCCGTCCACCACCAACTGCCCAAAGCGGTCTTCGCCGACTTCGCCCAGGCAAGCGACGGACAGCCCCAGCCGGGCGGCGACGATGGCGACGTTGGAGGCGCCGCCCGGCCCCAGACTCAAGTAGTCGGCACGTATTAGCGCACCGGCCTGGACGGGAAACGAAGCGATGCGCAGGTTGAAGTCGGCGATCAAATCGCCCAGGATGGTGATCATGGACGCCCTCCTTGCGGGCGATGTTGTCGCTCATAGTCTGCTATGAAGTTTTCCACGGTCAGCGGCCACCCCTCAAGCCCCAGAGCCGCCGCCAGACGCATCATCTGCGGCTGCTCGACGGCGGCCCTGGCCAGTAGGTCCGTCTGGCTCAGGACTTGGGCCAGTGGGCCGTCGGCCAAAACCTGGCCATCGGCCATCAAGACCCCGCGTTCCAAGTGTTCGCTGCAGAAATCAATGTCATGCGAAATTACGATAATGGTCCGGCCGTCCGCTTCCAACCGATCGAGCACCGCCGCCAGGACGCGCAAGCCGGCCGCGTCCTGGCCGGTGGTCGGTTCGTCGATTACAACGATCGGTGTCTCCAGTGCCAGCGTGGCGGCCAATGCCACCAGCTTGCGGTCGGTCGGCTGGAGATCATAGGGGTGAGTGTCTGCCCGGGCCGCCAGGCCAACGAGACCCAGCACCGCCCTCACCCTGCGGTCGACTTCGCCGGCCGACAATCCCAGGTTCTTGGGCCCAAAGGCGACCTCCGCCCGCACGGTGCGTTCGAACAGTTGGTCGTCGGGGTTTTGAAAAGCATAGCCGACGCGGGCCGCCAGTTCGGCCGGGCTGTGCTCGAGCGTGGACCAGTCACCGATTTCGACCACGCCCGAGTCGGGCTTGAGCAAACCGTTCAGGTGTTTGGCCAGCGTGGTCTTGCCGGCGCCGTTTTCACCGAGGATGGCGATCCTTTCGCCCGGCTCGATGGTCAGATCGACGCCGTCCAACGCCACCACATCGGGGGCATAGGCGAACCCGACCGATTCCAGGTGAATCCTCATGAGAAGTACTCGATCGCCTGGGAAAGGGTGACCGGAAGCGGCCGATCGGCAGGGATCAGGCCCCGCTGTCGGGCCAGGCGGCCGGCGCGCGTGTAGCGTGTCTGGCCCAGGCCGGGCCGCGTGGTTTCGTCGGCGACCAACGCCTGGTCGGGAGGCGCGTCTTCGACAATGCGGCCGTCGTCGAGCACGACCACGCGATCGGCGAAGGCTGCCACCCACTCCAGCTTGTGCTCGGCTATCACGATCGTTGTACCGCGCTCGCCTGTGAGCCGGTCGAGCGCCTCAAACACCTGGCGCGTGCCGACCGGATCGAGCTGCGAGGTCGGTTCGTCCAGCACCAGCAGTTCGGGCTCCATCACCACAATCGAAGCCAACGCAAGACGCTGCTGCTGGCCGCCGGACAGGGCAAAGGGTGAGCGGTCGCCCAGACCTTCGAGACCGGCCAGTGCCAGGGCCCGATCGATGCGTTCGTCCATCTGAGCGCGCGCAACGTTCAGGTTCTCCAAGCCGAAGGCGATCTCCTCCCTCACCGTGAACCGGGCGCCGGAGATCTGATTGAACGGATCCTGGAAGACCAGCCCAACTTGACCGACAACCGAGGCCGGCCCGTCGGCGGCGACGTCATGCCCCAGCACCCGCAACCGCCCGTCGAAGTCGCCCCCGTAAAAGTGGGGCACAAAGCCAGCCAGCGCATACAGTAAGGTGGATTTCCCCGCGCCGTTGGCCCCGACCACGGCTACGAATTCGCCGGCCTTGATCTGCAATGTTATGTCTGCCAGCGCCGGCTGCTGGCTGGCCGGGTAGCGGTAGTTGACGTTCTCCAACTCAATCATGGAATAATCAGCAGGGCCAGCCGGCCGACCACTGCCAGGACGGAAAGTACGATAAGGGCCGCTCGCAGGATCGATTGCCACTGGCTGTCAACTAGCTGCAGGTAGCTGGTCTTCGGCCCCGGCCGGCTGAAGCCTCGGGCCTCAAGTGCCATCGCTCGCTGCTCGACATCGACAATGCTGCCAAGCACCAGCGGCACGACGAGCGGGATCAATGCCCGACCACGTTGGATGAGAGACCCTTCCAAGCGCAGGCCACGCGACTGCTGGGCGTCCATGATGGTCTGAGCTCGAGCCTGAAAGCGCGGCACGATCTGGATAGTGGCCAGCACGATGTAAGTGATCGTAGGCGGCAAGCCGCGCTCGGTCAGGGCAATCATCAAGGCGTCGGGTCGGGTGGAGAGGATCAGAAGCAAGAAGGCGGTCACAACGGTCAGGATGCGCCCGGTGCTGGCGATGGCGAAGGAGATGCCTTCGGCCTTGACCGATAGCGGCCCGAGTTGCAGTACAGGCGTGCCGCCGGTCCAGAACAGTCCCTGGATGACGAAGACCGACACGGCAAATGGAAGGACGATCCGCCAGACGGCGTTGCCCAAGCGGCCGGCTAATCCACCCCAGGCAGCCAGCGGGAGTACAAAGAGCGCAACCAGCAGGTAGGTGCCCCACCGGCCGGGAAGTGTCAGACCCGCCAACAAGGCAAAACCCGCCAACGAAAGTTTCGTCAGCGGGTGAAGGTGGTGCAGGCCCGAATTGCCTGGGGCGTACAGACTGACCTGGTCGGGCATTACGGGTCGAGGTGTGCCCCTGGGTGGTGGCTGATAGGTGTTGCTACTGGACGTTCTCCGCCCGCGGGAAGCGAGCCAGGAACCGGCCCGGCAGGGCCCGCACGATCAGCCACACAATGAAGAAGGTGATGGCCTTATCGAGCGGATCGGAGGCCACACCTTGCGCCATCGAAGCGCCAAGCACATCCAATCCCATTTGGCGGAAGGCAGCCACCAGGATGTCGGTGCCGCCGCCGGTGACGCCGCCAAACACGTAGGCGGCGATGGGGGCCGAGATGACGGCGGCGACCAAGCCCGTGATCAGTCCACCGACGATTACCTTCCACAATTTCTGGAACCAGCCGGCCTCGGCGAACAGGCCGGCCAGCAGGCCGATGACGGCGGCGACGGCGGCGAAGGGGGCGTAGGTGACGTTGAGGCCAGTCAGGCCCCAGATCAGGTTCGACAGCAATCCGGTCAGGGCGCCGGCCCAGGGCCCGGCCAGCACGCCAACCAAGACCGTGCCGATCGAGTCGAGATAGGCAACGACGACCGGGATCTTGAGCGAGTAAACGATCTGTCCAATGGCGATATTGATGGCGATGGCTAAGGGGATGAGCACCCAGGTCATTGTGTTGAAGTCACGCTTGAGATTCATGATGGCAGGCCTCCCAATGTTCCCATCCGGCAAGAGGAAAAACCACATCGACTATAGGCCAAAGGCCCTATTCTGTCCAGCGAACGGCCCACCGATCGCTGTGCTATGCTACACGTCCGAACCAGCGTCCGCCTGCCGGAGGGCTCGTGCTGTTCGATGCTCTGTCGCTGAAGCATATCGCCCGCCCGCCGCTGTCCCCTACGGGCAAGCGGCCGCGCCTGCTGCTTATGCTTCACGGCGTGGGCAGCAACGAGCGCGACCTATTCCCGTTGGCTGCCGAGCTCGATCCTCGCTTTTATGTGTTGAGCCTGCGTGGCCCTTATCAACTAGCGCCGGACCAATTCGGCTGGTACGAGCTGGCATTCACTCCTGGTGGCTTTGAATACGATCCGGCTCAGGTCGAGGCCAGCCGGCGCAAACTGGCGGGCTTTGTCGATGAAGCCATCGAGCACTACCAGGCGGCCGATCGGGTCTACCTATTTGGCTTCAGCCAGGGTGCGACGTTGAGCCTGACCCTGCTGCTGACGGAACCAAGCCGGTTGGCGGCGGTGGTGGCGGTCGCCGGCCGTACCCTGCCCGAGCTGTTCCAGGCCTCCACTCCGCTCAGCGGCAGGCTGGCCGAGGCCAGCGAATTGAAGGGACACAGTTTGTTTCTGGCGCACGGGGTCGCCGACCGGATTTCCCCAGTCGCCTACGGCCGACAGGCGTCAAAGCTTATCGAGCGATCCCCAGTTGACATGACCTACCGCGAGTACGATATGGACCATACGATTGGTCCGCAATGTCTCAAAGAAATCGCGGCTTGGCTCGGGGGCCAAATGGCGTAGCCCTTTGGCGATTGGGACCACGGAGAGAGGAGGGGACATGGCCGAGAATCACGCGGTCGCCAAGACGCGGCGGGCGCACACCAAAGACCTGCTTGAACTCGAGAACGTAATCGGAGTGGGTGAGGGCTACCGCGAGAGCGGTGGCCGCCGCACCGATGAGCTGGTAGTAGTTGTGCTGGTCCGCCAGAAGCTGCCCCGCGAACGTGTGCCCAGCTCACAGATGGTGCCCAAGACCCTCGACCAGGTGCCGACCGACGTCATCGAGGTCGGGGATGTGCGCGCCTTTGCCGAACGCACCGACCGGTTCCGGCCTGCGCCGCCGGGCGTCAGCCTGGGTCACTACCTTGTGACCGCCGGAACCTTTGGCGCCGTGGTGCGCGACCGGGCGACCGGCGACCCGCTGATCCTCTCGAACAACCACGTGATGGCCAATAGCAACGACGCCCGCATCGGCGATCCCATCCTCCAGCCCGGCGCCGCCGATGGCGGGCAGCGGGCCAGCGACACGATCGCCGAGTTGGTACGCTTTGCCCCCATCGAATTCTTGGTCGAGCCGCCGGCCTGTTCGATTGCTTCGGGCGTGGCGGCGCTGGCCAACGCGGTTGCCCGCCTATTGAGCTCGAGCCATCGCCTGCAGGCCTACCAATCCCATCCCGAAGCCAGCAACCTGGTCGACGCAGCAGTGGCCGCGCCGGTCGATCCGAGCCTGATCGGGCATGATGTGCTCGAGATCGGCGCCATCAGCGGTGTGCGGCCGGCCTCCTTGGGGATGCCGGTGCGCAAGTCGGGCCGCTCGACCGGGTTCACGATGGGTGAGGTGAATATCCTGGACGCTACGATTTCCGTTGGCTATGGGCCATCGCGGCGCGCCCGCTTCGAGGGCCAGATCATCACCAGCGCCATGTCGGCACCCGGCGATTCCGGTTCGCTGCTGGTGGCCGGTGACGGGCCGCAGGCCGTCGGCTTGCTCTTTGCCGGCTCCGAGCAAGTCACAATCCACAATCCAATCGAAGCTGTGCTGGCCGCGCTGGAGGTGGAATTGCCATGAGCGAGCATTCGGCCCGCGTTGACGAGCCGGGTCGTCTGGCGGCCCGGCAGGTGCTCGATCGCCACCAGGATGAGCTGCTGGCCAAACCCGGTGTGGTGGGCGTCGGGCTGGGCGAGGCAGACGACGGCGGTTGGCAGTTGGTGGTCTTGGTTGGAGAGCTCTACGGGGCCTCCCTGCCCGTGGCGCTTGAAGGACTGCCGCTAGCGGTGCGGGCCATCGGCCAGGTTAATGCGCTTGACGAAGACTGAGATGTGCCGATCTCGCTAGTCAGCCCCAGGCAGC
Source organism: Anaerolineales bacterium (assembly GCA_036397095.1). Lineage (GTDB taxonomy): Bacteria > Chloroflexota > Anaerolineae > Anaerolineales > E44-bin32 > DASWJQ01. The sequence goes on from DASWJQ010000108.1 coordinate 42,857, forward strand.
GGGCGTTGCGCAATCACCCATAACCGGCTGCCATCGGTGGACAGTTCAATCCAGCCCAGTTGATCAGTGCGCAGCACCGCCCGGCCGTCGAGCGCCTCCAGTAAGGCCGTCGATGGACGGTCAGGCACTTGACCGGGATCGACCGAAAGCAGCACCGCGCGAGGGTTGAGGCGCAAGAGTTCAGCCGGTGGGGTAATTGTGCCGTCGCCGGCGGCCGGCAGCATCAGCGCCGACCAGCCCGGCGCTTGCCCGATATCCCTCATCCGGCCCATCCAACCCGCACTGGCTCGCGGGACAAGCAAGATCCGGGCCGAGCCGTCCTCCAACGCTAGCAGCAAATCGTCGCCGTCGGCCGTCAAGAAGGTAAGAGCGGCGCCCTCACCCAGATCGAGGCGCATCCCCTGGCCGGCTGACCCGATCGGCCGGCCCATGTCGGACAGGTCTTGCGCCAGGCGCCGGTAGGCGCTGGTGGCCGGCGCTGCGGTCACAATCGCCCCGCCGATGGCATAGCGTTCGACCAGACGGGCGATTCCACCGATGGTCTGCTCATCAGCCTTGGTAACGATCAGCCAATCGAGACTTCGTTCGAACGGGGGCAAGCGGCGGTCCAGCGCCTCGCCCAGGGCCAGCGCACTGGCGCCGCCGTCAATGAGAAGCCGTCGGCCATCCCGGGTCTCGATCAGCACACCATCGCCGGGATGGGTAGCCAGAAAAGTCAGACGCGTTCGATCGTCCGGCAGATGGGCCACACGTTGCCAGGCAATAAGCGTAGCCACTGCCAGCCCGGCCAGCGCAACGGCCTGGAGCCAGGTTGGCGGCCGCAGATCTCCATGAGCCGGTATTCGGTCGGCCAGCCAGGTGACGAATAGGATGAACAGGTACAGCCCGGCCAGTGCCAACGATCCCAGGGGTGGCAGGGTAATGCTGGCGAGCGGAAGGCCGGCGAAGAACTCGACGACCCGAATGGTGAACGCGGGAAACGGCCAGGCGACGGCGGCCGCCAGGTCGCCCAGCGGCGGCCATACTGCACCCAGACCGGTTGCCAGGCCCCCCAGAATCATCAGCGCTGGCTGCACGGGCAGGATGACCAGGTTGGCCAGTGGTGCGATCAATGACAGCCGGCTGAAGTGGTACAGGATGAGGGGCAGGGTCGTTAACTGGGCGGCCAACGTCAGCAGGAAGTACTCGGAGACCGGTCCCGCCCAGGCTTCGGCCGTGTCTTCAGTGACATGGCCCCGGCGGCGCACCAGATTGACGAACCCGGCCTGAAAGCGGTCCCCATAAAGCAGCAACCCGAAAGTGGCCGCGAATGACAGTTGAAAACTCACATCCCACAGCAAGTGGGGATCGACCAAGGTCATTCCGCTGGCGGCCGCGCCGAGCGAGGCGTAGCCAAGGGTTTGACGACCCAGTCGCTGCGCCGCCAGTGACAGACCGCCCATGACGGCCGCCCGTACAACAGCTGCGTCGGCCCCAACCAGCAAGGTATACAGGGCAATCCCGGCGCCGGCGGCCAGGGCGCCGCGCCGGGCGCCGAGCCAGCGACCAAAGACGGCCAAAAACAGGGCAGCAATGATCGAAATGTTGAAACCCGAAATGGCGATCACGTGGGTAGTGCCGGTGCGGTCAAAGGCCTGGCGCACTGGATCCGAAATGCCAGTCTCCACTCCGAGCAGGATGCCGGCCAGCAGGGAGGCCTCCGGCTCGGGAAAGAGCCGGACGAGGCTGTCCAGCAGGCGGGCGCGCAGCCGGTAGATCGCCCCCTGCCCGTCGATCAAGGGACCCCGACCAAGCTGCATGGCCCGATTGGCAGTCATCAAAGTGTGGATCCCGCGCCGTGCCAGGTACGCTCGATAGTCAAAGGCGTCGGAGGCCGGCGGCTCTTGCAGATTGCCGCGCAGTTCGACCCGGTCACCGTAGGCCCAGGGGGAGAAAGGATCGACGTTGGCAAGGATCAGTCCAGCCTGCGGCTGCCAGCTGCCGCCGTCGGTCAAGATCGACTCGACGGCCACGGTCAAGCCCGTCAGGCTATCGCGTTGGGCGGGGTAGTCAACCACACGGCCACGTATCGTCAGGCCGCGGCTGAGACCGTGGTAATGAATCAAGGGGCTGTTGGGCAGGGAGGGATGGTAGCGGGCAGCACCGAGACAGGCGACCAGCAGAAGTCCAAGCAACAAGCGCTGCCGGCTTTGACTCCGCTGCCAGAGCAGGCCGCCCAGGAACAGGGCGGCCAGCACAAGCCATTGCCAAGGGCGCAGTGTGAACCTTGACCCGGCCAGAATGCCTGCCAGCCAGGCGCCGCTGAGCCAGAACATTGTCATGTTCTCCCCCTGGGCTCATCTACCTCAATTTAGGATAGCACGCGTTGGGGTTGGATGGCCAGGCTAGCTGCCGCCGCCGGTGTAGACGATGCGGTAGATGAAGCCAGCTAGGTCGTCGCTCACATACAGGGCACCGTCCGGACCGACGGCCAGACCCACCGGCCGCCCGCTGACCGAGCCGTCGGCCGCCAGCCAGCCGCTGGCAAAGTCAACCGGATCGCCCGCTGGCAGACCCCCTTCGAACGGGATGCGGATGACCTGGTAGCCGACCGGCGTGCTGCGGTTCCACGAACCGTGCAGCGCCACAAACAGGTCTCCCGCGAATTCGTCCGGGAAGGTGTCCCCATCATAGAAAGTCAGTCCAAGCGGGGCTGAATGGGCCTGAAGCTCCACGTCGGCCGCCGGCACGCCCTGGCAGCCGTCGGGTGTGGCCAGCTCCGGATCCACGATCTGGCCGGCGTGGCAGGTTGGCCAGCCATAGTCGACGCCCTGCTGCACCTGGTGAATGGTATCGGGCGGCAGATCGTCCCCCAGGAAGTCCCGCCCGTTGTTGCTGGCCCAAAGGAGATCGGTGGACGGCTGCAGCGTCAAGCCGACAGCGTTGCGCAGGCCGCTGGCATAGATCTGCTGGCCCGATCCGTCCGGTCCGTCGTAGCTCACAATGCCCGCCCGACGCCGATCGTCCTCTTGGCAAGCATTGCAGCTCGAGCCGACCGACACCAGCATGCGCCCGTCGGGCAGGAAGATGACGGTCCGCGTGTTGTGGCCGCCGGTGGGGTAGTCGTCGATCACGACTTGCCGCTCGTCGGCCACACCGTCGCCGTCCTGGTCGTGAAGAGCCACTACTCCGCTGGGCACGCCGACAAACCAGCGTCCCTGGTGGAAGACAAGGCTGTGCGGTGACGACAATTCATCGGCGAACACCGACAGCGAGTCGGCCCGCCCATCCTGGTTTTCGTCGGGCAGCCGGACAATCCTTCCGGCGCCGCGTTCGGCCACGTGCAGCACGCCGTCCGGACTGAAGGCGATAAAGCGGGGGCCGACCAAGCCGGAGGCAAAGACCGTGGCTTCGAAACCGGTTGGGAGTTGGAGGCTGGCCCGATCGCCCTGGCTGACGAAGCCGGCCAGGTTGACCTGGCGCAGCAGGCGCCACACCTGCAGACCGCCGGCCGCCAGCACCACCAACAGGAGAAGGCCGATGACAGCCCAGGCCCAGGACCGGCGGCGCCGGCTTATCGGAAGGCCTCGCCGCGGGTTGGCTCGCCCTCAAACACCCGCACGGCAACGACGTCGGCTTCGGCGGTCTGGTTTCCGTCGACGAAGGTGCGGCAGGTCACACGCGTCTTGCGCCCGCTCATCGACTCGACGCGGGCCCGCAGCGTAACAGGCAGCTCATTCGACGTGGGCAGCAGATAGCGGATGGTGATCGTGCCGGTGGCATAGCGGTAGACCGGATCCGAGCCAACCGGCCGGCTCTCACTGGCGTAGGCTGCTTGCAGGGCGGTGGCCATCGAATGGCAATCAATCAACGTCGCCAGAATGCCTCCGTTCAGGACCGATTGCCAGCCGTGGTACTTCTCGGCCGATTGCCAGACGGCGACACACTCCTCGCCGTCCATGAAGCTCTTGATTTGCAGGCCGTCGGGGTTGAGCGATCCGCAACCGAAGCACACGTTGTCGGGCATGAAATCTTGAATGTAGACGCGGTCTTCGGACATCGGCTTCTCCCGGTTGGAATGTGGCGAGTATACCGTTGGCGCGGGCAGGACTGTCGCAGCTGGCGCGGGCCCGTCAGCCGGAGTCGGCTTCGGAGCTGGCCTCGGGGATGTCTTCCCGCCGCAACGGGCAAATGGCGGTAATGCCGCCGGCGTTAAACAGGATCGCCGGGCTGGAGGCCTCGATATTCGGGTACAGAATGGACTGGAGTTCGGCGTTGTACAGCGGCGAAAAGACGGCTTCGCCCTCGACGAAGATCGTGCTCAGGTCAATCCGGCCGGAAGCCTCCAACATACCGCGAACTTCATAGCCCTCCAGCATCATGTGGACCCAGTGCTGGGCCACCGTCGAGTAACCGTGCCTGGTCAGCGACACCGGCCCGAGCTCGCCCCGGTTGCTGAGCAAGACGGCCGCCAGGCTGCGTTTGTTGAGCCACAGGCGCGGATAACGGGCGACCAAGCGCGCCGGTTGGTGCAGCCGGGTCAAATGGGCGCCCTCGATTTCGAGCGATGACCGCGTGCGGTCATTCATGAATCCATACAATCCGGCGCTGCCCGGGGTGACCCGGCCCAGCACACGGTGGCTCGAGGTGTAAATCTCAACGGAGACGGGATTGCTCATCAGGCGCCTCCCACTAACCCGCCGGCAGGGCGAAGGTGATCGAAGTGCTGACCGCTGTATGGTTGTGCCACAAGTAGCCGCCCATCGACTCAGCGATCAATCTGACCTCGCCCATCGAGAGCCCCGGGCCCAGACTGCCAACCGTAGGATCGGCCTCGGGCAGCGACAGTGCGCGAACGGTATCCGGGGACAGACCACCGCTTGAATCTGAAACCTCCACCGCCACCCAACGGCCGTCCGGCAGCGACTGTTCCTGGGGCAAGGGGAAACCGCTGCTGTAGCCAGCGGTCACATCGAACTGGCGCAGGGTGAGCGCTATTCGTCCCCGCTGGGTACGGCGAATGGCCGCCGCCGTGAGCGCCTCGATCACCCGATGGATCCTTCCCTGATGCCCGCGCAGCCGCGGCAAGCGGCCGTTTGATTCGAGCACCAGTTCAAGACTGCGCTGGCGGGCAGCCATCCTCAGCTCATCAACTACCCGGGCCGCCACCTGCTCGAGGTCGATGTAAGAACCCTCGGTGCCGGACTCCAGCAGGGCCATCGGCAGTTGGCGCAGGGAAATGACTCGGTCGAGCATATCCGCCCAGCGCTGGTGGGAGGCGGGATCGGTCTGATCCTTGAGACCGGCCCGCAGTTCGTTTTCCAGCTGCTCCAACCCATGAATTAGATCCAACGGTATCTGGGCCGTCGCTGGTGTGGGCGGGGGAGCCGACGGCGGCTCGGCGGGCGCAGCGGGTGGCTCGCCGGCCGATTGTTCGAGCGCGACGCCGGCCCAATCGGCCAGCGCCCCGAGCAAGGTGACATGGTGCTCACTGAATGGACGTGGCGCCAGCCGGTTGTAGACCCCCAGCACGCCAACCGGCCGCTGGCCGATCCGGACCGGCACCTTGATCAGGGACTGGACCAGAAAACCGGTCTGCACCTTGACCGGTTTTGCTCCTTCTTCGGGCTGGCGGACGATCGGCTGCCCCGAGCGGAACACGTGACCGGCCAGGGTATCGGTAATGCGCAATCGCTTGAGCGTGCCGCGCGTCTCGCCGGCCGATTTGCTGGCACGCAGCACCACTTCGCGCGAGCCTTGCTCGGCCAGGTAGATATTGGCTTCTTCGGCGTCGGTCAAGAAGGCGGCCGCCTCGACTACCCGCGTCAGGATGGACTCGAGGTTGCGCAATCCAACCACCGTCCGGCCGATCTCACTTAGCCAGCGGATCTCTTCGGAGCGGCGCCTGGCCTGCTCCCGGGTTGACTGCAACCGGCGCGCCAGCAGTTGGGTCGTGACCTCGGTCGACCGGGCCTCACTCAATGCATAAATCGACTTGCACAGCTCAACGCCTTTGTAGGGCTTGAGCATGACATCGGCCACGCCCAGGCGGAATAGGTCCCGCAGCCGCGCCGTCGGGAAATGGGCCGCCAGTACGATCGCCGGCGCTTCGTCGCCTTTGGCACGCAGCGTGCGCAAGCCTCCGAGAGGGTCGCCTAGCTGCTGGGTGATGTCGACCAGCAAGACGTCGGGGGTCGGGGCCTGTGGGTCTTCGGCGGGCCAAGCGCGGATGCCGGCCGGTTTGAGGATTTTGTCAATAATCCCCTGGGCGTTGCTGGCTACATCGGCCAGCACCAGAACGACGGGATTGCGGCCGCGGTGATCAAGTTCACTCATACATTTGTATCGAGTCGACGATGCCCACGACAACGGAGCGGACACAGCCCTCAGGCTGATCCAGAACCTGGCGGGCGCCGTTACCCTCGTCGTTGATCAGGACCGTGTCGCCGACGCCGGCATGGGTGATGTCGAGCGCCACCAGATCCTCTTGCTCCTCATTGTCGGGATCGAGTGGCTGCACAACCAGCAGCCGACGCTGCTTGAAGTCAGGGTGGCTTATTGTGGTGACTACGGTGCCGACGACTTTCCCTAGAATCATGACATGGTCTCAACTGTAGAGGTTGAGCCCCTTCTTGAGTTGGAAGTCAATGCCTTCTTGGATGTTCAGTTCGTCGACAATGCCGATGATGGCCAGATCGATCGGGACGAACGTCTCATTGCGCATGGCCAAGGCCGCCTCGCGTGAGGCCACCGTCAGGCACAAGTCGCCCGGCCCGGCTTCGACCACGTCCGCCGCCACCTGCAGGCTGTCGACCGGTTCCAGGCGTTTGTTCACCGGCTGCACCACCAGCAAGCTGACGCCTTTGATCCCGTCGACCTTCAGGGTGCAAACGGCGCGGCCATGCACCCTGGCCAAGTTCACCTTAACTCACTCCCAACTGGTCGAGTACGCGATCGAGGATGCGGTCGAGCAGTTCCTGGTCGACCTGGTCGCCGAGCTTGTGGCCAACCGCTTGCCGGACGCGCTGGCGAATGTCGCTGGCTGCTGGCAGGCTGCCACCATCATCCGACTTGGTCTCGAGTGGCGGCGCATAGCGCATGGAGGCCGCTTGACGTGCGGCCTGCTCGGGGATCTGGTAGGCGCCGACGATGATGATGCCTTCTTTGGCGGCTCGCTCGCGAGCCAGGTCGGTCATCCGATCCTCGGGCCCAAGGTGCAGCTGGCGCCCTCCCGCCTGGGCAAGGTCGACGATGTCAACTTCGGTGTAAAACTCGGCAGCCATCGCTACACCGCCTCGTGCTACTCGGCGCGGCCTTCGAGGGCGCCCAGCGCAGTATCGACCGCTTCGCGCGCCGTGCTGATTTCGGACTCGGATCCGGACAACCACATTCGGCCAAAACGACCGATCCCCGAGAAGTGAAGCAGGTTAATACTGGCCGACTTCTCGGCTTCGTTGCAGGCGTAAGTGATGTAGGCGGCCGGTGCAACTTCCATCACCAGCATGGTCTGGCCTGGAATCAACATCGTGCCGCGCCTGAAACGATTGATCAGCTGCGCCTGGTAAGGCTCGACATTGGTGATGATCTGGTTGGAAATCACCTGCGGTTTGACCCGGTCTTCTCGTTTCAATCCCAGCCGATCCAGCACGATGCGGCCCGCTTCAAGCACCTCGGCCTGCTCGGGGTGATGGACTTCGAAGGTGCCGAATTCGCGTTCGACAATCTGCACGCCCGGCCGGGCCCGCGTCGCTTTGACGGCGATGTCGACGACGCGGAACACTTCATTACCTGGCGCCATCTCGATGTAGAGCGAAGCCATGCCCTCGGTCGACAGGTCGCCCTGGGTAATCGTACCGATGAATGCGGCGAACTGGGCCTGCATGCGATCGAGGTACACGTAGCAGCGAAGTGAGAAATCAGTGCTCATCAACGGCTCCAGTTCGAAACGGCTTCTAACAAGCTGGGATTGGCAGCCAATGGGCGGCCCAGCGCCAGCCCCAGCGGCGTGACCAGTTGGGTGTGCGGTGCCACCGTCGCCGGCAAGCCGGTCACCTCGGCCACGACCTCGTCGATGCCGGGGAAGGCGCAGGCGCCACCCACCAGGTGGATCTGATCGACGGACCGGCCAGCCAGGTGGCGGGCTATGATCGTGCCAATCTTCTCCATGACCGGCCGGACCATCCCCAGGAGTCGACTTTGTTCGCCCGGTGTTTCTTTCAGGCGTTCGGCGTCTTCATACGAAATGTCGAGCGCCCCGGCGATCACAAGGTTGAAATGGGTGCCGCCGGTGGCTTCATCGGCGGTGTACACAATCTCGCCTCGCTCAACGACGGCGATCCCGGTTGTACCCCCACCGACATCAACAATTGCACCCTGGCGAATTCCCAGGACGTTGTTGGCCGCCGACGGTTCGTCGATCAGCTCGAGGCAGTCCATGCCGGCGCTTTGCACGACATGAGCGATGGCCTGACGCTCCGGCTCGGGCACCCCGGGGGGATAGCCGGAGACAGCCGCCGTCAGGGTTCGCTGTAGTTCGGCCTCGACTTCCGCCTTCATTTGGCGGAGCCGGTCGACGGCGCCGATGAAATCGACGACCAGGCCGTCGCGGACGACCTGTGCTGGCCACAGGCGACCGGCCAGCGGCTGCCCCTGGTCGTCCAGGGCCAGCAGCACCATCTTGGCCGTGCCCAAGTCGACACCGACGCGCACATCGCCCTGCACCGCCGGGCGGCCGGGCGTTGCGCCGGTGAGAACGGCCTGGGCCTCGGCGAGCAGAGCCTCGGCGGCCGTGTTCACCTAGGGTCGGCTATGACTTCTTGCTGGATGATTCGGAGCGACCGCCGATCCCACCCTTGGAGCGTTGCGGCAGAATCATCTCGACGTCCTCGTGGGGACGCGGGATAACGTGCGCCGACACCAGTTCGCCAACGCGCTTGGCCGCTGCTGCGCCGGCATCGGTGGCTGCCTTGACGGCGCCAACGTCGCCGCGCACCAGGACGGTCACGTAGCCGCCGCCGGTGTACTCGGAGCCAATCAGGGCGACATTGGCCGCCTTGACCATGGCATCGGCTGCTTCGATCGACCCGATCAAGCCGCGAGTCTCAACCATGCCGAGGGCGATCATCGAGATTTCTTGGGCCATGTTGCTTCCTCCATCAAGTAGTGGGCAGGCCGGATCCCGACCTGAGTCGGGTCAGCTAGCTCTCTCGCTCTGCTCGGATCTCGTCAAGGATGCGCACGACCATCGACTCGATCCGCTGGATATCTACCTCGTTTGGCACCTGGGCGCCAGCCACCGCCGGCGCGGCCGCGCCAAAGATAGAATCGGGCGGCGGGTTGCGCTCAAAGGCCAACCGTTTGGTGTCATACAGGTGGTGCACCGTGATGTTGTCGCCGGTGATCGATCGACCCTCGCCGCCCGATCCCAAGGTCATCGACGGCATGACATTCGTGGTATAGCCGATGGCGCCCAGCGTGCCAGGCGTGTTGACCAGAATGCGGAAAACGGGCTTCTCCAGGCCAAAGGCCATGATCACGTCATCGTCCTCGGCGTGAATCACCAGGCTGTGGCCGCGCCCGCCAAAGTGAATCAATTCGATGCAGCGGTCGCAGCCAGCGCGCCAGCCGTCGGTCTCGTACCAGCCGAGCACTGTCGTCAGCTTCTCGCGCGACAGCGGCTCCTCCGGTCCGACCTTGTCAACCGGTGTCACCAGGATGCGAGCCGAAGCTGGCACTTCGAAGCCGGCCATCGCCGCCAGCGTTTGCGGGGATTGGCCGACCGTCTTGACGTTGATGCCGCCGTCAGCCTGGAACAATGTCCGGCGCAATGCCTCGGATTCATCGGGGGAGGTGAAGTAGGCGCCTTCGGCTTGCATCCGGCTGCGCAGCGCGTCGGCGATGGGCCGGTCGGCGATCACATCCTGCTCGGTCGAGCAAATAACCGAGTGATCGAAAGCCTTGCTGGCAACGATATAGCGGGCCGCCCGGTCGATATCGGCGCTGCGGTCAACGTAGCAAGGCACATTGCCCGGGCCGACGCCATAGGCCGGCTTGCCGACCGAATGGGCCGCCCGCACCATTGGCGTACCGCCGGTGGCCAGGATCAGGCTGGTGCGCTTGTGGCGCATCAGCTCCTGCGTGCCCTCCAGGCTGATGGTTTCGAGGCATTGGACCAGATTGGCCGGTGCCCCGGCGGCGACGGCCGCCTCGGCCATGATCCGTGATGTCTCCCGGCAGGCGCCGACCGCCGTCGGATGGGGGGCATGCACAATGGCATTGCGCGCTTTGACTGCGATCAGGGTCTTGAAGATGACCGTCGAGGTCGGGTTGGTGCTGGGGCTGAGGGCAGCCACAACGCCCACCGGCCAGGCGATTTCGATGATGCCTTTGGCATCGTCACGCCTAATAACTCCGACGGTTGGGATGTCGCGGATCGACTCCCACACCCGGCGTGAGCTGAACTGGTTCTTGATCGTCTTGTGGGCCGGTACGCCATAGCCCGTCTCGTCATGAGCCATTTGGCCCAGCCGTTCGGCGGCCTGATAGGCGGCGTCGGCCATCGCCTGGCAAATCCGATCGACCAGGTCCTGGGGAGCATCGGCAAACTGCAGGAAGGCCTGGTAGGCCGTCTCGGCCGCCCGCCGAGCTTCCTGGATTGACCTCAGGTCTTTGTCAAATGTCTCGGCCATCGGTCCGGCTCCCTCAGGATTTGCGGAATGTTACCTTGCCGTCGACCTCGAGCGAGTCGATCACCGCCATGATGACGGTGTCGACAGGCGATTTGTCTGTCATGTCGGTCTGGCGAGCGGCGCTGCCCTGGGCGATCAGGACCAGTTCGCCGACGCCTGCGTCAACCACATCCACGCCGACCAGGGGCTTGCCCGTCACCTGACCGGTCTCATCAGTCTCACGCAGCACCAACAGCTTTCGCCCGTGCAGCTTGTCCTGCTTGATGGTGGCGATCGTAACCCCGACGACTTTGGCGATGCGCATGCGGTCTCCTGGGTCAGCCCCGGTTATCCGGGTTGTGCAGTCGATCCTGGCCGGTCGGATCCGGGCTGGTGCTGTCCGTGCGGCGCCGCCGGTCGCGCTCATCGCGCTCCAGGTGGAGCAAAGTCTGCAGCTCCTGGACCGATTCTTCATCATACTCACGCCGGCCGCATACATCGCAAATCCAGGCCGGGAAATCGGGGGCAGAGATGAACTCTCCTTGAAGCCAGGAGCAGTAGAAGGCCGTCCCCGGCTGCAGCGTCCCCAAATGGCACTCCGGGCAGGCGTAAGCGGCGGCTTCGAAGTTCTCGTCAGTAGCCACGGGCGGCCTCGGTCTCCGGCTGCAGTTCACCGCGCGCCTCGCCGACAATGCGCACGCCAGCGCTGGCGCCGATGCGGGTGGCGCCGGCCTTGACCATGCTTCGGGCGTCTTGCAGGCCGCGGATGCCGCCGGCCGCCTTGATCCCCATCTGCGGTCCGACCACCTTGCGCATCAGGGCCACATCCGCAACGGTAGCGCCGCCCGGACCAAAGCCGGTCGAGGTCTTAACGAAATCAGCGCCCGCCTCCTTGGCCAGCAAGCAGCCGGCCACTTTCTCCTCTTCGGTCAGCAAAGCCATCTCGAGGATGACCTTGACCAGCGCATGGCGGGCGTGGGCCACCTGCACGACACCGCGGATATCTTGTGCAACCGTGGTGTAGTCACCGCCCTTGAGCGCACCAATGTTGATGACCATATCGATTTCGGTGGCGCCATTCTTGATGGCGTCGAGCGCCTCGAAGGCTTTGACCTCGGGCAGGGTGGCGCCGAGGGGGAAGCCAATGACGGTACATACCTTGACCGGCGAGCCATCCAGCAAGTCCGCCGCCAACTTGACATGGGTTGGGTTGACGCAGACCGAAGCGAAGCCGTACTTGCGGGCCTCGAAGCACAATTGGGCAATCTGGTCGGGGGTGGCGTCGGCCTTGAGCAGGGTGTGGTCAATGGCCCGGGCCAGGGCCTCGTCGGCAGGCACGGCGCCCAGCGCTGACGAAACGCGGCTGGCGCCCGCTTGCACCACCTGGCCGACGTCGTCGATACACGTCTGCACGCACAGCCCTTCGTAGCATTCTTGCTGGCAGACTACGCCCGACTGCTTCTCGCGCTCGGCGTCGGCCAGCGCCAGCAGCACTTCGCGGGTGACTGTCTCCACGATGGTTTGAACGAGCTGGCGATCGATGTCAGAGGGGGTCATAGGCACTGGTCAGCGGCGGCTGAAACGGCGTTCGATGTCACCGATTTTGTCCACTCGCCGGGCATGGCGGCCGCCGGCGAAAGCCGTTTCCAGCCAGACGGCCGTAATCTGGCGCGCCAGTTCCCTGTCAAGCAAACCCGAACCCAGGCAAAGGACGTTGGCGTCGTTGTGTTGGCGGGCATTGTTGGCGGTCGCCTGATTGTAGCATAGGGCCGCCCGCACGCCCGGCACCTTGTTGGCGGCCATGCAGCTGCCGATGCCGGCGCCATCGATCACAATGCCGCGCCAGGCGGCGCCAACCGCCACCTGGCGAGCGACGGCCTCAGCGATATCCGGGTAGTCCGTCGAGCCGTCCGGCCGCTGGCTGTGATCCTGGATCTGGTAGCCCAGGTCCGCCAGCCAGTCGAGCAAATCGACTTTCAGTTCCTGGCCCCGATGGTCGGCGCCGATGGCAATCGTCCGCAACCGGTCGGCCTGCCAGCTGCCGCCGGTGGTTTCGGCAACCACGCGGGCAATCAGGGCCTCCAACTCGGCTTCGGAAATCGGCTGGGTCATCGGTTTTTCCGCCTTGGACCGGCCCCTGCGAGCGGTCGTTTGCCTGGGGCTAGGCTCATCGCAAAGCGGCGCGATTGTAGCACAGCGGCCAGGCTCAGTTGCTGGCGGCGGTGGCGAGCTCGTAGTGGGGAATCAGGCCGATATCGGTGAGGGGCCAGTAGATCAGAACCGCTTTGCCGATGATCTCACTGAGCGGGAGCATGCCCCAGTTCTGCGAGTCCGACGAATTGTTGCGGTTGTCACCCAGGACGAACGCCTGATCGGGGCCGACCTGCCATTCACCGCTGTATCGCGGGGCGGCCGCGATATACGGTTCGTCGAGCAGGTTGCCATTGACGTAGACCTGGCCACCTTGGATCTGTACAATGTCGCCCGGCTCGCCGACGATGCGTTTGATGAAACGCCGGCCGGTATCGAGCGGGAAATGAAAGACCACGATATCGCCGCGCGCCGGGTTATCGAGGCGATAGGCCAGCCGGTTGACGACCACGAACTCGCCGTCGTGCAGGCTGGGTTCCATGCTGTTGCCTTCGACCCGGATGCGCGCCGTCACCATGTTGACCAGCAGGAAGAGCAAGCCGGCAATGATCAGGGTCTGCGCCAGCTCTCCGAGGGTGCGAAGCAGGCGCCGGCCGAAACCAGGGGGCGCAGAGGCGCCCCACGTCGGGGGCGCCGGGTCGAAGCTGGCCGGATCGGACATGGATGGGATTATAAGAGGGCGCCAGGGGGCCGGCAAGGTGGACTGGAGTACGGTCGCCGGCTAGCTGCCACTGCGCCGGCGGAAAGACAGGCGGAGCGGGGTGCCGAGGAAGCCATAGCGCTTCCGGATCTGGTTCTCCAGGAAGCGCTTGTAGGAAAAGTGCACCAGGCGCGGATCGTTGACATGGAATAGAAACGTGGGCGGGTCGGTGCGAACCTGGGAGCCATAGTAGAACCGCAGCTGCTTTCCAGAATGCGTTGGGGGTGGATGGGCCGCCAGCGCCTCGTCGAGCATGCGGTTGAACTCGCCGGTCGGTATGCGCCGCAATCGTTCTTCCTGAACCTGCAACGCAAGCGGCAGCACCCGGTCCACCCGTTGACCGGTCAGCGCCGAGATGAACAGCACCGGCACGTGTGGCAGAAAGCGCAAGCGCTGCTGGACGTTGGCGGCGTAGTCGTCCATTGTGTGGGTGTCTTTGGGCACCAGATCCCACTTGTTGACCAGCACCACCACGCTGCGGTACTGGTCGATGATCAAGCCGGCGATGTGGGTGTCCTGGGCGGTCACCCCATCGGTGGCATCGACCATCAACAGGGCCACATCGGCCCGTTCGATCGCCCGCAAGGCGCGCAGGACGGAATACTTCTCGACACCGGGTTCGACCTTGCCACGGCGGCGAATGCCGGCGGTGTCAATCAGGACGATTTCCTGGCCGTGATAAACGAGCGTCGTGTCGACCGCATCGCGCGTCGTGCCAGGGATGTCCGACACAATGACTCGCTCTTGGCCCAACAGCCGGTTGAGCAGGCTCGACTTGCCGGCATTCGGCTTGCCGACGATGGCAATGTGCACCCGCTCGTCGTCTTCGATCGGCAGGGGCGGCCGCGGGCCAAGTACTCCGAGCAGGCGGTCGAGCATGTCGCCGGTGCCGGTCCCGTGCAGGGCCGAGATGGCCAGTGGTTCCCCGATGCCCAGTTCGTAGAAGGCGGCGGCCTCAGCCCGCCGCTGGGCGTTGTCACACTTGTTGACCACAAGCAGCACCGGGGCAGGCGCAGCACCTGTCGGGCCCCGCCGGCGCAGGATGTGGGCCACTTCAAGGTCCGCCGGCGTCGGCCCGGCCAATCCATCCACAATGAAGATGACTGCGTCGGCCTCGCGCGCCGCCAGCTCAGCCTGGGCGCGTATCGCCTGAATGTAGTCGGCCGAGTCGACCGACAGGGGCTCTCCACCGGCCAGCGCGGTTGGATCGATGCCGCCCGTATCCACAATGTTGAAAGTGACCCCTTGCCACTCGGAGTCGGCCACCAACCGGTCGCGCGTGGTCCCCGGCTTCTCGTCGACGACCGCCAGCCGTTCACCCGCCAGGCGGTTAAACAGGGTTGACTTACCGACATTGGGGCGCCCAACAAGCGCCACGACCGGCGAGGCCATATTTACTCTTGCGTCGGGACGGCGGTTGGAGTCGGGGGAGGGGTGTCGGTGATCGTCAGCTCGATCGTGTCCGGCAGCACCGACTGCACGTTGACCTCCGGCAGGGCGACGATCACCTCGGGGGTCAACTGGTGAGAGCCTTCGGCCAGCCCAAGCACGTCGATAATCACGCGCACGTCGCGCGGCTGCAAACCGTCCAACACCGGCAGGGGGCCGGTCAGGATCAGGCTGACGCTTTGGGGGGAGGCCAGGGCGTACAGTCCATCCTCCAGGCCCTGCACTTCGACCTCGCGTGTAATCGTGATCGAGGTCTCGATCGGGTCGATGCTGACGCGGACGAGCACGCTCTGCTCGCCCACGATCGAGACGCCGGTCGGCAGGTCAAGGCTAACCCGCCGTTCGAAGTCGTCGGTGACATTGGTCAACGAGACAGGCTCAGTTTCTACGAAGCCGCTCAATTCATTCATCGCCAGCGGGTCTGAAGCAAAAACGCGCACAAGCGTAGGCGAAACCGTGATCTGGGTCAGCTGGTAGCCCGGTTCGAGTTCACCTTCAATCTTGGGCAGCACCACCACCGAGCGGTAGCCACCGAGGTCCTCAATGCCAATCGTCACCCGGATGGTGGCCGGCTGGAGCGTGACGCCGGCGACCGGGTTGCCGTTCTCGTCGAGCGGCAGTGGTTCAATCTGTTCAATCAGCGCCTGGCTGCGGCCGCTGATATCGATTTCGCTGGCCACCGTCGCGATCCGGCTGACGGCCGAATCGGGGCCAATGACCGTGACTTCGGCTGGTTCGAGTTGTGGGGCGGTAGCGCGGAAACCGACCGGCGGCTCACCGACAATGTTGATTTCGACCGGGAATACGGCTGAGGCGGTAGGCTCGAGCGTAAGCGTCAAGTTGGCCGGCTCAATCCGGGTTATCTCAACCGGACGGGCGCCGACCCGGTACTGCACCGGATAACGCCCTTCGCCGGTGGTGGCGCTGGCCAGATCGACCCACAGTTCGACATCGGCCTGCGACAGGCCGTTCCATACGGATTGGGGTGCCCGCAGGGTGACCCGGGCGGTCTCCGGTGGTTGGTTGACGATCATGAGCCCGGCGGGCTGGCTGCGCAGCTCGATCGGCACCGGGTTGGGCAGGGTGCGCTCTTCGACGGGGTCTTCGGCCGAAACGGCGGCGACCCAGACGGTGATGGCCAGCACCAGGGCCAGCAGGAGCGAACTCAGATTGCGCCAAAGCCAACGAAGCATAGGTGGATCCTAACCGCGTCCGGCGACTTCCGCGCTGAAGCGGTTGAAGCGCTCGATGAGCCCTTCCAGCCACTCCGGCAGCAGTCGTGGGGCCTGTGGGCGGTAGAAGGCAATCAGAATGTTGCGCAGCCGGCTGGCGTCCAGCCGCCGGATCATGCGTCCGTTGTGGGCCACCGAAACCACGCCGCGCTCCTCCGACACGACCACGGCGACCGCATCACTGACCTCGCTGATCCCCAGGGCTGCCCGGTGGCGCAGGCCCATTTGGCGGTCGGGCGAGCGGGACAATGTACCGCTGGCCGACAGGGGCAGCACGCACGATGCGGCCACTATCCGGTCGCCACGCACGATGACGGCCCCGTCATGCAAGGGTGTATTCAGGAAGAAGATTTGCAGGAGCAGTTCGGCGGAAAGCATGGCGTCGAGCGGGACACCCGTCTCGATGTACTCCTCGAGCTGGACCTCCCGTTCGATGACGATCAACGCGCCATGGTAATGGTCGGTCAGGCGTTGGGCGGCGGTGACGATGGCGTCGATCCGGACTTCGATCTCGCCGGGTTCGGCGTTGGCGGTCAGAATCGTGCCCGCACGGCCGATGCGTTCCAGTGCCCGCCGGATCTCGGGGGCAAATATGACTGGAATGGCGACGAGCAAGGCAGGCAGGGCCGTCCTTAACAAGAAGGAAAATGCGGGCAGCTCTAGCAAACTGGTGAGCAGCGTGATGCCGATGAGAAGCAGGATCATCCCCCGCAGCAGCACAACGGCCTGGGTGCCACGAACGAGGGTCAGGATGAGGAAGAAGATGACCGTGACCAGAACGAGGTCAACAACGTCCAGCCAATCGACCCGCTGGAAGAGAAAGATCAGTTCATTGAGCAGGTCAGTCACGGTTGGTTGTCTGTCGGTTCCTAGGGCTCACCGGACTGCTGCTTCTTGAGGTTCGCCAGCAGATCCACGTAGCCACTTGAATCAGGCGGTTCCAGGTCAACAATCGTCTGAATGGTCTTGATTGCGGCCTGAGTTTGGCCGGCGTCAAGCTGGAGTTCGCCCAGCGCGTCGTATTGGGCGATCGCATCTGCCTTGCGCCCGGCGGCCCGGTAGGCGTCGGCCAGCCGAGCGTGCAGCGCTTGTTTCCCCGGATGCTCGCGGGCCAAGTCCTCGAGCAGCTCGAGCGCTTGGGTGCCGTGGCCGGCGTTGACCAATTGCTCCAGGTGGCCGTCGAGCGCTTCGGCGGCTTGGTCTTCCTGGCCCAGGCGCAGGTTGAGATCGATCAGCCGGGCGCGGGCGTCGGCGTTGGTCGGGTCGAGCTGCCGGATCTTCTGGTAGACATCTAGCGCCATGCGCCAGTCGAGCCGGGATACTTCAATGTCGCCCAGCATCTTCAACAACCGGAGCTTGGAGGCGTTGCCCGCACCAACTTGTTCGGCATGGGCAACGGCGTCGGCCAGTGTCTTGCGGGCCAGATCAATTTGAGCCATCTGGCGGAAGAGCTCGGCCAGTTCAATGTAGTGTACGAGCGCTTCATCGAAGCGGCCCTGCGTTTCAAGCAGCCGAATGAGGCGTTGGCGCGCCAGGCGGTCGACCGGCGAGTGACGCAGCAGGCGTGCGTAGACCTCGGAAGCCTCACGCACCTCACCGCGGACACGGTGGGTTTCGGCCACCATGCCCAGCTTGACGATGCCCGCCTCATCCTGGCCGCTGCGCAGTTGGATTTCGGCCATACGACGGTGAAGGGCCAAGTAGCTTGGCGCAAATTGGAGGGCGAGCATCGTCTCCTCCATGGCCGAGGCCATCAGGCCCTCCTTGATGTAGCCGTCAATGCGGTTAAGGGCGCTCATGACCCGGCCGCTGCCGCCGACAGCGATCATGTGGGCAATGGGCACGACCGATGCATCATCCGAGTCGCCGCGCAATTGTGCGCGCGCCTGCCGGATGCGCTGGAGCCATTGCGGGCCGCTGAGGAAGTTGAGCGTGTTCTCGACGATCTGGTTCAGCGAATCCTCGTCGCCCTCATCCTGGGTGGCCAGGATCGAATCGTACAACTGGCTCAACTCGCTCGACTTGGATTCGTCGACCGACAGGCTGTCGGCAAGGCGCAGCGCCTGCACCAAATGGCGGGCGGCTTCGCTCATATCGCCCTGCAAGCGGCACAGCCGGCCTAGCGCCAGGTTGGCGCCCAATTCGAGCTCGGGATGGCCGACTGCGTCCAGCAAGTGCTTCTTAGCTTCGTCGTAGTCGCCCAGGTCCTTGAACAAGAGCCCCAGGTTGTAGTGGGCCGCAGGATGGTTCAAGCCGGCTTGAATGGCCCGTTCGAATTCCTTGGCCGCCTGGCGCTTGTTTTCCCGCGATTGCAAATCGATGGCCTGGCTCAAGTAACGGTACATCACCGGCTGGCCGGCCGATTCCTTTCGGCTCGAGGCGCGGCCCCTGGTCAGCGCCTCGAAGTCGAGGCCCTCGCCCGACCCGTTCTCGCTGCCATCGCTGTCTTCGAACAGCAGGCCAGCCAGCACCGATAAAGCCTGGCGTCGGGCTCCCTCCTCCGGGTCTTCCAGCCCGACCTTGTGCCCGTCCGAGTCGAGCTCGAGTTTGCCGTCCTCGGCCAACAATTCGCCTTCGACGCGCGACTCGAGGAGGGTCTTCAGCTGGCTTATGCGCAGCGGCCGGGTGGCGCCGCGCGGCGGAGGTGGATCCGGCAATGGCTTGCCGGCGCGCAAAGTGCGCATGGCTTCGGTGGCCTCGGCATCACCTGGGATGATGGTCAGCGCCCGCTGCAGGGCCTCTGTTGCCGAGTCGAGCCGGCTGGCCTTCTGCAGGATGGCGGCGACGGCCAGGTATTCGTGGGCTGCTTCACGCCGGCGGCCGAGCCGTTCGTTGGTCAGCGCCAGGCGCGATCGGGCTTTCAGGTTGCTCGGTGCCAGGCGCCCGATGTCGGTCCAATTCTCGACCGCTTTCTCGGCGTCCCGGCGCTGCATGTAGCGTTCGGCGGCCAGCTCTCGCTGTTGGACGGCCTCGGACGTCTGGCCAAGGCTCTCGAAGATCTCAGCGCATTTCTCGAAGGGGATGGGATCGTCCGCCGTTAGCTTGCTGGCCTGATGGTAGGCGGCCAGCGCTTCCTTTTCGTGGCCCGTCTCAAGCAATGCCAAACCAAGACTGACGAGTGCGTCGGGGTTCTCCGGAGACTCGGCGAGCGCCTTCCGGTAGTACCCGATCGCCCGCTCCCAGTCCTGTTCCCAAGCAGCCGAGTGGCCAAGCTGCATGGACTCTTCAAAGAGCTCGAACCGTCCGGTCATAGGCGAATCTTAAGAAAAATGCGGCAGGCCAAGCGAGTATAGCACAAACAGCTCCCTCGCCCGGATATGCCCATAGGGCTAGCCGCCAGCGGCCCTTTTGGCGGCTGGATGGGTCACGCTAGCGGCCGCATCTCGTACCAGTTGGGTCCGGTCTTGGCCTCGGTCTTGAGCGGTACGTCCAGTTCGTAGGCCTGCCGCATCAAGCGCTGCGCCAGCTGGTTGGTTGCTTCCAGCTCGTCTTCGGCCACCTCGAAAACCAACTCATCGTGCACCTGAAGCAGCATCTTGGCAGACAGGCGTTCCTTGGCCAGGGCCGCCGGTAGGTCGAGCATCGCCAGCTTGATAATGTCGGCGGCGGTACCCTGAATCGGAGCGTTGATGGCCTCGCGCTCGGCGCGCGCTTTGGCCTGCTGCGCCACGGCTGGCCCGCCCTCTTCCAGCTGTGGGAAGTAGCGCCGGCGGCCGAGCAGGGTCTCGACGTACCCGTCCTGACGGGCCCGTTCCTTGGTTTCCTCCAGGTAGCGCTTGACCCCGGGGAAGCGCTCGAAGTAGGCACTGACGAAGTCCTCGGCTTCGGCCAAGGTCAGGTCGGTGGTGCGAGTCAAGCCAAACGGACTCATGCCGTAGATCAAGCCAAAGTTCACGCCTTTGGCCCGGCGGCGCATGCTGGAGTCGACCTCATCCAGCGGTACGCCGAAGACGGCCGAGGCAGTAGTTGCGTGGATGTCCTGATCCTGCTCGAACGCCTCGATCATGGCCTTGTCCCGCGCCATGTGGGCCACAATGCGCAGCTCGATTTGCGAGTAGTCAATGTCAAGCAGGACCTTGCCCGGCTCGGCGACAAAGGCTTTGCGGATTTGTCTGCCCAATTCGGTCCGGATCGGGATGTTCTGCAGGTTGGGGTCGGATGAGGCCAGCCGGCCGGTCACGGATCCAATCTGGCTGTACGAAGTGTGGACCCGTCCGGTGGTCGGATTGACCTGGGCCCGCAGGGCATCGGCATAGGTCGATTTGAGCTTGGCGATTTCACGGTGCTCCAGGATCAGCTCGACGACCGGGTGGGCCGACTGCAATTCCTCGAGCACAGAGGCGGCGGTCGAGTAGAAGCCGGAGGCCGTCTTGCGAGTGCGATCCGGCGGTTGCAGGCCCAGCTTTTCAAACAGGATCTCGCTCAACTGCTGCGGCGAATTCAAGTTGAATTCCTGGCCGCATTGCTTGAAGATTTGGACTTCAATTTCAGCCAGCCGGCTTTCCAGGCCGGCGCCGAACTCGTCCAGAAACGCCGAGTCGAGTTTGATCCCGGCCATTTCCATACCGGCCAGGATCGGCACCAGCGGCATTTCGACCTTGTGGAACAAATCGAGTTGGGCCTTCTCCTGGAGCTCTTGCTCGAGTTGCGCTTGAAGCGCCAGGCAGACAGCGGCGTCGGCGGCGGCATAGGGCGCCACGTCGGCGATCGCTACCTGGGCCATGGTCCGCTGGTTGCGCCCCGTGCCGATCAGCTCGCTGATCTCGGTCATCTCAACGCCCAGCCGCACCCAGGCCAGGTTTTTCAGTCCCAGGTTATGTGAGCCCGGATCACATAGCCACTCGGCGATCATGGTGTCAAAGGCGAGCGGCGTGGCCTCGAGGCCATAACGAGCCAGCACCAGGAAGTCGTATTTCAGGTTATGGCCGACTTTGGGGATTTTGGGGTTATCCAGGGTGGGGCGCAGTGCCTCAAGCACGGATTGCAGGTCGAGCTGGTCGCCGCCGGCGTGAGACGCTTCATGTCCGACCGGCAGGTAGTAGCCGGTCTCCGGTTCGGTCGCCAGCGAAATCCCCACCAGGTCGGCGGTCATCGGATCGGTGCTGGTCGTCTCAACGTCAAAGGCGATGCGTTTGGCCTTTGCCAGCGTCTTGGCCAGTTCCTCCAGTGCTTCCGGGTTGTCTACAATCTGGGCATCCTGGCTGGCACTTGGCGCGCGATTTTCCGAACTGACAAACAGCGCCATCTGCTGGCCATCGGCCTTGCCTTCGCTGGCCGGGATGCGGTCCATCAGGGAACGGAATTCCAAGGTGCGGAATAATTCGAAGACTTGATCGCGGTTGTAACCCTGGGCCCGGCAGGCATCGAGGTCGAAGCGAAGCGGGACATCGGTGACGATTTGTGCCAGCTTGCGGCTCAGCTCGGCTTCCTCCCGGCTAGCGGCCAGCTTGTTGCGGAAACGGGCTGGGATCTCTTCCAGGTGTTCAAAGATGGCGTCCAAGGTTTCGTAGTCCTGGAGCAGCGAGATGGCTGTTTTCTCACCGACACCGCGCACACCGGGGATATTGTCGCTGCTATCGCCCACCAACGCCTTGAAATCCACGATCTGGCTGGGCGGCACGCCCATTTTGCCTTCGACCTCGGTTGGGCCGAAATCCTCGGCCTCGGAAAGCTTCTGCCCAGCCAGGCGAATGATCACCCTGTCCGTCGCCAACTGAAGCAGGTCGCGATCACCGGTGAGGATGATGACCTGAACGCCGGCTTCGGCGGCCTGGCGGGCGACAGTGCCCAGCACGTCGTCGGCTTCGTAGCCCTCCGACTCCAGGATGGGGATGCCGAATGCCGCCACCACCTCACGAATGCGGTCGATCTGCAGGGCCAGGTCATCCGGCATCTTCTCGCGCGTCGCCTTGTACTCGGCAAACAGGTCGTCACGGAAGGTGCGGCCCGTGTCGAAGGAGACCGCCAGATACTCGGGCTTCTCTTGCTCCAACAGGCGCAGCAGCACGGAGGTGAAGCCATAGGTGCCGGCGGTTGGTTCGCCGGCCTTGGTCATCCAACGGGTGCCGCCGCCGACGGCTGTCAGGGCAAAGTAGGTGCGGTACGCCAGGGCGTGACCGTCGATCAGAAAAAGGCGAGGCGTGGCCGGCATGCAACATGCTCCCGGTTGGGGGGGGAAATCGGCCCATTGTAGCATTGCGAACGATCGGTTCCGGTCGAGGTCAGCCGTCCAGGCCCTGGGCCAGCCGGGTGCGTTCGACAAAGCGATCGATGTCGTCCGGCCCTGGCTCTTCCCCGGCAATCAACAGATAAGCGCGGGCCCAGAACCGGCCCGAGGGCAGGTCCGTATGGAAGTTGGGATAGCGTTCAAGCACGCGGCGCGATAGGTCGTCGCGCAGCTGCTCGATGGCGTGGGCCGGGGCGCTTTCGGGGATCAGGCTGACGCGGATGGCCAGGTAGCCGGACGTGACCGAAATCCTGTCGGCGCGCCAGTCCCAGGCCAGGCAAAAACGCTGCGCCCACTCGCGCAGCTGGCGCGCCAACTCACCACTGAGATAGTGTTCGGGAAAGCGAGGGACTAGCACCGCCGTGAACGGAAGGTGGTAGGTCGCTTCCTGGACCGGGGAGTCAAAGATGGTACCGTCGGTCATGGCTGGCCCGGCGGTCTCTTCAAGGATGGCGAAGTAGGCCTCGGGCGGTTGGGCGCGTGGGATCCAATCGCGCGGCAGTGGCTGGGTGGTCGGTTTGGCTGGTGCGGGCCGGCGCGGCGCGGCCGGCTGCGGGTCCGGTGGCGGCAGGTCGACTTGTGTCAACTCCTCCAGCAAGGCTTGATGGGCCGGGCTCAACGAAGGGGCCGGCCGCCAGTCATCGGGCAGCTTGAGCGCCGGCTCCGGTTCGGGGAGAGCTTCCAGTTCGGTTGGTGAAGCTGGCACCGGCTCCGGTTCGGGCGGTCCAGGCGGGGGAACCGGTTCGGCTGGCGCGGGCGCCGGCTCCGGTGGGGGCGGTGCAGGCGGGGGAACCGGTTCGGTTGGCGCGGGCACCGGCTCCGGCGGGGGCGGTGCAGCCGGAGGTTCCTGTTTGGCTGTCGCGGGCGCCGGCTCAGGTAGTGGCGGTGCAGGTGGGGTTTCCGGTTCGGCTGGCGGTGTGGGTGCCGGCTCCGGTGGGGGCGGTGCGGGGGGGGGTGCCGGTTCGGCCGGCAGCCTGGGCGCCGGCTCCGGTGGGGGCGGTGTAAGTGGGGTTTCCGGTTCGGCCGGCGGCTTGGGCGCCGGCTCCGGTGGGGGCGGTGCGGGGGGCGGTTGTGGGCCGGCCGGTGGCGTTGGCCCCCGACTGGGGGAGGGCGAGATCGATCTCGGCATCAGATCGGGAAAGCTCGGGGAAGGGCGGGTCGGTCCGGTTGTCCCTGGACGCCCCAGTGCCTTCGACGGGGGTGGCCAGACCGTACGTGGGGCAGGTGCAGGCTGCTTGACAGGCATTTCGCCGCCAAGCAACCGGTCGGCGATCTGGCGCGTGGTTTCCCGGACGTCTGAGAATGGATGGTCGGCCGGGAATACGACCCCCAGGCGAACGCCGCCGGGAAGTGGTGCGGTGTACAGCAGTTGGTCGCGGTAGGCGCCGCTGACGCGCACATATTGGGCCGTGGCGCCGGAGGTGCCGCGACGGCGATCGGTCAGGGGCAGGCCTTCGGCCAACTGCTGGGCATCGCGCCGGGATAGACCGGCGAAGGCAAGCGCCTGGCCGTCCTTGGCCAGCAGGCAGCCCGGCAGTCCCAGTTGGTCGCACAAAGCATGCAAGGTCGAGCCGGCGGCTTCGTAACGCCGGCGCAACGATCGGGTCGGAGTAGGCGTTGGTCCAGGTTTAGCCTGCGGCGTCCGTCGCGGTTTGGGCAAGGGCCCGGTGCCTGGCAGCGGCCCGGTGCCGCCGAAAGTTTTGGGCGCCTCAAGGGCGCGGGTCAGCACCGCCGGCAGTTCCGGCAAGTAGAACGGCTTGGTCAGGACGCCTTGGACCTGTACGTCCTTAAGTTCATCTTCGCCGGAGCCAACCATGGGAATGGCGACGATCTTCAAGTCGGCCGAGCGGCGGCGCAGCAGGCGGACCAGGTCGGCGCCGGACATGTCCGGTAGGCCAAAGTCGATGATCGCCAAATCAAACGCATGATGGGAGACAAGATCTTCGGCCTGGCTGCCGCTCGTGGCCAGGGCGACTGCGTACTCACCGGTATCTTCCAGCGACTGCCGAATCAGCATGCCGAATTCGCGGTTGGCGTCGACGATGAGTACCGGCGTGGTCATGTCATCAATGTAGCACGCCCGCCGGGCGCTTGCCAATGTCCCGGGGCGCGCTCAGTTGTCGGGGGTCTGGCTGGGCGTGGCGGTGGAGCTTGCCGTCGGAGTGGATGTTGGCGTGCTCGTCGATCCGGCCTCCGTGGCCGTCGGGCTGCTGGTTGCTGTTGCCGTGCTCGGGGAGGTCGGCGGCGCCGGCACCACGATCTTGACCCAGAAGGATTGGTCCCCCTGGGGACCAATGCCGAAGAACTCGCCATCGGGTGTGCGCAGCTTCCAATACCCCTGGTAGGTGCCCGGTTCGGCAGGGGCCTTCATATCGACCGCCAGGTCGACGATTCCGTCGGGCGCCACCTCGCTGGAGAGGGAGACCGTGTCCGGTGCGTTCAGGCGGTTGCCGCCGAAGAACGATAGCAGGTAGGCGGGTGTCCAAGTGCAGGAGCCGGTGTTGCGCAAGCGCCAGATTTTGACAAAGGTCTCCCCTGGGTCCAGTTGGCTGTTGTCACGCACGGTGACATCATCGATGAAGGCCGCCCGGTTGTCGCAGGGCTCGTCGTCGGTCGGGGCTGGGGTTGGCGATGGCTGCGGGCTGGCAAGCACAGGCTGGGTTTGCCGGGCGACGCCGGTGGCTGCGATGCCTGGGCCGGTCCGCGTCAGCACTGCCTCGACCGTCAAAGCGGCCGCGGCCACGCTGGGCGTAGCGCTGGCCGGGGGCGCCTGGCCGAGCAAGTTGCAGCCCGCCAAGAGCGCACCCACCAGCAGCAGAAGGGGAAGTTGACGCAGTTTGTCCATGACCATTTGCTCGTGTGTGAGCTGGGCGATTCTACCGCGCCACGGCCGGCGGCGGTTAGCGACAAAGCAAAGCGCCCGGGATAGGCCCGGGCGCTGTGGTTGCACGGAGATTGGGCGTTACTTCCAGGTGCGGATGTCGATCGTCAGCACCGGGGGGTTGGCACCCGAGATCTTTTCGATCTCAAAGCGGCCGATGCGGCCTTCGCTGGTCTGGAAACAGAGCCAGTCGCCGACCTCGAAGTCGTCAAAATCGATGCGGTCATCAGATAATTCGCCGTCGTCGTCGCAGTCCTCGAAGTCGGGCACACCATCGGTCCATAGGAAGGCCTCGGCGTCGTTGACGGGGGTCAGGTAGCGCTCGACGGCGCTGATCGACTCGTACCATAGGTCGCGATCGGCATTGCTGTCTGCCGGGCTCTCCCCCTCGTCCAGATCCACATGGAACGAAGGCTTGAGCTCAATCTTGGCGGTCTTATACACGCTGGGTGCCGGCGTCGGCGTCGGGCCAACGACGATCTGGACCCAGAAGGCGACGTTGGCATTGGCGCCGATGCCGAAGTTCACCCCGGTGGCGTTCTGCAACAACCAGTTGCCGCGGTAGGTGCCGTTGCTGGCAGGTGCCTCGAGGTCGACCGAAAGGTCGACCGTGCTGTTGGGGGGGACATTGCCGGACAGCGGCTGGCTGGCAGGTCCATCCATCGAGCGGCCACTGTCGAAAACCAGCTTGTATTGGGTCGTCCAGGTGCAGGTGCCGGTGTTACGCAAGCGCCAGGTCTTGGTGAAATCCTCACCCGGTTCGAAGTACGTGTCATCCGGGACGGTCACATCCGAGAGGAAGGAAGCACGATCGGTGCATCCGGTTGGGACCGGTGTGGCCGTGGGACCGGCTGGTGTGGCCGAGGCTGGCGGTGTGTTCGTGGCGGCCGCTGTCGGCGAGTCGGTCGGCAGTTGGCCGGCCGACCGGGTCAGCTCGGCGGCGACGGTTTCGGCGGCGGCCGTGGCGTTGGCATCCTCGGTCGCCTGCTGGCCGGCGCTGGTTCCCAAACCTGGCATGTTACAGGCCGCCAGAATCAGGGACAGCAGAACCGGGACGGCAAAGACAATGAACGGGCGGCGTGGCATCGAGTCCTCCTTGAAGGACCACAGCTTTGGCGGATATCGGGTTGGTTGCAAGGTGCGTTCCAAGCTGTACGATGGCATGCTAGCTATGTCAGGTTCAATCGTCAAGAGGGGAGGTGCAGTTGGGAGAGATTCAGGCGGCCGTTGCTAGCGAGGCTGGGTCTTCGTCATCCATCAGCAACCGGCTGCCATTCATGCTCCAGGCACCGGCATGCTCGATGTGCACCGGAACCAACTGGCCCCGCAGTTCGGCGGGGTGTTCGAAGAAGACCAGCTTGTTGGTGCGGGTGCGGCCCTTCCAACGGCCCTGGTACTCTTGCTCGACCAGCACCTCGACGGTCTGCCCCAGGTGGGACCGGTTGATGTCAGCTGAGATCTGCTCCTGCAGACTCTCCAGGATCCGGTAGCGCCGCATTTTCTCGGCCTCGGGAACGTCGTCGGGCATGCGCCGTTCGGCGACCGTGTTGGGCCGCGGGGAGTAGCGCGCCAGGTGGGCAACGTCGAGTTTGAGTTCGGCCAGCAGATCGTAGGTCCGCTGGAATTGGTGGTCGGTTTCGCCAGGGAAACCGACGATGATGTCGGTGCCGATGGAGACACCCTGGATGTGGTCCCGTATGCGTGCGATCAGGCGGCG
Source organism: Anaerolineales bacterium (assembly GCA_036397095.1). Lineage (GTDB taxonomy): Bacteria > Chloroflexota > Anaerolineae > Anaerolineales > E44-bin32 > DASWJQ01. The sequence continues at coordinate 69,859 of DASWJQ010000108.1, forward strand.
GTAGTCGTCGGATGAATAGCCGCGCTTCATCCGTTCGAGCACCTGATCGTCGCCGGCCTGCGCCGGAACTTCGATATGCTCGCAGACTTTGGGCAATTCGGCGACGGCCTGGAGCAGGTCGTCATTCATCCAATTGGGGTGTGATGTCAGGAAGCGAATGCGATCGATGCCATCAACCTGATGGACGATCCGCAGCAGGTCGGCCAATGTGGGGCCATTGTCCACCTCCTTGCCGTAGCGGTCGACGATCTGCCCCAGCAGGGTGACCTCACGCACACCTTGATCGGCCAACTGGCGAACCTCGGATGTGATCTCGCCAACCGATCGGCTGCGTTCGACGCCGCGGCGATAGGGAATGATGCAGAAGGTACAGGCGTGGGAGCAGCCGTAGACGACAGGCACGTGGGCTGAAACCAGCCGGCCGCGCGCCTCAAGCGGTAACAGTAGGTCGCCATCCATCACGGCGTGGCGAGCCTGGGTCTCCT
>DASWJQ010000109.1:0-2480 GCA_036397095.1 Anaerolineales bacterium
GTCGACCCGGGCCGCCTCGCGCAAATCATCGGAGATAGCCCGCAGTCCCCCCAGGTAGAGCGCCATGGTGAAACCCGACATCTGCCACACGGCGGGCAGCACGATGAAGGCGATTCCCCAGGGCGGATCGGTCAGATGCCATTCGTTGATCAGGCGGTCCAGCCCGAACTGATGAAATAGCAGATTGAGCCCGCTGATGCGGCTGCCGGTGGCCGCGTTCATCAGCCAGCGCCAGGCCACGCCGGTAACGATGAAGGAAATGGCCATTGGGAAAAGGAAGATACTGCGGAAGAGGTTCTCGCCTCGCAAACGCTGATCTAAGAGAATCGCAAGGAACAGGCCAATGGCCAGGCAGCTGGTGAGGAAGAGGGCGGTGAAGATGGCCGTGTTGCGGATGTCGATGGCGAAACGGGGGTCGCGCGCCAAATCGAGATACTGGCGCAGGCCGGCAAAGGAGTAGTCCGGCAAGAGCCCGGTCCAGTTGCTGAGCGAAACCCGCAGGGTCCAGCCGATGAACCCGTAGACGAAGATGGCCGTGGCGATGATCGAAGGCAGGACGACCGCGATTGCAGTCCACTGGTCGCGGCTGGGGCGGCGCGCCGGATGGGCGGTGCCCGTCGTCCCTCTGGTTCCGGCGCCCGCCGGGATGGCCGTCATCTCAGGGTAGAGACAGGGGCGGAGTCGCCTCCGCCCCTGTGTGCCTCGCGTGAAGCGTGAGGTTAGTTCCCGTAGGTTCCGGCGGCTGTGACCAGCGCCGCCTGGAAGGCCGCCACATCGCTGTTCGTCAGGAACAGACCCAGGGCGGTGTTGATCTCGTTCTTCCAGGTATCGTTGGCGGTCACGCCGTGGGTCAGGCTGCCCACCACGGTGTCGGTCGACCAATCGGCCATCGCCGTCTGCAGGTACGCATTGAAGAGCGACGTATCGCAGTCGGTGCGGGCGCAGATCGAACCCTTGACCGGGTTGAAGGCTTCTTGCCCTGCCTTCGAACCGGCGACTCGCAGCCAGTCGAGGGCGCCCTCGGGATCCGGGGCGTCCTTAGCGAGCGTAAAGCTGTCGCTCAGGAACTGGAACGTGCCGTCGGTCCCTGGAGGTGGTGCCCAGCCATAACCTTCGCCTGGGACCAGGCCGAGGTTGCCGCCGGCGGTGGTGCCGGAGAAGTAGCCGTCGGCCCAGTCGCCCATGATGTTGAAGGCGGCGTCGCCGTTGGCCACCAGCTGAGAGGCGTCCTGCCAGGTAAGCCCCGCGGCATCCGAGTTCACATGCTGCAGCACCTGGCTGTAGCTCTCCAGGGCGGCGGTGACTTCGGGGCTGCCCCAGTCACCCGTGCCGTCCCACAGCCCGCTGTACTCATCCGGACCGAGGGCGCCGAGCAGCACGACTTCCATCAGGTGCATCGAGGTCCACTGCTCTCCCATCGAGAGGCAGATCTTGCCGGCGGCCTCAATTGTCTCGCAGGCCGCGAAGAACTCGGGCCAGGTTGTCGGCACCGTCACGCCCAGGTCCGACAACAAGGTCGGGTTGGTCCACATCACGTTTGCGCGGTGGATGTTGACCGGGACCGAGTAGATCTGCCCGTCCTTCGAGATCAGCGGGATGAGCGTGTCGGGCATGACCGCGATCCAGCCTTCGTCATCGAACAGGCTGTTGAGCGACTCGATCTGCCCGGCGGCGACGTAGGTCCCGATGATTTCCTGACCGGCGTGGGCCTGCCAGGAGTCAGGCGGGTCTCCGGCCTGCAGGCGGCTTGCGAGCACGGCTCGCGCGTTGGTGCCGGCGCCGCCGGCGACTGCGGAGTTGGTGAACGCGACATCCGGATACTCAGTAGTGAAGACCGCCAACATGGCGTCCAGGCCGGCCGCTTCCCCGCCGCCGGTCCACCAGCTAAACACTTCCACTTCACCGGCAGCTGGCTCGGCCGCGGTCTGGCAAGCCGCCAAGAGCACCGCGAGCACAGCCAATCCGGCAATCAAGCTCTTCCTCTGCATTTGAACTTTCCTCCTTAGATGATTGGCCCGGTAAGCGTCCCCCGGGAAATTGACGTAGGCGAGGGGTCCGGCCTCGGGACGGGCGTATCCTCCTTACCCGCAACTGCGCGCTTTTCCACTCGCGCAGTCGGTTCGAACGCCGGGAATGTAGCTTCAGTATAACGCAGACGGACACAACTTCGGGTCAGACTTGAGTGGCGGGTTGAGGGGGCCCGCCGCCCGGCTGCTAGAGGCTGAAGGTCACGGTGCTAACGCAGGGACGTTGATGCGGTAAATCTCATAATTGCCGTCGCGGTCCGACAGGAAGACGATCTGCTGGCCGTCGGGCGACCAGGCCGGATCGAAGTTGCTCCCTGCGCCGGCATCTAGACTCCGGACATCGGTGCCGTCGCTGCGCATGATGTAGAGCTCGAGTGAACCGCTTCGGGCGGAGCTGAAAACGATGAATTGGCCATCCGGAGACCAGTCCGGCCTTCTGTCTAAAGCCGAGTC
>DASWJQ010000110.1:0-3483 GCA_036397095.1 Anaerolineales bacterium
ATACCAACCTAGCTCAAGCAGGCCGTCTCCGTTCGATCGCATGAGCAACAGGGAGGCATCCTCGTCCTTCCAATCAAACACAGCACCTTCGACACTTATCTCCTCAAATCCCCCATCCATCGGCCGAACGACAATGTACCGATCGGTACTTTCGGAGAGCTGTGCTCGATTTTCGTCCGGGCTTTCTCGCACATAGAGTAGCAGTTGTTCGCCCGATCTAGACCATGCAAGCGGGTAACTGTTGACGAAGTTTGAAGTTAGGGGCTCGAAATCTACAAGGTGCAATTCTCCGTTTGCCGGATCGATCAGGATAGTTTCCTCGTTTCCCAGGCAACTCGGTGTGAACTGAAGTAACGGACAGCGAGTTGCGGCGATCAGGTTGCCTGCCGGCGACCACATGAGGTCCTGATAGAAGGCATAGTCTGCGGTCAACTGACGAACGCCGTCAACTGGAAATGGACCGGGAGTCGGCCGCTGCGTGGCACAAGCCGAAACGAATATTGTCAGAGCCAGAGCGGTGACGACAGTTTGCACTCTAATCGGGCGGCTCCGCACTTAAGGCTGGGGATGGCGGCTGGGGTGTGGAACTCGGCGTGGGTGACGGCGAAGGTGAGAGAGTGGGAGAGGGGACCGTTGTTGGGGTCACAGAGGGTGTCGCAGTCGGGGTTGGAGTAGATTGGATCGCAGCCGAGGTCCCTGGACTTTCTAGCATTCCTGAAAGCCAGACCGACTCTGGCACTCCTTGGTTGGCGATTTCCTGAATGTGGTCAATTGATTCATTCGAGAATCCCTGCTGGGAAAGCCAGTGCTCCCATCCGCCATCTGGAATCCGAGCCCCGAAGATGACTTCCTTGACCATCTCGCCAATGTACATTTCGTGGCCATCGTAGTCCTGCACAACATAGGCTGCAGCATCCGCGGCAGTTCCCGTGTACGTGGCAATATCGTTTGCCAATCCATCCATCCGGTCTGCGATGTCGATGGCATCTAGACTACCCGCAGGCAAGCTCGCCAGTTGGGCAGCGAGCAGATCGTATTCGATGGCCTTCCCGACAATATTGGATTGGACTTCCATATAGAGCGTGAAATCGCCGAGGATGGGAAAGCCGTATTCAAAGCTGCCTGGATCGATGCCGTCGGGGGTAACGGGCCAGGAACCCGCCATCGGCCAAGAGCCATCTAGCGGGATCCCGTCTGGGAATTCTGGGAGGTCACGTTGGAGAGTGTGCGCGAGCTCGTGACCAACCAGTGCGGCGTTGTCCGCAGCGGATTGCGTGGAAGGATCGGTGTATGCGTTGGGAAGAACGACGAGACCCTTGAATGGCGTGACGCCGGCCGTGCCGTCGGTAATAACATCAGAAAAGTGGACGCCCACTCCGCCTCTCTCATCAATAAGCCGGACAAGGTCGGCTCCGACGGGCGATATTGGGATGCCGTTGCTATCAAGGGCGGACATGGTAGGCATAGCTTCAGAGATTGGACCATCGGCCGGGAGCCCTGGCTCCTGAACTGCCCAAAGCTTCTCAGTCCAAATGGTATTGAGCATTGCGAAGTTGTCTCGCCATGTCCCAAGTCGGTCAGAGATGAATTGGTTGATGGTCCGATCATACGCAAACCAGCCGTGGGCGGCGGCTTGCGCTTCAATTATCCGAAGGTTTTCAAGATTGCCGCGCCATGTCTCAGGGATATCGCGCAGCGGCTCAGCGACAGTTGAATCGAACCAGCTCCAGATCCGCTGCATGCCCTGGACCAAAGGACCCCACCAAGGCGGCCGGTCCCCGGCACCCATCGGAGCCGTCAGGGGCGCCAGTGGCTGGCGCGGCTGCGCCAGCCCGAGCAGAAAGCTCGATAGCGGGCCCCAGGCAATGGACCCGTCTTCAGCCAAGAGGCCCAGCTCACTTGCCCATTCTCGCAAGGCCTGGTTCAGTCCCGCAATGCCGGACACAGACTCTTGATCCGCCTTGGCGAACTCCTCGGAAAGAATGCGTAGATCCGAAGTTAGTTCTGCCAGTCGTTGGGCTTGTTTGGTGATCATGCTCTGCAGCTCGCCGGCCATGGCCTGGACCTGCGGTCCGAATTGCCCGTCGTAGCTCGGCGCGCTTTCGCCGGCTTCACCGGCCTCCTCCGCAAGCTCAGCCAGTTTGGCGGAAAGGCCGGCCAACTGATGGGCAGACTCGAGGAGCTGTAGCGGGTCGACCCGGATCTGGGTCATCTTTGTGGGATCAGGCTAGTGATGGGCAAAGGCTGCGAGGATTGTAACCTGCAAGGCGTGCAGGCCCGACGGCATAAGCGCGGCCCGGAGCGCCTGGAAAGAATCGCGGCGTTTTCGGCTCTGCGGTGCCGCAAGAATCAGGAGGAGAAGATACTACGCGGCATGTAGAACGACACGATCCAGTTCGGCACGTCGACGATCTCGCTGATCTTCAGGTCGCCGGCGGTGCTGCAGAGGACGTAGGCCTGGCTGCGGGTCAGGTCATGGTGCTCGACCAGCCAATCGATCATGTGGCGAACCGCGTTCTTGGCGTTTTCCATCAGGTCGGGGCCGTGGGCAGTCGTGGCGTGGTAGCCAGCGCGGTCGGTCTTGCTAAGCGGACCGCGCGTCTCAAACTGCAGCTCCCGCACCGCAAGGTCCTTCCGTACGCTCAGCCGCACGGCGGTGCGCATCGGCGACTCGACCCCCGTCCCGCACACCTCGCCATCGCCCTGCGCGCTGTGGCAGTCACCGATCGCCACTAACGCCCCCGGGACGAACACCGGCAGCCACACCGTCGCGCCCGGTCCCAGGCTGCGGATGTCCACATTGCCGGCGTTGGCCCGCGGCGGAATAGTGTTGATCCGGCCCGGCTCCTTCGGCGCCACGCCGATCGTCCCGAAAAACGGCTCGAACGGCAGCCGGATGTCCTGGACGCCAAAGTGGCAGGCGTCGCCCTCCAGCTTCCAGTGGTGGATGTAGGCGGCGGGGAAGTCGTCGGCGAGCAACCCGAAGCCCTGGAGGTGGCCGCTCCAGCCCCACCCCTTGTGTTCCATCTTAAGGATATCCACTTGCAGCGTATCGCCCGGCTCGGCCCCCTTGACGTAGATCGAGCCGATCAGCGCGTGGATCGGGTCGAAGCTGATATGGGCCAGGTCGTCGTCGGTCCACTTGGGCGTGACCTGATTGCATGACTCGGGAATGTCCATCGCGATCACGTCGCCGGACTCGACCTCCAGCCGGGGCGTTACCGAGTTGTCCCAGAATGGTTGGGTGACGCTGTCGTCGAGATAGTGGTCAGCCATGTTCAAGCTCCTGGTTGCGCATAGCCACCTTCTACGCAGGCTTCAAGATGGTGGGTCGCCGGTCGGATTGAGGATTAGGTTAGCGAACATTGAGCCGACCCTCAGGGCGCCGGAGCGGCTAGCTTGCTCTGGATCCAGTCCTCGGTCGGGCTCGCCAGCCCGTAGTGCTTGAGGGCCAATCCGCCAAGGATCAGCCCGACGATCAGC
>DASWJQ010000111.1:0-149265 GCA_036397095.1 Anaerolineales bacterium
CCGGCTGCATTGTACTCGCAGGTGGGCGGCCAATCAGGGGTTCGAGCTTACGAGGCCGACGGCTGTGGCCGGCGGAGGTAGTCGGCCTCGAGTTGGTCAACGGCCAGCAAACAGGCGTCGTCGTCGGAGTTGGGTTGATAGCTGGTGGTGAACCAGGCTTCAAGGATCTCTTTCGCAACGACCGGGGAGGTCAAGCGCAAAGATAGGCAGAGAACGTTGGCGTTGTTCCAGCGCCGGGCGCCGCGAGCCGTTTCGGCATCAGCGCACAGCGCCGCCCGGATGCCGGGCACTTTGTTGGCCGCCAGGCTGACGCCGGTGCCGGTCCAGCAAAACAGCAGCCCCTCATGCGCTCGACCGTTGGTCACCGCCTCGGCCACCTGGCGGGCAACGGCCGGCCACGCCAGTTCGTCGCCGGCCAACGGACCGGCCAACTCGAGTTGGTAGCCGCGCTGGCGCAGGTCGGCGAGGACCTGGTCGGTCAGGTCTGTCCTTTCGTCGGATCCAACCGCTAGTTGCAAGTCGGGACTCCCAGCCAAGCTTGCCTACCTCCCCAGTATACCGAGGGCATTTACGGGCTGTGCTCGAAGCGCACAAACAGCGGCCGGTGGTCGGAGGCCGTCGTGCCGATAACCTCGGTTACGACCGCCGCCAGGTCTGGTGTCAGCAGGATCCAGTCAATGCGACGGTCGGGAGTGCCGGCCGGGTAGGTGAGGCCATCACCTTGGCCGGCTGCCGACCAGGCGTCGGCCAGCCCAGCTTCCAGTAGGACACCGATGGCCGGCTCAGGCGGTTCGGCGTTCAAATCCCCGACAAGGATGGCCGGCTGCCGCTCGCCCCAGAACTCGACCAGCCCCGTTGCCTGCTGGCGTCTCAGCTCGGCTCCGTCATCGGTCTGGTGCAGATGGGTTGTGATGAAGAGTAGTTCGCCGCCGTAGGCATCGGCAAACTCGGCCCACAAATAGCCGCGCCCAAGCAGGGCATCGCCACGCGGCAACGGGGCCATGCCCCATTGTTGGATCGGCAGCCGGCTGAGAATGGCATTGCCCCAGACCGGATCGGACGTCCCCTGGAAGACCACCCGCATCCCCAACCGCTGGCTCAGCCAGTGGACCAGATCGGTCGACCCATTGATCAACCAGCCGCGGGAGATCTCCTGCAGGCCGACAATGTCGGCGCCGCTGCTCTCAATGACCTGGGCGATGGCCTCTGGATCTTGCCGGCCCGTGATGTCATAAGCCGAGTGGATGTTGTAGCTGAGGACACGCTCGGGCGTCCGCTGGAGGGTTCGGGCCGGGGAAGAAAACGCTTGAACGCTGAGCCATATCGCCGGCAGCAAGCTGAGAAACAACCCAGCGTGGATCGGGCTCCAATCGAGCTGAGGCGAACGCGGCACCCGCTCCCCCTGGCGGCTGGCCCACAGCGCAGCCAGGCCGAACACCAGGCCGGCCGCCGGAAACACAATCGAGCGGTCGAACGGGAGCCTCAGGTCGAGGGCGGCGTAGTAGAAGAAGGCCAGGCCGATGAACAGGAACATAGCCAGCGATAGGAGGGCGCTCGTCCGTCCCAGGCCGCCGCGCTCGGTTTGGGCGGCGGTCAGGCTGATGGTTGCCCAAACCCAACCGCAGACGAACTGGGCAGCCAGCAGGATGGCGATGAAACCAGGGCCCGGGACCTGAAGCTGGGTCGCGCTGAGCGTGAGATACAACCCGGCGATCAGGCCCAAGCCGGGTCGGAAGGTGCCTGGCTTGGAGAAACCGCCAACCATGCCGGCCAGCGCCGCCAGGTTGCCCGCCATGACCAGCCAAATACCGATCCGGCCATCGACACCGGCGGTGGCCGCCACCCAGCCGCTGTTCTGGAATACGATCGCCTGCAGCACGAGATAGGGCCCAAGCCCAAGCAGCGGCAGCACGTTAACCAACCGGGCGTCGGACGCCGGCATGCCAGCGGCGTAGGTCTCGCTACGCAGCAGCCACAGCGACCAGCCGGCCAACAGCGCGAGCGGCAACAGCGGCAGCCAGCCGCCGATCCAGCTTAAGTCGAGGCTGTTGGCCAGCCCTTTCAACGCGCTGTCGAGCGTCAGGCCAAGCAGCAGTCCGCCAGCCCAACGCGGCCCCCCTTCCAGGCTGGGTGCGGCTCGCACATGGCCGAGCCACAGCGGCAGAAAGACGGTGAAGGCAGCCGTGCCCAGCAAGCTGAGCCAGGTGTCAAGCGCCGGGTCACGACTGAGCTGCTCAAGAAGCCGGGCCACCAGCACCGCCGCACCGACCGTCCACAAGGAGGTCCGCTGGCCCAGGAAACGCCACAGCGGGATGGCCAGCAGGCCGGCGATAGCCGTCAACGCCGCCAACCCGCCAAGGGTGGTTGTGGCCGCCTGCTGCGTTTCCTTCAGATACCAGACGAGACTGGGCAACAGTACCCTGAGCAACTGAAGGCCAAAGGCGGTGATAATCGCCATCAGGGCCATCATCTGAAGCCGGTGCAGTGCAATTGGCGTTTGCGTGCGAGCCTGCATCTATCCTCCTCGCGTGGGGAGTCCCTGATTATAGCGAGGCAGCCTGGGCGGACAATGGTCGGATGGCCAATCTTCAGTCGCTGCGCGACACTGCCGGCGGATTGGGCATATACCCACTAGAGGAATATTGCTTCAGGAGTGAACGGATGAAGACAGCGATTCTTGGCGGGGCGGCCGCAGTCCTCATGCTGATTACGGCAGCCTGTCAACGTCCGGGTGAGGCGGCACTGGCGCCCCAGGCCTCGGTACCCTTTGAAGATAGGGCCTTGCGCCTTATGCTGCCCGATTGGCCGGCGAGCGTCGACCTTGGCGAGTTCGAGTTGATTCGGGTGTCGCAAGCAGGCCACCTGGTGACCATCAGCCGCTACCAGGGCGTGCCGCGGCTGGTCGGCCCCAGTGTGGCGCAAGCTCTACCCGAGTATGGGCCATTTGCTGCCGTCGACATCGTCAGCCTGGAGCCTGAGCGGGTGGAAATCGAGACGTACACGCTGGAGGAGAGGCCTCAGAGGCTGGCCATCGTCTTCCTGTACTGCGACGGGTTCACCTACTCGATCGGAGGCGCCAGCGTGGCCGAAAGCTGGTCCTCTTTCGAACCCGTCATGGACCAGGTGTTGGCCGGCCTGACCTGCGCCTCAACGCCGGTCAGAGCCGAACGGCATCCCAAGATGATCGGTATGGTCATCAACCCTCCCGGCGGCGACTTTGATTTCGCCGGCTACCGACAAGCCGCCGTCCAGGCCAGGTCGGCCGGGCTCGAAGCGGCCCATCTGTACCTGACTTGGGATTCCGTTGAGAGTGAGCCGGGCCAATTCGATTGGACCTTCTCGGACATGTTGCTCGATACCCTGTGGCTGGAGGGCCTGCGGCTGTCGCTGGTGATAGAGTACATCCACACCAGCGTGCCGGGGGGCGTGCCGCCAGACCTGGAGGGGATGACCTTCCGTGATCCTGGCTATTCCGAGCGGGCGACCGAGTTTGCCCTGGCAGTGGCCGACCGCTACGGGGATCAGCTCGACTACCTGGCGCTGGGGAACGAGGTCAACATTTACTTTGGCGATCACTCGGAAGATCTCGATCCCTACCTGGCGCTGTTCCAGCAGATGCGGTTGGCGGTCAACGGCCAACATCCGGAGCTGCCAATCGGCACGACCCTGGCCTTTCATGAGGCGCAGAACAGCAACCGGATGGACCTTGTCGAGGCCTTCAAGGGTGGCGACTTCCTGGCGTATACGTACTATCCGCACGATCCGTTATTCAGCTACGACGTGCCGGTCGATCGTTTTGCCGGGGCGCTGCAGGCGATGGTGGAGGTGTCGGGGGACACGCCGTTCTTTATCGTCGAAAACGGGTTCTCCAGTTCAACCGAGCTTGGCTCCAGTGAAGCCCGTCAGGCGGATTACGTCGAGGCATCGGTGCAGGCCTATCTGGCCCAGGCCGGCGCCGACGGCCGCCTGATCTGGATCGGCCAGCATGATGTTGGTGTGAGTTGCCAACCGGCCGCCGAAAGCTTCTTCCCGCCGGAGTTCGATCCATCCACGATCGATCCGGCCGCCTGGCAGGCGTTCCAGGAGTATCTGTGCACGCTCGGCCTGCGCCGGGCGGATGGCACACCCAAGCCAGGTTGGTCGGTGTTGCTTGACCAGCTGCCTTCAACCGACTAAGCCAGGCGCCTGTGGGATAATGGTTGGCTGAATGCCGGGAGGTGCCAGCTTGGCTTTTCAGTCGCTCTGCGTCCTCGGCCTCGGCTACATCGGACTGCCCACCGCCAGCACTTTTGCCACGCACGGCTTGCGGGTGCACGGGGTGGATGTCAACGAGAAGATCGTCTCCACCCTGCGTGCTGGCGAGAGCCACTTACGGGAACCCGGCTTGCGCACGTTGGTGCAGGCGGCCTTTCACTCAGGGAACCTGACGGTCGACCAGCGACCAACCGAGGCCGACGCCTTCATCATTGCGGTTCCCACACCGCTTTTGGCCGGCCAGCGCGCCGATTTGAGCTATGTCGATGCTGCCGCCGAGTCGATCGTGCCCCACTTGCGGCCGGGCAACCTGGTCATTCTTGAATCGACTTGCCCCCCACGCACGACCGTCGACCGCTTGGCCCCAATTCTGGCTCAATCTGGCCTGCAACCCGGCGCCGATTTCCGGCTGGCCTACTCCCCCGAGCGGGTACTGCCGGGCCATATCCTGCGCGAGATGATCGACAATGCCCGCGTGATCGGCGGCATCGACCGGGCTTCGGCCGAAGCTGGCCGAGATCTATATGCCGTCTTTGTACGGGGCGATATCCTGCTGACCGACGCCACCACCGCCGAGATGGTCAAGTTGATGGAGAACACCTATCGCGACGTCAACATCGCCCTGGCCAATGAGTTCGCCGGGCTGGCCGAGGCCTTCGGCGTCGACGTGTGGCAGGCGATTGAATTGGCCAACCGCCATCCGCGGGTCCAGATTCTGCGGCCCGGCCCGGGCGTAGGCGGCCACTGCATCGGCATCGACCCTTGGTTCCTGGTGGAAGCTGCGCCGGAGATGACACCGCTTATCAAGCAGGCGCGGTTGGTCAATGACGGGCGGCCGGCGCATGTCGTTCAGGTGCTCCGGCGCCAGCTGGGCGGGCAGCTGGCGGGCCGCAGGCTGGCAGCGCTAGGGCTGGCCTACAAATCGGATGTTGACGATCTGCGCCAGAGCCCGGCAATTGCCATCGTCCAGGCATTGGTAGAAGCCGGGGCGGAGGTCACAACGTACGAACCGATGGCGGCAGCCGGCCGGGTCGAAGGCGCCACGCCCGCCGAAAACCTCGACCAGGCGCTGCGAGGCGCCGACGCGCTTGTGCTGTTGGTTGACCACAAGCTATTCCTGGACCTCGACCCGGCGCACGCCGCCTCTCTGCTATCCGGCCGGCAGGTTTTCGACATGCGTGGCGCACTTGACCGGCCGGCCTGGCGCCAGGCCGGCTTCGAACTGACGATCCTGGGCGTCGGCCGAGATGGCGGCTGATAAGCTGCGTGTGCTGACCGTCCTCGGCACCCGGCCCGAGGCGGTTAAGTTGGCGCCGGTTATTCAGCGGCTGGCCGGTTCGGACCAGGTCGAATCGACCGTGTGTGTGACGGCCCAGCACCGTCAAATGCTCGACATTGTGCTGGCGTTATTTGACATCGTGCCCCACGTGGACCTGGACCTGATGCGGCCGGACCAGAGCCTGGCGGAACTGACGGCGGCCGTCTGCCAGGGGCTGGATCCAGTCTTCCTGCAGGTCAAGCCCGACTGGGTGCTCGTTCAGGGCGACACGACGACGGTCATGGCCGCCGGCCTGCTGGCCTATTACCACCGTGTCCGACTGGGTCACGTGGAAGCCGGGCTGCGCACCGGCGACAAATGGCAGCCGTTTCCCGAGGAAATCAACCGCCGGCTGGCCGGTGTGCTGGCCGACCTGCATTTTGCCCCGACCGAAACGGCCAAACGAAACCTGCTGGCCGAAGGCATGGATCCCGCCAGTGTGCATGTGACCGGCAATCCAGTCATCGATGCCCTCCAATCGATCGTTGCCCGCCCCCACGAATTCCACCACGCGGCGCTGGCCGACCTGGCGGTCGATCGCCGGCTGGTGCTGCTGACAGCCCACCGCCGTGAAAGCTTCGGCCCGGGGCTGGAAGCAATCTTCGGCGCAGTGCGCCGCTTGGCCGACGCCTTCCCCGACCAACTCGACGTCGTCTACCCGGTGCACCTCAACCCGCAGGTCCAGGAGCCTGCCCGCCGACTGCTGGCGGGATGCGACAACATTCACCTGATCGAGCCGCTGGACTACCTCGACATGGTTCATCTGATGAAGGCCAGCCACCTGATCCTGACCGATTCGGGCGGTATTCAGGAGGAGGCACCGGCGCTGGGGGTGCCGGTGTTGGTCCTGCGCGACAAGACCGAGCGCCCCGAAGCGCTCGAAGCCGGCACGGCCAAGCTGGTCGGCACCGACCCCGACCGCATCTTTGAGACGGCTTCCCGCTTGTTGCGCGACGACGATGAACATGCGGCCATGGCCCAGGCCAAGAACCCGTTCGGGGATGGCCGAGCCGCCGAGCGGATCGTCGATCTGCTGCTCCAGCAGCCGCGCTAGGGGCGGCGCCACTTGTTCGAAACATCCGTGAGCCACACGCAAACGGATCGCCGGCTGTGGATGCTGAGCGAGCTGCGAGGAGCCGGCGGCCCGGCCGGCTTCCAACGCAGGTTGGCCGAGGGGATGCAACGCCGGGGGCATACGGTGGCTTATGGGCCGGAGGTGGGCCAGGCCGACTGCGTGTTGGTGATCGGCGGCAGCCGCCACCTGGGGGCCCTGTGGCGGGCGCGCCGCCGCGGCTTGCCCATCATCCAGCGGTTGAACGGCATCAATTGGATCCACCGAGTGCGGCCGACCGGCGTGCGCCACTACCTGCGGGCCGAGGCCAACAATCTGCTGATGCGCGCCGTCCGCCGGCTGGCCGATCGGGTTGTCTACCAGAGCCAGTTCGCACGAGACTGGTGGGAGCGGACCTACGGTGTTGCCGACGCCGAGGCAACCGTTATCCACAACGCTGTGCAACTCGACCGCTTTAGCCCGGCGGGCCCGGAGATGCCGCCGCCAGACCGGGTACGCCTGCTGGTGGTCGAGGGCCAATTGGCCGGTGGATACCAGGTTGGCCTGCAGTGGGCGCTTTCGCTGGCAGCCGGTCTGCGCCAGCGGCTGACACAGCCGGTTGAATTGGTCGTGGCTGGCCTGGTTGAACCTGACGCCCGTCAGGCCGCCGGTGGCGATGTGACCTGGGCCGGTTTGCTCCCGACCGAGGCCATTCCCGGGCTGCACCGCGGCGCCCATCTGTTGTTCTCCGCCGACCTGAGCCCTGCCTGCCCCAACAGCGTGATCGAAGCGTTGGCCTGCGGTAATCCGGTGGTGGCGTTTGAGACGGGTGCCCTGCCCGAGTTGCTGACGGAAGACTCAGGACGGCTGGTGGCCTATGGCGCCGACCCATGGCGAGTCGAGCCGCCCGACATACAGGCCCTGGTTGCAGCCGCCGTTGAGGTGATCGATCGGAACCCGGCCTTGCGCCAGGGCGCCCGGCGCCGGGCCGAGGCCGCCTTTGGCCTGGACCGGATGCTCGATCGATACCTGGCCTTCTTCGGCTGGAGTTAAGCGGGACATGTTGAAGTCAGGAGTGCTGCGTTTGGCCAGTTGGGCTGCCGGCGTGCTGCCGCCGTCGGCCAGGAGGGCAATCTATCGCTTGGGGCCGATTTCTCGTGGTTTGCGCCGCCTGCTCAACCAGGTTGTTCCGGCCGGCCGGGTGCCCGTCGAGGTGGCGGCCGGCCTGCTCAAGGGAATGCGTTTCGAGCTCGAACTGCAGGAAGAAAAGGACCTGTGGTTAGGGACGTACGAGCTCGCGCTGCAGGCTGAGCTCGGCCGGCGGCTGAAACCGGGTATGGTGGTGTTCGATGTCGGTGCCCATATCGGCTACATGACACTGGGCTTCGCCCGACTGGTCGGCCCAACTGGCCGCGTGTTGGCTTTCGAGCCGCTGCCGGACAACCAGGTGCGGCTACAAGCTGCCCTGACCGCCAATCAGTTGGCCAGCCGGGTTTCGCTGCGGCCGGCGGCGGTGTCAGACCGGGAAGGGCGTGACACCTTCCAGGTTCATCGTTCGGCCTCGATGGGCAAGCTGGCCGGCGCGGCCGGCCGGGAGCAGGCCTACCAAGCTCGGATCGAGGTGGCCAGCGTGCGGCTGGACGACGAGGTCTATCTGCGGCATGCGCCCAGCCCAGATTGGATCAAGCTCGATGTCGAAGGCGGCGAAGGCGCTGTGCTGGCCGGCAGCCGGCGTCTGCTGGCCGAGGGCCGGCCTGGTTGGTGGATTGAATTGCACGGCCCAGCCAGCGCAGGCCAGGTCTGGCGGCACTTGACCGACGCCGGCTACGTTGTCTTCACGATCGACAACCCGCCCCGGCCGGTCGAATCGGTCGAATCGTTGGACTGGAAGGCCTACTTGTTGGCGCTGCCCGAGGAAACCAGCCTGGATGTCTGAGGTAGGCCGTTTCGACGGCCGGGTCGGACTGCAGCAGCGGGTGCTACCCGCCTACCGTTTGCCGTTCGTGGACCGGCTGGCTGCGGCCTGTGCTGGCGGCCTCGAAGTGTTTGCCGGGGCGCCGGATAAGGGTGAGGGCATCCTGACCGGCGCCAAGCCGACCAATGCGGTCTGGCTGCGGGCCGCCAATCAGTCTCTGCTGGGGGGCCCCGCCTGGTTGCTGCGCCAACCTGGGTTGGACGACTGGATCGCACGATGGTCGCCCCAGGTGCTTGTCCTGGAGGCCAACATACGCTACTTGAGCAATTGGGGTGCGGCCCGGCTGGCACACAGCCAGGGTGCGGCCGTGCTGGGCTGGGGGCTGGGTGTGCCCAGCGCCGAATCTGGCCCGGGTCTGCGCCGCTGGTTATGGCGCCGCTTCTTGGGCCGTTTCGACGGCGTGATCGGCTACAGCACGGCCGGCGCCGCCCAATACCGGTCGCTGGGCGTGCCCGCCGATCGGGTGTTCGTGGCGCTCAACGCGGCCGTCGATCTGCCCGAACGCGTCGTCCAACGCAAACCAGCCACCGGCAGGCCACTGCGTGTGCTATTTGTCGGCCGGCTGCAAGCCCGCAAGCGCCTCGACCGCTTGATTCACGCCTGCGCCCAGCTCGAATTCTCCGTCGAGCTCCGGGTGGTCGGGGACGGACCGGCTCGGGCCGAGCTCGAGGCGCTGGCCGCCGCCCGGTTTCCGCGGACCGAGTTCACCGGCGCCCTGCGCGGCCAGCCGCTGGTGGCAGCCCTCGCC
This sequence comes from Anaerolineales bacterium, assembly GCA_036397095.1. GTDB lineage: Bacteria > Chloroflexota > Anaerolineae > Anaerolineales > E44-bin32 > DASWJQ01. The sequence continues at coordinate 9,347 of DASWJQ010000111.1, forward strand.
TGGGGCGATCTGTTCGTGCTGCCCGGGACCGGCGGGCTGGCGCTGCAGCAGGCAATGGCCCATGGTCTACCAGTGATCGCCGCCGAAGGGGATGGCTCGCAGCATGATCTGGTGCGGCCGGACAACGGCTGGTTGCTGCCGCCCAAGAATGACGAAGCACTCCTGCAAGCACTGCGTCAGGCGGCCAGTGATCCCTTAGGACTGTTGACCCGCGGCCGGGCCAGCCGCCGGATCGTCGAACAGACGGCCAATCCGGACTTCATGGTGCGCGTCTTTTTGCAGGCGTTCCGGCGGGCAACGGGCGATGCTTGATGCACCGCACATCCTGTTCGTGGCCGATGGGCGCAGCCCAATTACGCACGGCTGGCTGGGCAACTTGATCGACGCCGGTTGGTCGGTGCATCTGGCATCGAGCTATCCCTGCCAACCCATGCCCGGCTTGAAATCCATGGAGACGATCCCGGTTGCGCTGAGCGGCTTGCGTCGCCGGTCGGAGCCGGCGGGTGGTGGAGCAAACCTGGCGGGCCGGGGCCGACTGCGTCACTGGCTGGGTCCACTGACGGTCCCCCTGGCGGCCGGCCGGCTTCATCGCTACCTGGGCCGGGTCCAGCCGGATGTGGTACATGCGCTGCGAATCCCCTTTGAAGGCATGCTGGCAGCTTGGACTGATCCGCCGGTGCCGCTGGTTGTTTCGACCTGGGGCAACGACTTCACATTACACGGCCTCGGTTCGCCCGGCATGCGCAGCCTGACCCAGCGTACGATGAGGCGCGCCGACGGCCTGCACAGCGATTGCCGGCGCGACGTAAGGCTGGCGCTTGAGTCGGGGTTCGAGCCAAGCCGGCCAACGACGGTGCTGCCCGGCAATGGGGGGCTGGACCCAGCATTTTTCGACGATCAAGCACCGGCCGAGGCCGCTGACCCAGGGCTGCGGTCGCTGCTGCAAGGTCTGGCGCCGGGCCAGCCGTTGATTGTCAACCCGCGTGGTTTCCGCAGCTACGTGCGCAATGAGGCCTTCTTCCGCTGCTTGCCCCGAGTGTTCGAAGAGCAGCCGGCCGCCCGCGTGGCTTGCCCTGCGATGGCCGGCTCGACACTGGCCGCCCGCTGGGTGTCCGAACTGGCATTGGAGGGCCGCGTCAGCCTGCTGGGCATGCTGTCGGCAGCCGATATGGCTCACCTGCTGCGGCGGACGACGGTCAGCGTTTCGCCAAGCGAGCATGACGGCACGCCCAACAGTTTGCTCGAGGCAATGGCTTGCGGGGCACTCCCGGTGGCCGGTGACATTGAGTCGCTGCGCGAATGGATCGAAGATGGAAGGAACGGGCTGCTGGTCGACCCAGCCGATGAGGGCCGGTTGGCGCAAGCGATCTTGGGCGGGCTGGCCGATGGGGGACTTCGGCGGGCTGCCGCCGGGCACAACCGGGCGCTGGCACGGGCGTATGCCAGGCGCGAACATGTCCGGGATCAGGCGCTGTCCTTCTATGCTCAGGTGTTGGCCGATGGGTGAGCCGGTGGCCGGATGCTATAATCCGCCGCGCCTGCTCCGGCCGAACGGCAGCGGGCAGGAACCCATCCCATGAAACAAGTTGTGCAGGATCTCAATAGCGGGCGAGTCCAGGTGCTGGATGTGCCTGTGCCTTCACCGCTGCCCAATGCGGCCAAAGTGCGCACGCTGCTGTCGGCGGTTTCCCCCGGCACCGAGCGTTCCGCCACCGCCTTTGGCGCCAAGAATCTGGCTGCCAAAGCGCTCGACCGGCCAGATTTGGTGCGGCAGGTGATTGATAAGGCCCAGCGCGAAGGTCTGCTGTCGACGATCGAGGCGGTGCGCAACCGGCTCGATCAGCCGGTTGCGCTGGGGTACGCCTCCGTCGGTGTGGTTGAGCAGGCCGGTCCAGGCTCAAGCTTACGACCCGGCCAGCGAGTCGCCTGCGCCGGCGGTGGTCGGGCGGTCCATGCCGAATATGCAGTCGTTCCGGACAACCTGCTGGCGCTGGTGCCCGATGGTGTGCCCGACGAAGCCGCCGCCCTGACAACGTTGGGCGCCGTCGTCCTTCACGGCTTTCGGCTGGCGCAAGTTGGCGTCGGCGGGCGGGTGGCCGTGATCGGTTTGGGCCTGTTGGGGCAGCTTGGTTTGATGATTGCTCGGGCGGCAGGCTGCCAGGCGTTTGGCGTAGACGTGGATGAATGGCGGGTGGACAAGGCCCGCTCGCTGGGCGCCGCAGCCAGCCTGCGTGCCGAAGCCGAAGAAGCTGGCCTGGCCGCCACGGGTGGCCAGGGGTTCGACGCCGTGTTGGTCTGTGCCGACACACCCGATTCGGACCCGCTCGAGCTGGCCGGCGCCCTGGCGCGCGATCGCGCCTATGTCATCGCCATCGGGGCCGTTGGCATGGAGCTGCCGCGCCGTCCCTACTATGACAAGGAACTGACCTTCCTCGTGTCGCGCTCCTATGGTCCGGGCCGCTACGATGCCAACTATGAAGAGCGGGGCAGCGACTACCCGATCGGTTACGTCCGTTGGACCGAGGGCCGCAACCTGGCGGCTTTTCTGGATCTGGCGGCGGCCGGCAAGATCGACCCGGCGGCGTTGATCACGCACCGCTTCGAGATCGACAAGGCCCCCGAAGCCTATGAGCTGATTAAGGGTCCGGAGCGCTCGCAGGCTCTGGGTGTCTTGCTGGTCTATCCGGGGGCCGAAGCCGAGCGGCCAGCGCCGCCCCCGCTGGACCCAGGCAGGATCGCGCCGATCTCCAAGGTGCGGCTGGGCGTGATCGGTGCCGGCGGGTTTGCCTCGAACGTGGCGTTGCCGGTCGTAGCCAAACTGGCCGGTGTCGACCGGGTGGCGATCGCCTCGGCGCGCGGCTTGAATGCGGCCGAGGCGGCCAGGCGCTACGGCTTCGGCTACGCTGCCGCCGGCGCCGACGAACTGCTGCGCGACGAGACCCTCAATACGCTGGCGGTCTTTACGCGGCATGACCTGCATGCTGAACTGGTTGCGGCCGGCCTGGAGGCGGGCAAACATGTCTTTTGTGAGAAACCGCTGGCTCTCAGTGCAGAGCAGTTGGATCAGGTGCGCCGGGCGTTAGCCGACAGCCGGCAGATGCTGACCGTTGGCTTCAACCGGCGTTTCGCCCCGCTCATGCAGGAGCTGAAGGCATTCGTGGATGCCGGGGCGGGCCCGTTGGTGATGGCCTACCGGGTCAATGCCGGCGCACTGCCGCCGGATCACTGGCTTTACGATGCCGAGACTGGTGGTGGGCGCCTGGTGGGCGAAGGCTGCCATTTCATCGACGCCATGACCTTCCTGTGCGGGGCCATGCCAATCCAATTGTCGGCGCAATCGATGGCCGGCGGCGATCATCCCGATGACAACTTCACCTTGACGATCGGCTTCGCCGACGGTTCGATCGGCACATTGGTCTACACGGCGGCTGGTGACCGCGCCCAGGGTAAGGAGCGCCTTGAGGTCTTTCGAGGGGGGCGCTCGGCCGTGCTCGATGATTTCCGCCGGCTGACGACGTTTGCCGGCGGCCGACGCAGCCAGCAGCGCGCCTGGCTGCGTCAGGACAAGGGACACCGCGGCCTATGGCAGGCATTCGTCGACGCCATTGGGGCTGGCGGGCCCCCGCCGATCGCTTATGAGCAGTTGCTGGCGGTCAGCCAGGCCGCCCTGGCCGGCATGCAGTCGCTCGGCAGCGGGCAGGCCGTCCGTTTGGAGAACATGCCCACCAACGAATGACGGCCGTCGGCACCGCCTTGCGCACCGCCCGCCAATTGGGCCCGGCTTCCCTGCTGCACTACAGCCTGTATCAAATTGGACTGCGATCCGGCTGGATTCGACGGCAGACGCCGCGCGGACGCTGGCAAGACCTGCCTGCGCCGCGCCAGCCCGTTCCGCCCCGGCTTATCTGGAGTGCGGACCCGCCTGCCCAGGCGACATGGCAGGAACGGGCGCAGGCAGAGGCCATCCAGCGGGCGGACCACATCTTGAACGGCCGCTTCCGGTTGTTCGGCCTGACAGCAATCGAGTTGGGTTTCCCGCCGGATTGGGCGGCCTTTGTTCCCTTGGCCGGGGCCGATTCGGTCGAGCGCGTGGCGCTGGGCAGCCACTGGACCGAGTATGACCTCGATCAATTGGGCGCCGACGCCAAGCTGCTTTGGGAGCCAGCCCGCTTTGGCTGGGCTTGGGACCTGGCCCGGGCCTACCTTTGGCGGCCCGATCCGCGCTTTGCCCAGGGTTTCTGGGACCTGTTTGACTCATGGTGCCAGGCAAACCAGCCCAATACCGGACCTCATTGGATTTCGGCCCAAGAGGCCGCCTTCCGCCTGCTGGCATTGGCTTACGCCCGCCAGGCATTTGCCGGCTGGTTGACGCCGGACCGGCTCGGCCAGATCGAGCGCGTGATGGCGGGCCATGCCAGCCGCATCCCGCCGACGCTGGCCTATGCGAGGGCTCAGGCCAATAACCATCTCCTGACCGAGGCGGCCGCAATGGAGACGGCCGGTTGGCTGCTGCCCTGGCACCGGCGGGCGGCTGACTGGCGCCGGCAGGGTCGCCGCTGGTTCGTGGCCGGCCTGGCAGACCAGGTCTTTGACGATGGTGGCTACATCCAGCACTCGACCAACTACCAGCGGCTGGCGCTCGAGTTGGGGCTGTGGCTTGCACAGCTTGGCGCCAGCCAGGGAGCGCCGCTGCCGGATGCCAGCCTGATAGCACTGCGGCGCATGACGCGGCTGCTGGGCAGACTGGCGGATCCTGACAGCGGGCAGATCCCCAACTTCGGGCCCAATGATGGAGCTCAGTTGTTGGCCCTGAGCAGTTGCGGGTTTGAGGATTACCGTCCGGCGCTCCAGGCCGCCGCGGCCATCCTGGGCGGCTTGCCCAGGTTGCCGGCAGGGCCGTGGGATGAACAGGCTCATTGGCTGGCCGGTTCGGTGGCACCGCAATCCGATTCCCCTGCAGATTATGGTGGACAGCGCAGTTTCCCCCTAGCCGGCCTGTACCTGCTGGAGGACGGAGCCGGCCGGGCCGTGCTGCGGGCCGCTCGCTTCCACGGCCGCCCCGGCCACTCGGACCAACTGCAGTTGGACTTGTGGCATGGTGGGCGCAACCTGCTGGTGGATGGTGGCACCTACCTGTACGCTGGCGGCCCGCCGTGGGACAACGCGTTGGCCGGCGCAGCCGCCCACAATGGGCCCATGGTGGGTGGTCAGGAGCCGATGAGGCGCGCGGGTCGTTTCCTGTGGCTGCCGCGAGGCCACGCTCGTCTGCAAATGAGACGGCAGTCGCCCGATGACCGTTTGGAGGTTGTGACTGCCGAGCACACAGGTTACGGCTGGCTTGGCGTACGCCAGCGGCGAACCGTGCTGCGGGTTGGCGGCTCGCTGTGGTTGGTGATTGATGACCTGCATGGCGCCGGCCAACATGGAGTCACATTGGCCTGGCGCCTGCCGCCAGGTGAATGCACACTGGATAATGAGCTGCATTGGGCCGAAGGAGACGACCGGGTCCGGCTGTGGATGGAAGCCCCTGCCGGGGCACAGGCGTTGTATGTCGCCGGTGAACGGGTTGGTGGCGAGGCGCTCGCCTGGGAGTCGCCGGTGTGGGGCTGGCAGGCCCCGAACTACGGCCGTCTGGCGCCCGCCACCCATTTTGTCTACCAGGGGCAGGTTACCTTGCCGGCTCAACTGCGCAGCTGGTGGGCGATCGGTGGACAAACCTGGCAGGAGACGCTGATCGACTGGCAGCCGGGCCCCGCTCAGCTTCCCCAATTGACGACCGTGGCTGCCGCCGAGAGCCTGCTCGAGCTGTAGATGCATATCCTGCTGATCCATCAGGCGTTTGCCGCCATCGATGAACCCGGTGGTACCCGCCATCACGAATTGGCGCGCTATCTGGTGCAGGCCGGCCATCAGGTGACGATTGTCGCCGGGCGCGTGTCCTACCTGACGGACCGGCCGGCGGCCGCAGGCAGGGAGATCGACGGCATGAGCATCGTGCGGCCGGCATCGTACGCCAGTTGGCATCAGTCCTTCGTCCGGCGCACGCTGAGCTTTTTCAGCTTCATGCTGAGTTCATTCATTGCCGGGCTGGCGGCAGGCAAGGTGGATCTTGTTTGGGGTACCAGCCCCCCGCTTTTCCAGGTGGTCAGCGCCTGGCTGGTCGCTCGCCTCAAGCAGGCCCGCTTTGTCTTCGAAGTGCGCGACCTGTGGCCACATTTCGCCATTGAGGTCGGCGTGCTGCGCAACGACCTGTTGATCCGCCTGTCGCGCTGGCTGGAGGCATTTCTTTACCGGCGGGCGGACCTGGTGGTTATCAACTCGCCCGGGTTCCGGCAGCACGTCACCGAGCGCGGCGCGGGCAAGGTGGAACTGGTGCCCAACGGGGTAGATGTCGCCATGTTTGTGGCCGGCGACGACGGCCAGACCTTTCGGCGCCAACATGGTCTCGAAGAGGCTTTCCTGGTGGTCTACACCGGGGCCCACGGTCTGTCGAATGACCTGGATACCGCATTGGACGCCGCGGCTGCGTTGGGTTCAGATGCGACGCTGGTATTGATTGGGGCCGGCAAGGAGAAGCCAGCCTTGCAGGCTCAGGCGGAGGCGATGGGGTTGGCCAATGTCCGTTTCCTGCCGCCGGTTCCGAAGCAGGAGATGCCGGGCGTGCTGGCGGCGGCCGACGCCTGTCTGGCGATACTCAAGCCGCTCGATGCCTATAAGACGACCTACCCCAACAAGGTGTTTGACTATATGGCCGCCGGCAAGCCGGTGCTGCTGGCCATTGACGGGGTCATCCGGCAAGTTGTCGAGACAGCCCAGGCGGGGATCTTCGTGCCGCCAGGGGACAGCGGGGCGCTGGCCGCCGCTGTGCGGCGCCTGCGGCAGGATCGCCAGTCGGCGACCGCCATGGGCCAGCGGGGCCGTCAATACGTGCGGGAGCACTTCGATCGACCCAAGCAGGCCGAGTTGCTGGGGACGCTATTCGTGCGGATGCTGGAGACTCCGGACGGGGACGGCCGATGAGTGCGCAGCTCCTTCCGCAGGGCGTGCCGCTGCGCAAGCGACTGTTCGACATGGTCCTTACACTGCCTGGATTGCTATTGATCAGCCCCTTGTTGGTTGTACTGGCTGCCTTGGTCGCCTGGCGTCTCGGGCGTCCGATCTTGTTCCGGCAGCAGCGGCCGGGCTACCGGGGAAAGCCGTTCACGCTCTACAAATTCCGGACCATGCGACGGGCGCTCGACGAGCAGGGACGCCCGCTGCCCGATAGCCATCGCCTGACCGGCCTGGGCCGCGTGCTGCGCTCTTTCAGCCTGGATGAGCTGCCCGAATTGTTCAATGTGTTGCGCGGCGAGATGAGCCTGGTGGGACCACGCCCGCTGCTGATGCAGTACCTGGAAAGGTATTCGGCTGAGCAGGCGCGGCGCCACGACGTGCTGCCGGGGATCACCGGTTGGGCTCAGGTGAATGGGCGCAACGCAACCAACTGGCAGGAGAAGTTCGCCCTCGACGTCTGGTATGTCGACCATTGGTCGTTGTGGTTGGACGTCAAGATCCTGGCGATCACCTCATGGAAGGTCTTGACGCGGGAGGGCATCAGCCAGCCGGGCCATGCCACCGCCGAGGAGTTTTGGGGCGATTCGGCCCTGCCCGGCGGTGAGAAAGCCGAGAGAAGTTGACTCGCTTGCCTGCGCAGGTTTGTGTATACTGGCGCGGGCTTCCACACTGAGCGGCCCCTGAATCCACCCGCCGACCCGCGAGCAGCCTGGCTGCCCGCGTTGCCGGGGCCGCTAACGTCTTGCACAGGCAAGCATGTGGGGGTGGCGGGCAATGGCTCCCGCATGTATGATGGGATTGCCATCGAGATGGAGTGTCGGATCAATAGGAGGACCCGATGAAGAGCCCACTGGAATTCTACGACGTCAAGACCCGTTCCAAGTTCACCAGCTCCGAATGGCGCATTGAGGTGAAGGACAGCAAAGGCACCAAGCGCTACTTCGCCGTTGCCAAGTCACCACTAGGGACACATGAGGCCTGGCGGATCGTTAGCGCCGACTTCGCCAAGCAGAATAGCTAGTCTTCTCACGGGTCCCATTGGGCCGCCCAGAGCGATGGGCGGCTTTTTCTTTGCCAATGGTATGATTGCGCTCGGCGATTGGCTCCCCCGAAGCGGCGGCTAGCCGGTGATCATCGACCGAGACCCCCAGACCCTGTACCGCCACATGTTGCGCATCAGGACCTTCGAGCAGCAGGTGCTCGACTGGTTCCCACGCGGTCTGTTCTATGGCACCACCCACACCTACCTTGGGCAGGAGGCCGACGCCGTCGGCGTCATGACGGCGCTGCAGCAGGGCGACGTCGTCGTCAGCAACCACCGCTGCCATGGACACTTTCTGGCCTATGGCGGTTCGATGGAAGCGCTGGCCGCCGAGCTGATGGGGCGGCAGAGCGGGGTGTGCGCAGGGCGCGGCGGCAGCCAGCACATTCAGTGGCGTGATTTCTACGCCAACGGCATCCTGGGCGGCACCCTCCCGTTGGCGGCCGGCATGGCGCTGGCTGAACGGGCGGCCGACAGCGGCCGGCTGGTGGTGGCCTTCACCGGCGACGGCGCGCTGGGCGAAGGCGTGGTCTATGAGACTTTCAACATGGCTGCCTTGTGGCGCCTGCCGTTGCTGATCGTGCTTGAAAACAACCGCTACGCCCAAAGCACGCCCATCGAACTCAATCTGGCCGGTACGATTGCCGGCCGGTTTGCTGCCTTTGGCATCCCAATGGTAGAAGTCGAGACAACCGACGTTGAGCAAATCGCCGACACGGCGACCGCGTTGGCTGAGGAGGTGCGCCAGGCTGCCGGTCCGGCAGCGCTGGTGATTCACACCTATCGCTATGGCCCGCATTCCAAGGGCGACGACAGCCGCGATCCGGCCGAAATCGAGCGGCACCGGCAAGACGACCCGCTCCCGCTGCAAGCAGCGCGGCTGGACCCAGCAACCCTGGCCGAGATCGAGGGACAGGTGACCGCCGAAGTCGAAGCGGCCTTCCAAGCCGCGGCCGAAGCGCCGCCGGCCGCGCCCGAGGCGTTGACGCCGGCGCTGGAGGCGATGGTTTGAGGGTCGTCGAGTCACTGCGGGCAGGGTTGCGCCAGTCGCTGGCGGCTGATGAGACTGTTCACTTCCTGGGCGAAGATGTGCTCGATCCCTACGGCGGCGCCTTCAAAGTGGCCGAAGGCCTGTCGACGCAATTCCCGGACCGGGTTCACACCACACCGGTGTCGGAAGCCGGTATTGTCGGCCTGGGGGTCGGGATGGCGCTGCGCGGGCTCAAACCGGTTGTCGAGATCATGTTTGGTGACTTCGTCACCCTGGCCGCCGACCAACTGATCAACCATGCCGCCAAGTTTCGCTGGATGAGCAACGACCAGGTGCGGGTGCCGCTGGTCGTGCGCACGCCGATGGGTGGGCGGCGCGGATACGGGCCCACGCACAGCCAGACGCTCGACCGCCTGTACCTGGGCGTGCCCGGCCTGCGGGTGGTGGCGCCGCACAGCCTGCTCGATCCAGGCGTCATGCTGGCCGACGCCATTTTGCTGGAGCAGGATCCGCTGCTGTTTCTCGAGCACAAGCTGCTCTACAGCCAGACCGTGCGCCGGCTGGATGACTTGCCGGAGTTCGTCAACGATCGCTCGGCAGGCCGCTACCCGGTCAACCGTTTCAGCCTGCGGGGAGCCCCGCCGGCCAGCTGGACGTTCACCACCTACGGCTATATGACCGGATTGGTGTTGGAAGCCATCGAACGGCTGGCCTACCAGCATGAGATCTTCGCCGAGGCCATTGTGTACACCCAGCTCAGCCCCTTCGATCCCACGCCGCTGGCCGCCAGTCTGGCGCGGACGGGCCGACTCCTAACCGTCGAAGAGGGCAGCCGAACCCACGGCTGGGGCGCCGAGGCGGCCGCAGCCGCTGCCAGCGCCTGTCTCCAGCCGCCCCTGATTCGGCGGGTAGCGGCCAAGGACATGCCGGTTCCGGCCGCCGGGCCGCTCGAGGACGAGGTGCTGCCGGGGGTCGACGACGTAGTGCAGGCCGTGCTGGCCGAGCGCGCCAAAGGCAGCGGCCGATGACCAAGCTCGTGCCTGATTATTTCGCTCCTGCGCGCACGCTGGAGGCCTGCCTTGGCTGAACCGACGCCGGTCCGGATGCCGTTGCTCAATCCCAATGAGCCCGAAGCAATGATCGTGGATCTATTGGTCGCCAACGGCGACCGAGTGGACGTTGGCCAGCGGCTGGCGACGGTCGAGACGACCAAGTCGGCGGTTGAGATCGGAGCGCCCGCCACTGGCTACGTCGCCGGGTTGGCGGCCAAGCCTGGCCAATCGCTGCGAGCGGGCGACGTGCTCTTGTGGCTGGCGGCGGAGGAAGGTTGGCAGCCGCCCGCAGCGGAGGAGCAAACGCTGGAGGAACGCCCCGGAGGCGCTCGCCTGACCGAACCGGCCCGAAACCTGGCCGCCGAAGCCGGCGTCGACCCGGAGCGGCTGCCGACCGATGTGCTCATTACGGCCGACTGGCTTGAGAACTGGCTGGCCGAGGAGGCCGGTCTGCCCGACATCGACGCCGCAGCGCTGCTTGTCTACGGGGGCGGTGGCCATGGCAAGTCGGTCATCGACCTGGTGCGCGCCCTGGGTGAGCATCGATTGGTGGGGGTGATCGATGACAACATGAAACCCGGGGATGAAGTTCTTGGTCTCGAAGTACTGGGCGGTGGCGACCAACTGGCCGGCTTGCGCCGCCAGGGGATCGGCCTGGCGGTCAATGCCGTTGGCGGGATCGGGGACATCGGCAGCCGGATCCGCATATTCGATCGGTTGCGGGCGGCAGGCTTCGGCTTCCCCACGCTGGTCCATCCTTCGGCGGTGGTCGAAGCCAACGCCCAGCTGGGTGACGGCGTACAGGTCTTCCCGCACGCCTACGTCGGCAGCCAGGCCAGGGCCGGCTTCGGCGCTATTGTCAACACGGCCGCCGTCGTGTCGCATGACTGCATGCTGGGTGACTACGTCAACATCGCCCCGGGTGCATTGTTGGCCGGTGCGGTGACGGTGGGCGACCGCAGTCTGTTGGGCATGGGCGTCACCGTCAACCTGGCGGTGACCGTCGGCCAGGGGGCACGTCTGGGCAACAGCGCCACCGTCAAGGCCGATGTGCCGGCGGGCGGTGTCGTGCCGGCCGGCAGTATATGGCCGCTGCCGGCCGAGCGAGGGCAGGCATGAACAATCGAACCAACCAACCCCTGCCGGTGCCCATGTCGTCGCCGGACCTGAGCGAAGCCGAGCGCCAGGCGGTCGCCGAAGTAATGGCCACCCCTCGCCTAAGCATGGGCCCTAAGGTCGACGCGTTCGAACGGGCGGTGGCCGACTATGTGGGAGTCAAGCATGCGGTGGCCGTCAACTCGGGCACGGCCGGCCTGCATTTGTGCGTGCGGGCCGCTGGCGTGGTCGACCGCGATTTGGTGCTGACGACCCCCTTCTCCTTTGTCGCCTCGGCCAATGTCATCCTGTACGAGCGGGCGATCCCCGTATTCGTCGATGTGGATCCGGACACCGGCAACATCGATCCAGAACAGGTCGAGCGGTCACTCACCGACCTGACGGCCGGCCGGACGAGCGGCTGGCTGCCGCGCCGCGGCGCCGACCATCCGGGACCCCTGCGAGCCATGATCCCGGTGGATGTCTTCGGCCAGCCCGCCGATTACGATCGGTTGCTGCCGTTGGCCCGGACCAATGGCCTCCGCACCATCCTTGATGCCTGCGAATCGCTGGGCGCCCGCCATGACGACCGGGCGGCCGGAACGATGGGCGATGCCGGCGTTTATGCTTTCTATCCCAATAAGCAGATCACGACGGCTGAAGGCGGCCTGGTGGTGACGGACGATGACGACTGGGCGCAGCTGGTGCGGGCCCTGCGCAATCAGGGGCGGGCGCCTGGCGACACCTGGCTCGATCACACCTATTTGGGCTACAACTACCGCCTTAACGAACTGAATGCCGCCCTCGGTTTGGCACAAATGGGGCGTTTGGAAGCGCTGCTGGCGGCGCGGCAGCAAGTCGCCGATTGGTACAACCAGCGGTTGGCCGGCGTGTCCGGCGTGCAGCCACCGGCGGTTGCCGAAACGACCAGCCGCACTTCGTGGTTTGTGTACGTCGTTCGCCTGGAACCGGCGTCCGATCGGCGCCAGTTGATGGCCAACCTGGAGCAGGCGGGCGTGCCGACCCGCCCCTACTTCAGCCCGATCCACTTGCAGCCCTACTTTGTTGAGCGTTTTGGCTACCAGCCCGGCGATTTTCCCGTGACCGAAGACCTGGGCCGGCGCAGCCTGGCGCTGCCGTTCTCCGGCGTGATGACTGAGGCGCAGGTGGACCGAGTTGTAGAGGAATTGCGGGCGGCACTCAGGAAGAGCTGATAACGCGAAGACACGAAGACACAATCAGGGAAAAGGCTCTCCCTTTGTGTACTTCGTGTCTTCGTGTTATGTGACTTTGATCTCCGCTAACGAACCTGGCGCCAGTTCACAAGCACAAAGTTCTCGTTGCACGAATCGCTGGTCGTCAGGAAGATCTCTTCCGACAGCGGCACGCCGGCCGCGTCGTTGAGCTGGATCGCCAGCGTGTCGGTGCTGGCAATCGGGTGGTCCGAGACGTTGAACACGTAGCCGCCCGGGCCCAGGTTGGGGGCGCTGCCGGTCAAGGTGTCGAGCTCAATCGGCAGCCCGTCCAGCTGGCCCTCCAGGTGGACACCAAGGTCGGTAATCGGTTCACCATTGCGGTCGAACACCTGGCCCCCAACGCCCATCCACTCACAGCCAAGTTCATTGGCGATGTTGGGCGTCAGCACCGGCGCACCCGGCTGCAGGGCAAAGGGCGGTCCGGTTGGGGTTGGGCCGGGCGTCTCGGTCAGCACCGCCGTCGGCGGTGGGGTCGGCGTCTCGGTGGGGGTCTCAGACGGCAACGGGGTCCGGGTCGGCGTCGTTGTCCAGGTCGCTGGCAGGAAGATCTCGGGGGTCGGCGTGACGGTCGGCGGGCCCAAGGTGGGCGGCAACGTTGGCGGCGGGTAGGGATTGAACGGCACGTAGGGGTTGAAAAAGACCATGCCGACCACAACCAGCACGCCCAGAGTGGCTAGCGCGATCACCAGCGTCAGAAAGTTGAGGATGAAACCGCCGTAGTTCCTGCGGCCCGAATAGTACGGGTCGATCATGGTCGCTACCTCCTGCCAACGAGCCTACGGCTCGATCAGGATTTCAATTGCTGCGCGTTGTCGCTCGGCTGCCAACCACTCTTCGACCGCCGCCTGGCGTAGCCGGCGCAAATCGTTGGCTGACAGCGGGCGCACCTCACGTTCGATGACCTCGATCAGATGATAGCCGAGATCGCTCTCCACCACCTGGCTGACCTCGTCCGGCGCCAAAGCGAAGGCCGCCTCTTCCACCGCCGGCTGGGTCAGCACACCGCGCGGAAACCAACCCAGATCGCCGCCGCCGACGCGGGTGCTCAGGTCGAGCGACTGCGTGACGGCCAATTCGCCCAAGTCGGCGCCCGCCTCAATCTGCCCCCGCAGGGCCTCGGCCTCCTCCCTGCTGGCCACCAGCAAATGGCGGGCGTGCACCTGTTCGACGGGGCCGATCAGCTGGCCGGCCACCCGCTCGATGGTGAGTTGGGCCAAGAGCTCGCGCCGCAGGGCCCGGCCAAAGCTGTCTAGGTCGTAGCCTTGGGCGGCCAGCCAGGCGCCCATCGCCTCGCTGCCGCCAAGTTCCTCCGCCAGCCGGTCGATCTCGCGCGATAGCTCGTCAGGGCCCAGGTCGTCGCCGGCGGCGACAGCCGCTTGGGCCAGCAGTTCCAGGTCTATCAGTGCCTGGAGCACTTGTTGGCGGTACGGGCCCAAGGATGCAAGCTCGGTGCCAGCCTCGGCCTGGGCCGCCTCGTAGCGTTGGACCTCGGCCTCGTATTCAACCAGCGTGATCCGCTCCTGGTTGACGAGGGCGGCCCCTGGCATGGGTGTAGGAGTGGGAGGGACCGATGTCGGCGTCGGCGGCCCGGGGGTTGGGGTGGCCGCCGCTGGCAGCAGACCGCAGCCGGTCAGGGCCAGGGTCAGCAGAAGGGTGAGCGGTAGAATGGCCCGGCGACGGAGCATGGCGCGGCGATTATACAGGGTCGACGGCCTGCCAACCACTAAGACGCAAAGGACACAAAGGCTTCATCAGGGACACAAAGAAGTGCTTTGCGGACTGCGTGCAATTCCTTTGTGTACTAGACAGGTCCTTCGTGCCCTTTGTGGCTTTGTGGTTAGCCCTTTCAGTCGTCCTCGGCGGTCAGCACGATGATCATCGGCCGGCGGCCGGTCTCGGTGTGAAAGAACTTGCGCAGCTCGCCTTCGATCTTCTGACTGAGGTCGGCGCTGTTGGCCGAGGCGGCCGTCTTCTCGATCAGGTTCTTCGCCCGATCGAACAACTCATCGGCCTCATGGATAAAGACAAACCCCTTGGAAATGATGACTGGCTCATCGCGTAGTTTGCCGGAGTTGGGGTCGAGGTGCAGTTGAACCGTGACGAAGCCATCGCGCGATAGGGCCTCGCGCTCGCGGATCACCATCGGGCCCACATCGCCAACGCCGGAGCCATCCACAAAGACATAGCCGCCAGGCACCCGTTCGCCGATCGACATCCGTCCATCTTGGAACTCGATCACACGGCCGTTCTCGACCACGGCGATGTTCTCGGCGGGCAGGCCCATCCCCTCGGCCAGGGCGGCGTGCTGCTTCAAGTGACGCAGTTCGCCGTGCACCGGGATCAAGTACTTGGGCCGCACCAACTCAATCATCTGCTTCATCTCTTCCTGGCCGGCGTGCCCCGACACATGTACCGGCGCGATCGGATCGTAGATGACATTGGCTCCGCGCTGGAACATGCGGTTGATCGTGCGGTAGACCATTTCTTCATTGCCAGGGATCGGATGCGACGACAGGACGACGGTGTCGCCCGGTTGCAAATCGAACTGGCGGTTGGCGCCGGTTGAAAGACGGGCCAGTACCGAGGACGGCTCGCCCTGGGTCCCGGTGCACATTAGCACCACATTGGACGGGTCCATCTGCAATGCCTGGTCCAGATTGACGATCAACTCATCCGGCACCTTCAAGTAGCCCAGCCGGCGGGCCATCTTGGCGTTCTCGACCATGCTCATGCCAACAAAGGCCATTTGGCGACCGTGGCGCATGGCAGCGTTGGCCGCCTGCTGCATACGGGAAATGAGCGAGGCGAACGAACCAATCAGGATTC
Organism: Anaerolineales bacterium; assembly: GCA_036397095.1. GTDB lineage: Bacteria > Chloroflexota > Anaerolineae > Anaerolineales > E44-bin32 > DASWJQ01. The sequence goes on from DASWJQ010000111.1 coordinate 24,662, forward strand.
GGCCTGGCGCCTCGCGGAACACCTGGTCGAAGGCCGGATCGATCACCGCCTCCGACGGGGTCCTGCCTGGCGAATCAGCGTTGGTCGAGTCGGCCAAGAGTGCCAGGACGTTGCGCCCACCGAATTCCTTCAGCTTATCAAAGTCGGTCGGCTTGCCATCAACCGGCGTCTCATCGAACTTATAGTCGCCGGTCAGCACCAACAGGCCGGCCGGTGATTCGATGCCAAGTCCAACCGAATCCGGGATCGAGTGACAGACGTGGAAGAACTCGACGCGGAAGGGGCCGATCGGCACCCGGTCACCGGCCTGCACCGGGCGCAGGTCGGCGCCCTTGAGCAGGCCGGAGCGACCAAGCTTCACCTCGATTAGGCCCATCGTCAGCTGGGTGGCGTAAATGGGCACGTTGAATGCCTCAAGGACGTGGCTGATGGCGCCAGTGTGGTCCTCGTGGCCGTGGGTAATGACAATGCCGCGCACCAAGTCGCGTTTGTCATCCAGATAGCGGAAGTCGGGGACGATGTAGTCAATCCCCAGCATGTCGTTCTCGGGAAACATGATGCCGCTGTCGACAATGAGGACGTTGTCCCCATACTCGATGGCCATCATGTTCTTGCCGATCTCCCCCAATCCGCCGAGGGGGATGATGCGTAGTGTCTTACTTGCCATGTTTCTTTACCTTAATGTGGTCCAGCGGCCGCTTGCCGCGGCAAACGTCATTCGACCCGCCACGGCTAGTCGCCGAGCGGGTTGCGGGCAATTGAAAGTTGGGTTGGGGGTTCAGTTGAGATAGGTGACGTCGGTTGCGTGTAAACCGCGAACGTTGTCTTCCAGGAAGAACGTGACCTTATCGCCAGCGAGCAGCAAGGGAATGTTGACCTTGGCCAACTCGCTGTGGTGAACGAAGACATCTTCGCCATCGGCGGCGTCGATGTAGCCGTACCCTTTCGAACCATCAAACCAGCGGACAACACCCGTGGTCCGTTTGCCCACGGAAGCAACCTCCGGAGGGAATGTGTAGCTGAATTTCTCAAACTCCGGTGAATTTTATCACAGGCCCCTGCGAGCGTCAATGTGGGGGAGGGAAAGGGCAAGGGAAAAGTGACAAGAGATAGGTGAAAAGCGATAAGGGGAATCGGATTGTGATTTGTAAATCGGGAAGCTAGGTTGATCGCAAATTGCCGCGCCCGCAACCCCCCCCCGGTAGGGGCGCATGGCGATGCGCCCATTGACCCAATCAGCAAACACATTCAGGCGGCGCCCGGCGTTTGGTACTTGGTGGTTCCATCCGGGCGGACTCCGAGAGGCTCCGCGTGCGGCAAGGCCATCGATTACTCGATGCCAGCAAGAGTGCTTGAGCCTTAGGAGGCTATCCTTGGCCTGGCCTTCAGCCACCGCGGGCCAGCGTACAATCAAGCCGGTTACGAAGCCGCAGGAGCGCATGATGCCGACCGTTGAACAAGCTCGTAGCTGGTACCCGGCCGATGATCCGGTCCACGGTTTCGACCATGTTCAGCGGGTGCTGGCGGTAGCCGAAAGGCTGGCTGAGGCCAGCGGCGCCGATCTGGAAATCGTGCGGGCGGCGGCGCTGCTGCACGACGCGTCCGGGGCGGCGCCCGGTGCCGACGGTCAACGCGCCGAGCATGAGCAGGCGTCGGCGGCCTTCGCCCGCCAGGTCTTGCAAGCAGATGGCTGGCCCGACGAACGAATCCAGCAGGTCGAAGCCTGCATCCGCGCCCACCGCTATCGGGGAAGCGAGCCGCCGGTGAGTCTGGAGGCCAAGGTGCTGTTCGACGCCGACAAGCTCGACGTGTTAGGTGCGTTTGGCATCGCCCGGACCCTGGGCTATGCCCAGCAAGCTGGTCAGCCGGCCTATCATCCACCGTCGGCCAGCTTCCTGGCGATGGGGCAGTTGGAATCCGGCGAGCCGCACAGCGCCTACCATGAATACCTATTCAAGCTGCGCAAGGTGGCCGACCTGCTGCACACCGATGAGGCCCGCCGCATGGCAGCGGTCAGGCTGCCACTGCTGCACGCCTTCTTCGCGCAATTGGCGGCCGAGGCCAGCGGCGACCTTTAACCACGTTGGTTGTCTCCATTGGTATCATGCAGCCCTGATGAGCGACGCTGAACGCCCCCAAATTCTATTGACAAATGATGATGGCATCCGTTCGCCGGGCTTATGGGCGGCGGCCGAGGCGCTGTCGGCGCTGGGTTTTGTCACCGTCGCCGCCCCCCGCGAGCAGGCCTCGGGCAGCGGCCGCAGCATGCCGCCCAGCTCCGACGGCAGCATCCGGCGCGAGCAGGTGTCGGTCGGTGGCCAGGAGTGGACGGTCTATGCCATCGGCGGCTCGCCGGCACAAACCGTCCAGCATGCCATCTTCGAACTGATGCCGGAGCTGCCGGACCTGGTAGTGGCCGGCATCAACTATGGCGAAAACGTAACGACCAGCGTCACCATCTCGGGCACGGTCGGGGCGGCGATGGAAGGGGCGGCCTTCGGGGTGCCAGCGTTGGCCATCTCGCTCGAAACCGACCGTGAGCACCATTTGTCCTATTCCGATCTGATTGACTTCCAGGTGGCCGCCCATTTTGCGCAACTATTCGGTGGCCTGCTGCTCACAAAGACGCTCGGCCCCGACGTCAATGTGCTCAAGGTCGATGTGCCGTCTTCGGCAACGCTGGAGACACCTTGGCAGCTCACCCGGCTCGAGCGCTCGCGCTATTACCTGCCGCGCGGGCCACAGCGCCAGGACCTGGCCGAGCCGGGGCGCGTCGACTACGAAGTGATCAGTGACGCCACCGGTTTCACACCAGGGAGCGATGCCTATACATTGCGGGTCGAGCGGGCGGTGGCGGTCACGCCGCTCAGTCTGGATATGACGTCCAGGGTCGATTTCGAAGACCTGCGCCGGATGCTGGACGGGGCTAGCTAGCCTCCGCCGAACTCAACGCAGTCAACAGTTGATCGTGGATCAGCCCGTTGGTCGCCACGACCGATGTGCTGTGCGTCGCCAATGGACGGTCACCGCCGAGGGTGGTGAGGCGGCCACCGGCGCATTCGACCAGCAGGGCGCCGGCGGCGAAATCCCATGGGTGGGTCTCGACCTCCCAATAGCCATCGAAGCGGCCGGCCGCGACATAGGCCAAATCGAGGGCGGCCGAGCCCATGCGGCGAACGGCGCGCGAGCGCAGCGCCAGCCGCCGGTAGTTGTCCAGATTGTTGTCGGGCCGGGTGCGCACGTCGTAAGGGAAGCCGGTGACGAGCAGGGACGCATCCAGGTCGTCCCGATCGGACACCTGCAACGTCTCGCTGTTTCGTTTGGCCGGCCCACCGTGCACCCCCGTGAACAGCTCGGCCAGCGCCGGAGCATAAATCACGCCGACGCGGGGCTGCCCGCCCGCCACCCAGGCCATCGAGACACAGTAGAACGGGATGCCGTGGGCGAAGTTGGTCGTCCCATCCAGCGGATCCACCACCCACAAGCTGTCGCCCTCACCCTGGCGGCCTGACTCCTCAGCCAGGATGGCCTCGCCGGGAAATCGACCCCGCAGCTGGTCCAGAATGTAGCCTTCGGCCTTCAAATCAAACTCGGTCAGCAGGTCAGTCGCCGAGCGCTTGGTTCGCACCTGGCCGGCGTGCCCCAGTCCTTCGACCAACATTTCGCCGGCACCCCGGGCGATGTCGACGGCGGCCGCCAAACGCTCGGCAAGTTCGGAGGCGGAGAAGGGTTTCATCCGACGAAGATGTAGACGGCGGACAGCGCGCTGTGGGCCAGCAACCAGCTGCTGGAGAGCGCCAAGTAGGCCAGGCGGACCCACGGCCGGGCCGACGCCAGCCAATGGCCGATGACGGCAAAGGCTGGGAACAGGATCAACACATAGCGGGCCATCGAGCGCCAGTAGGAGGCCTGCATCGAGTGCAGCCCGAGCAGCACGAACAGGTTGCCCGCCAGGTACAAACCCCAGGATGGGCGCGGCAGCGCCGGATTGCGCAGCAATGCAAGCAACAGAACGGTGAAGCCGACTGCCGCCAGCACTTCAATCAAGGGAAGGTACTCCCGCAGGTCGAGAAGCTGGCCCACCGCCAACAGCGGGCCGCGCAGCGGCCCGACCCAGGTTTGACGGGCATGTTGGCCCAAAGTTACGGTCAACGGTGGAAAGCCCAGCTGCGAGCGCCACCATTGGAAGCCGGCCGCCGCCAGCAGCGGCATGGCCGCCGCCACGAGCCCAGGGGCCAGGGCCAGCGGCCGCCGCGAACCGGCCGGCGCCTGGCGCCACCGGTGCCAGGCGATCCAAGCAAGCGGCAGGGCGTTGACGATGCCGGGCCCCCGGGTCAGCGCCGACAGGCCGGCAAGCAACCCGGCTAGCAGCCAGCGCTGCCGATGGGCAGCCAGCAGGGCACCCAGCGTGAGCGCCAGGAACAGCGACTCGGTATAGGGTGCGATCAAGAAGAAGCTGGTGGGGAAAACGGCCAATGCCAGCAGGGTCCAGCGGGCTGTGCCCGAAGAAACGCGCTCGGACACCAGCCGGTGCAGCAAGGTAAAGGCTGCCAGTGCAGCCAGGGTTGAAACCAGCAGACCGGTGACCAGGGTGGCTCCGCCCAAGAGCGGCCGGACAAGCGCGACCAACCCGGCATACAACGGGTAGAAAGTGCTCGAACCGACTTCGGCGCCCAGGTAGCCGAACTGCGCCAGGCGCATGTGGTGGACGGCATCCCAACGCAGCCATACGCCGAGCAGGGCCTGGCCCAGTCTGTCGTCGGGGATGGGGATGCCGCCGTGAAGCTCGGGCGTGGCCAACAGGGTGGGATCCAGGTGAGGGCCGGCGACCCACCAGACGGCGGCCATCAGCACACCCAATCCTAGCCTCAATCCCAGCGTCAGCGTCAGGCCCCAGACGAGGGAGGCCGTCCAGTCATCACCCGCCAGGCGGGCCACCCAACGTTCGCCAATGCGCCGCAGCCAGCTTCTGGATGGACCGGCAGGGGGCGCGCTGCTCATCCCGCCGGGGCTCCCCGCCAGACGAAGTGACTGAGCGACTCAATGTGGTAGGTCTGGGGGAACATGTCAAAGGGGGTCAACTCGACCAGTTCGTAACCGCCGGCGGTCAGCCGTTTGGCGTCACGCGCCAGGGTGGCCGGGTCACAAGATACGTACGCCAGGTGAGGCGTACGCCAGCCAACCAGCGCGTCGATGGTCTCGACAGCCAGCCCGGCCCGCGGCGGATCGAGCACAACGGCGGCGGGCGCCTCGACCAGCGCCGGCAGCGTTTGCTCGACGGTGGCTTCGTAGAGCGTCACCTGGTCGAATGACTCCAGATTGACTTCGAAATCGGCGCAGGCCGAAGGGGAAGCCTCAACGGCGGTGACCCTTGCTCCGCGCCCGGCCAGGAAGGCGCTGAACAGGCCGACGCCGGCGTACAGATCGAAGACGTGGTCGCCGGCGCCAACCGGCAGCAGGTCGAGCAGCTTGTTGACCAGCAGCTCGGTGAGGGGCAGGTTGGTTTGAAAGAATGACCCGGGTGAGACGCGAAAACTACGGCTGCCAATCTCCATGGTCAGATCCGGATCGCCGGCCAGCACCAGCGTGCCATCGTCTTCGTGCCAACTGACCGATGCCCCAATATCCGAGTCGAGGTGGAAATCCGGGCCGCCCTGGCCGAGCAACACTACCATGGCGTTGCCCAAGCTGTCCTGGCGCACCTCGACATCGACCACGCCACCGGCGGTTTCAAAGTCGAGTTGGGGCCACAACTGGCCGACAATCTGACCGGGCAGGTGGCATTCCTCGACGGCGAAAAGCGCCTGTTGGGTGATGTCGTGGAACCCCAACCGGTTGTCGGGCAGCAGGTGAAAGCGCAGCCGGTTGCGGTAGCCCCATGGATCTGGTGAGCCGACGATCGGACCGACCGGGGCATCCTGCAGGCCGCCAATGCGGCGCAGTTGGTCGATCACGATGTCGCGTTTGTGGCGCAATTGGCTGTCGTAGGCGGCATGCTGGTAGTGGCAGCCGCCGCAGCGGCCAAAATGCCGGCAGCGCGGCTCGGTGCGGTCCGGGCTCGGCTCGAGCACTTCGAGCAGACGGGCCCGCGCCCAGCGGGCGCGCACTTCGACCAACTCAACGCGAACCCTTTCACCCGGCAGCGCAAAGCCGACAAAGACAAGGCGGCCGTCATCAGCCCGGCCGATGGCCTCCCCGCCAAAGGCCATCCCGGTCAGCCGCAGGCTGAGTTCATCGCCGGGGTTCATCTGGCTAGCCGGCGGCCGAGGCCATGGCGACCAACACGACCAACACGTTGACCAGCCAGTGCAGCAAGAACGGGTAGACGAAGGAACGCGTCCGCCAGGCCAGGTAGCCAAAGTAACTGCCGCCGAAAATCGTCGACAGCGTCTCGAGCTGCGGCTTGCCCAGGTGGGCCATGGCAAAGGGCACGGCCTGCAGCAGGATCGCGTGCGGGCCGGCCACGCGGGCCAGGGTGAACAGCAGGAACCCGCGGAAGAAGAATTCCCAACCGAACAAGTCGACGGCGGCGACGATCAACACTTCAAGCGGGGCCTGCTCGGCCCGGCTGTAGTAGGCGGTCATGGCCGGCGTCCGGGCCGACAAGTAGAGGAAGGGCGCCGCCACCAACGCGCTGGCGCCGACCAGCAGCAGACCGCGGCGCCAATCGCCCCATTGAAAGCCGTAGTCGGCCGGTCGGTCGCGGAACCAAAAAATGATCAGCAACGGCGCCAGCAGGTAGTAGAAAACACGCTCGATGGCCTTGGCCCGTACCAGGCCGGTGAACGACCCTGCCGGCAGGACCTGGTTGTAGTAGTCGAGCATAAGCAGCAGTGTGCTGATGATAATGGCGACAGTCACCCGCCGGTCGAGCTCAAGGCCGGCGATGCGCCAGGTTTGCTTGGCGGGCGGCGTGGCGGTCACGGCGAGCTCCTCGCGCTCAGTAGGGCAGGCTGGCTTGCCAGCCCTGGGCGCTGGCCAGCACGGCGTAGCGGGCGAGCCCGGTGGCTAGTTCGAAGACCCAGGCCAATACAACGGTCAGCAGGATTGCGCCGCCGAGCCACAGCCTGCGGAGGGCGGCCGGGTCCCCAGTGCGCAACCGCGAGACGTCGGTGGGCCAGCGCGTCAAACCGCGGGCGGCCAGAGCCGTGAGCATCGGCACCAGCGCAAAATGGAAGCGTTCTTCGGCCATGATCAGCAGGTGGACGCCAATGTACCACGCAAAGAGCATGCTCAAGATGGTCCAGGGTGGATCGCGTGGCGACATCGTCCAGCCAAAGATCGCCAACGGCAAGACCAGCAGCAGCGGTAGGGACAAGATAATGAGCGCCGCCACGACGGCGCCCGTCGGCCAGCGGCCGAAGAAGCCGTTGCTGTAAAGAAAGCTGAAGATGCGGTCTTCCAGCCCCCAGAAGTGGCCCCACTTGTGGGCAACCAGCAGCGGCACGCGCGCCGGGTCCTGCTGGATGAAGGCCAGCGCGTGCTGGCGGCCGACGGCATCGCGCTCGGCGTCGTCGAGAATCGTCAGAAGGTCGAGCGACGGCCCGAACTGGAAGCTGCCGGTGCCTTCGGGGTGGTAACCAAGATACAGGTTGTACCCCATGCTGCTTTCGATCATCGTTGGGCGCTGGTGGAGCAGGCTGTTGCGCACGATCCAGGGGGTGGCCAGGGCGACCAGCGGCAGCAAGAACAGTATGGCCGGCCGCCGCCGGCCCTGGCGCCACCAGCGCAACGCGGCCAGCAGTGGAAAGCCAATGATGACCGACCGGGTCATGGTGGCCAGCGCCAGCAATAAGCCGGCCAAGAGATGGTGGCGATCTGCGCCCGATCGCTCGGCCCGCAAGAGCAACCACGTCCCGGCGGCCAGTGCGGGCAGGAAGAGTGTCTCGGTCGCTAGGCCAAGCGGGAGCGCCACCAGCATCGGCCAGGCGGCGGTCACCACACCGGCGCCGACGGCCAGGCGCTGATTGGCGTTCAGTTCACGGGCAATTGCATAGGCAAGCGGCGCCAGGCTGGCGCCGATCAAGGCCTGCAGCGCGCGCGCCGCCAGGAAGCGATCGGTCAGCCCGAAGGCGGCGTACACCAGGCCGAGAAAGGCCGGATACAACGGCGCTCGAAAGCTGGTCAGCATGCCACGCGGGTCGGTCGGCAGGTCGATAGAGGCGACGTCAATACCGGCGTAGGCCTGCATGGCCGCCAGGATCTGGCGCAAGTCGTTGGGGGCATACCAGCGGAAACCATGACCCGCCGCCAGGCTGCGCCCGAGCATGTCGTACTGAAACATGTCGTCGAGGCCGATCCCCAGGCCGGCCGTCAGTACGACCGGCGCAAGGCGCAGGGCGGCTGCCAGCAGATACAGCCACAGGGTGGTGCGGCCGCCCTTGCTCGCTTGGCGAGAGGCATCGGCATCCGCCGGCAGCGGGGCCGGCGGAGCGTCAGCCATCGAGGAAGGTGTCGATGGCCGCCAACAACCGGTCGATGTCGGCCGGCTGGATTTCGCCCATGTGGCCGATGCGGAAGCTCTCGGCCTTGATGCGGCCGTAGCCGTCGGCGATAGTCATGCCGTCCTTGGCCAGCTCGGCGTTGAGCGCTTTGAAATCAATGGGCTGGGTCTTGCGGACGGTGGTCACCGTCTTGGAGCGGTAACCTTCGGCGGCGAACAAGTCGAAGCGCTGACGGGCCCAACTGCCCACCTGTTCTGCCATCGCCTGGTGGCGGGCAAAGCGGGCCGGCAGGCCCTCGGCCAGGATGCGATCGAGCTGTTGGTCAAGCGCATACAACAGCGAGATGGCCGGTGTGGCCGGCGTGCTCTGCTTCTCCACTAGGTATTTCTCCAACTGCACGAAGTCGAAATACCAGCCACGGACCGGAATGGAGTGCGCCCGTTGGAGGGCTCGGTCGCTGACGGAGGCAAAGGCCAGGCCCGGCGGCAGCGCCAGACACTTCTGCGACGAGGTCAGCAGCACATCGATGCCCCAATCGTCGGCCGGGATATCGACCCCGCCGAGCGAGGAGACGGCGTCGACCAGAATCATCAAATCCGGATTGGCGGCACGCGCCCGCTGGATGATGGCTTCGACCGGGTTCTCTACGCCGGTTGAGGTTTCGTTGTGGACGATAGCCAGGGCATCGTAGTCGGCCCTGGCCAGGGCCGCTTCCACCTGCTCGGGCGTGTTGGGTTGGCCCCATTCGGCATCGAGCCGGTCGGTTGGCACGCCGTTGGCGAGGGCCACCTCGTACCAGCGTTCGCCAAAGGCGCCGCAGACGCACATCAGCAAGCGCTGGCTGACGCAGTTGCGCGCGGCCGCTTCCTGAAGGCCGCTGCCCGAAGAGGCGCTGATATAGACCCGGTGACCGGTCTGGAACAATTGCTTGAGCCTCGGCTGCAATCCGCCGAACAGGTCGTAGAACGCCTGGCTGCGATGGCCGATCATTGGGCGGTTCTGGGCGGCCAGGATTTCGGGGGCAACGTCGGTTGGACCGGGGATGAAGAGATGGGCCATCGTCTACCTCGGGAGGCTCGAGATTGGTCGGCGGCATTTTATCAGACGGATGCCTTTCGGCCTAGCGCCGGGGGTTCCATGCAACCCCAAGTCATATTTGGCACCGTAATCCCAAGAAGATTGAACCGAAGTTTAGAAAACTCAAACTACATCTTGACATTCTTGACTCCCATGATAGTATCTCCCAATAATGTTCAAGTCGCGTTTGACCTTTCCGATGGCCAAACGCAAGGGAGAGAGGCCGATGCATCCCGAACTCGATCTATCCGGTCTGCTGGCCAGTGCCTACCGCCAGCAGCGGGTCGGGGAGGCGGCGCGCGACCGGCTCTTGCGAGCAGTCGAGCGCGAGGCCAGGCGTCAGCAAGGTGGGGCCAGCTGGCTGCTCCGCCGGTTGCGGCCGGCGCAGGGCGAACAGGCTGCCGCCCGACGCCAGCTTCGTGAGGCGGTGTCATGAGCCGGTTGCTGACCATCTGTCCGGTCTGCGGCGAACGGCTTACGGCCACACGGCTTCAGTGCCGGGCTTGCGACACGGCGGTGGAAGGTCACTTTGAGCTGGGCCGGCTGGGCCGCCTGTCTCCCGAGCAGACGGATTTCGTTGAGACCTTCATCCGCTGCGAGGGCAAACTGAGCCGGATGGAAGCAGAGGTTGGGTTGTCCTACCCAACCCTGCGCTCGCGCCTGACGGATGTCATCCAAAAGATGGGGTTCGAGGTTGGCCCCGACAGCGAACCGTTGAGCGATGAAGAGCGTCACCAGATCTTGGACGACTTGGCCAGCGGCAAGCTGTCATCCGAAGAAGCGATGCGGATGCTGGAGGGCGAATAGCCGCGGGCGATGCCCGGGAGGTGTGGCATGACGGACATGACCTGGACAGTCGGGGCGACGCCCCACATCCGCGTAGAGCGGGTAGGCCGCGACCTGCGGATTCGCGGCGGCGACACACTCGAGCTGGTCGTCCAGGGCGGGCACGAGCCGACGGTAGAGGTCGAGCAGAGTGACGGCCTGGTGGTCATTCGGGCGCGTAGCTCGTTACGGCTGCGAGTGCCGGCAGGTGCCACGCTCGAGATCGGTCACGTGGGCGGCGATCTGTCGATCGAGGGAGTCTATGGCGAGGTCCATCTGGGCAAAGTTGGCGGCGATGCCCATCTGGTCAAGGGCGGAGGCGTCGTTGCCGATCGAATTGGAGGGGACGCCCTGGCCAAGGCGCTGTCGGGTGGGGTCACCCTGAAGGCGGTCGGCGGAGACGTTGTACTGGAGTCGATTGAGGGTCCGGTGAAGACTCTGGGTGTGGGCGGGGATGCCCGGCTGCGCTCGGTGCGCGGGTCGCTGGATCTGGCCGTCGGAGGCGACATCAGTTTGATGGTGCTGCCTGGCGAAAGCCAACCGTTGGAAGTGTCGGCCGGCGGCGATGTACACTGCCGGTTGCCCAAGCAAGCGGACTACCAGGTGCGCCTGGTGGCCGGCGGCAAGGTGCGTCTGAGCGGGGTCGAGGCGCCGGTTGCCGAATGGGGTGAGACAACCTTCGGCCTGGGGGAGGGGACCCAACCGCTGGCCATTGTCGCCGGCGGCGACATTCTAATGATGGTTGGGGAACCTGAGGAGTCGATGGTCGACGTGGATGACCTGGGGGCGACCATCGCCGCCAAGGTCGGCGAGAAGATTGCCGAAATGGAAGCCACCCTGTCGGTGATGGGCGGCGAATTCGAAGGCGTTTCGTCGGAACGGATTGCCGATCGGGTCCAACGAGTCGTCGATCGAGCCGTGCGGCGCAAAGGGCACCATCGGGTGACGATTGAGTTGGCCGAGGCGCTGGCGCAGGGGATGGGTGCGTCGGCGCCGGTGACCGAGGAAGAGCGGATGCGGGTGCTGCGCTTGTTGGAAGAGAAGAAGATCAGCGTGGAAGAAGCCGAGCGTTTGCTCGAAGCCCTGGAAGGCTGATGTGACCGCCGCCAGTCTGCTGCGCGCCTCCAGCGCCGAGTCGATCCATGGCATGAGGCCGATCGATCCGCGCCATGACATGTTGCCGGTCGCCCGCCTGATCGAAACCAGTTTCGCCGGGGAACTGGACCAGCCCGGCCGCGAAATGATTCGGGAAATGAAAGCCTTCGGCCGGGCCGGCTGGCTCGGCTGGCTCGTCGGCCGGCTGTTTCTGCCGCCGGCCGCCTATCCGGCAGGCTACGTCTGGCAGCACGAGGAGCGTTTGATCGGCAACGCCAGCCTGCTGCCGGCCTACCAGGGCGCCAGCCGCTGGGTGATCGCCAACGTGGCCGTCGACCCCGGATTCCGGCGGCAGGGGATCGCTGGCCAACTTGTGTCGGCCTGCCTCGACCAGGCGCTAGGGCGTGGCGCCGACCAGGTGGTGCTGCAGGTGCGGCATGACAACCACGGTGCCATCACGCTCTACCGCCAGTTGGGTTTTGTCGAGTTGACGACGCGCACCACATGGCAGCGGCGGGCCTCGGCCCTGACTCCGACCGAGGCCAGCGCGGTGCGGGAACGTCGACCCGCCGAGTGGTCCGACCAATGGCGGCTCGCTCGGGAACTCCACCCTGAAGGCCTGATTTGGCCCTACCCGTTGCGCAGTGCCTGGTTCCGGCCGAGCCGTGGACCGAGCTGGCTGCGGCCGTTGGGTCCAAGCCATTGGGTGCTGCCCGGTGCCAAGGACGAGCTGTCGGCAACGGTGACCGCACGCTACCGGCAGGAAACGCTGGCCTGGCGCCTTGTGCTGCTAGTGCCCGCGCACTTGCGCGGCCAGGCCGAACGGCCCCTGCTGGCGCGTGCCCTGTCCGAAGTGCAGAGCCTGGGCGCCCGGATCGAACTGAGCTACCCACCGGGTGCGGCCGACGATGAATTGGCCGGGCTTGGCTTCCGCGCCGAGCGAACTCTGACCTGGATGGGAATCACACTTGATGCGCGGAACCGCCCAGGATCGGCAGGCAGCGGAGGTCGAAGCCAGTGAATCGTTGGCTCGACCAGCTGCGCAGCATTTACCGAGAGTACCCCTCGCAGTTTTGGATGCTGATGGGCGCCACCTTCATTGACTCTCTGGGTAGCGCGCTGCTCTTCCCCTTCTTCACGCTGTACGTGACCGCCAAGTTCTCGGTCGGGTTGACCGAGGTCGGCTTGATCTTCGGCGCATTCTCTGTCTCGAGTGTTGTGGGTAACACCATCGGCGGGGGCCTGACCGATCGATTTGGACGAAAAGGGATGGCCATCTTCGGCTTGCTGGCCAGCGCCAGCTCGAGCGTCTTGATGGGATTCGTCGAGTCCTTCGAGTACTTTACGGCGGTTGCCGTGCTGGTTGGTCTGTTTGCCCATGTCGGTGGCCCCGCCCGGCAAGCGATGATCGCCGACCTCCTGCCGGAGGAGCAACGGGCCCAGGGATTTGGCATGTTCCGCGTGCTGCATAACCTGGCCGTGACAGTGGGCCCGGCCATCGGCGGGTTGCTGGCGGCGCAGTCCTACCTGTGGCTGTTCCTGATGGATGGTTTGGCCAGCACCATAACTGCGGTCATTCTGGCGCTCCTGCTGCGCGAGACCATGCCGGCCCGCGCCGAGGGCGAGGTTCCCGAAACGACGGCCCAGACCTTCCGCGGCTACGGCCGTGTTTTTGCCGACAGCCGCTATTTGCTCTTCCTGGTGGCCACTTCGCTCATGGTGTTGGTCTATACGCAGATGAACGGCACGCTGGCCGTCTACTTGCGGGATGTGCACGCCGTGACTGAGCAAGGCTTTGGCTACATCCTCAGCCTGAACGCGGCCATGGTTGTGCTGTTTCAGTTTGCCATCACCCGGCGCATCGAGGGGCTGCCGCCGTTCGTTGTGCTGTCAGCCGGAACGGCGCTGTTCATCGTCGGCTTCGGTATGTATGGGTTTGTCGCCACCTACGTCTGGTTCCTGGTGGCGATGGCCATTATCACCGTCGGTGAAATGCTGACGGCGCCGGTGGGCCAGGCGCTGGCCGCGCGGATGGCCCCCGACAGGATGCGGGGTCGCTACATGGCGATCTATGGCTTCAGTTGGATGCTGCCGTCAGCGCTTGGCATCTACCTGGCAGGCCTGATCATGGACAACTACAACCCCGACCTGGTCTGGGTTGCAGCTGGCGCCGTCGCCATCATTCCGGTGCTTGTTTTCCTGGCATTGCATCGACTGCGAGTTGTCGAAGAAATGCCGGCCGATGTCGTCGGGCGCACTGCGGTCGTCGACCCCATGCCGGGCGAGGAGACTGTCGGTGTTGCGTAACCGCAACTTCCTGCTGCTTTTTGTGGCCACGCTGATCTCGCGGGCAGGCGACAGTTTCACCTTCCTGGCGCTGGCTTTCAAGATTGACAGCCTGTACAGCGACCCCACCGAATCGGCCAAGGCGCTCGGGCTGGTGCTGATCGCCTTTGCCCTGCCCCAGGTCGTGGTGGGGTTGTTTGCCGGCACGCTGGTGGACCGCTGGGACCGGCGCCGGGTGATGATAGCCGCTGATCTGGCCAGGGCGTTGTTGGTGCCGGGCCTGCTGGTGCTGCGCACGACGGGTGATCTGGCTTGGGTGACCGGGCTGGCGTTCGCCATGGCCGCCTTTGGCGTTTTCTTCTATCCGGCGCGCACGGCGCTGCTGCCCAAGATCGTGGCCGAAGACGAGCTGATGACGGCCAACAGCTGGTTGCAGGTGGGCGAGACAATCGCCCGGCTGTCGGGGCCGATACTGGCCGGTGTTGTGATCGGTGCCTGGGGCGTGCAGGCCGCCTTCACCATCGATAGCATTTCCTACTTGGCGTCGGGCCTGCTGATCGTGGCCCTCGTTGGAGTCCAAACGCGGGCACCACGCTCCACAGAAGAAACCAGCAGCACATGGCAGGATCTGGCCGAGGGGGTACGCTACGCTGTGTCCAGCCGCCTGCTGCAGGGCGTGACGATTGGCCTGGCGCTGGCGGTGCTGGGCGTGGGGGCCGTCGACGTGCTGTTCGTCCCCTTCGTCCGCTTTGCCTTCGATGCGGCCCCCGAGCGGTTGGGGCTTCTGATGACTGCGCAGGGTGTAGGCATGCTTGTAGGCGGCTTGCTGCTGACGGGCGTAGGACGCAAACTACCGCCCAAATTGATCGCCGCTTTCACCTTGTTCTGGCTTGGCGTTGGCGCCGCCGGTCTGGGATTGGCGCCCAACTACTGGGTGGCGTTGCCGGCGATGGCTGGCATCGGCTTGATGTTGACGCCGCTGAACGCCTCGCTGCAGACCATCATGCAGCAAGGTGTGCCGGCAGCCAAGCTGGGGCGGGCCAGCGCCGTGGTGGATATGGGAATCAGTCTGGCGCACCTGTCGTCGATGGGCGGCGCCGGTTGGGTGGCGGGCCTGATTGGGCTGCGCCAAACCTACCTGGTTGGCGGGTTTCTGATTGGCCTTGGCGCGCTGGCGTTTCTCTACTTGTTGCGTGGCGTGGAGACGGCTCATCACGAGCGGGTCATTGGCGTCCAGGCGGCTGAACCCGTCGCCTAGAACCGCAGGCAAGGAGGCATGATGGACGACACGGAGCGAGCCCAAATCCTCGACCGACTGGAGCGCGGGGAGATTGACGCCGAGGAGGCGCTGCGCCAGCTAGACGAAGAGCCGGCGCAGGCGGTGCCAGGGCCGCAGCCGGACCCTCTATCGCCAGCCATTTGGCGCCACTGGTGGTTGATCCTGCTGGCGATGGGCGTGACGTTGTTGGGCGGTGGCTACGGTCTGAGTCTCAACGGCGGCTGGTGGTGGCTGGTGTCGGCGCCGCTGTTGGTGCTCGGGATCCTGCTGACCGTGCTCGGCGGCTCGATGTTCGGTTCGCCCTGGGTCCACATTCGTATCGAGAAGGACACAAACGGTTCGCAATCGACCTTCGGTTTGAGCGTTCCGCTCCCCTTGCGGCCCACGATCTGGGCGATCAGAGTGTTTGGTAAGAGCTTTAAGGGTCTCGACCGGACGGGTATCGATGAGCTGCTGCTGGCGATGGAAGGGGCAATAGGCCAGGATGCGCCGGCGATCATCGATGTCCAGCAAGATGACTCGGGCGAGACCGTTCGGGTGTACATTGGCTAGGAGGGCACTATGGTGACTTCCGAAGAGCGCATCAAGATTCTGCAAATGCTGGAGGACGGCAAGATCTCGGCCGATGAGGCCGCCAGCTTGCTCAAGGCCTTGGGCAAACAGGAGCGGCGCCATGCCCCCCCAGCCGGGAAAGAACCGCGTTGGTTGCGGGTGCGGGTGACTGAGCCCAACAAGGACAAGGCGTCGGTTAACGTGAATTTGCCGCTGAACATGGTCAATGTCGGGCTGAAGATGGGCGCCCGCTTCATTCCCGAGTTCGAGGGGCTCGACCTGGAAGAATTGGGGGAGGCGTTGCGCCTTGGGCTGACGGGTAAGATAGTAGATGTCGTCGACGAAGAGGACGGGTCTCACGTTGAGGTCTACATCGAGTAGGGGGCTACCGAGGGAGGAATAGCATGCAACGACTGCTCTTGCGCTGGGCGATCAATGCGCTGGCGCTCTACCTGGTGATTGGAATCGGATTGCTCGGCGGAGTGCAGGCCGAGGATACGACGGCGGTGGGCATTTTGCTGTTGGCGCTGATCTTTGGTCTGGTCAATGCTTTGATCCGGCCGATCCTCAAGCTCCTGACCTGCCCCTTCATCCTGTTGACCCTGGGCCTATTTACAATCGTGATTAACGCCTTCATGCTCTGGTTAACCGGCCTGATCGGGGCCGAGTTTGGCATGGCCATCACCTTCGACAGTATATGGTGGTTGGTTGGCGCCAGCTTGTTGATCAGCATTGTCAGTTCGGTGCTGACGATGTTCCTCCGTGAGGAGATGAACGGCCGCTAGTCACGCCGGACACACCCCTAGCATGACGTGTGGAACGCGCCGGTCATCCGGCGCGTTCGCTTTCACGCTTACCTGATGTAAGCTATGGACGGCCACAAATCATCGCCGGCGTACAAGGAGGCCTGACCTTGCAAATTGAGGGTAAGCGCGTGCTGGTGCTGGGCGGGTATGGCCTGGTGGGCACGGCCGTTTGCCGGGAGTTGATTCCGCACCTACCGTCCGAGTTGGTGATCGGCTCGCTGCGACAGCGCCAGTCGCTGGATGCCATTGACCGGCTTCAGGATGATTTCCCCGAGAGTCAGACCCAACTGCTGCCGGCCTGGGGCGACATCTTGCTCCGGGCCGAGTGGCAGGACGGGGTCGAAGGGCACCCGCGCGATGCCGTCATCGCCGACACGACGATGCGGCGGCGCCTGGTGGCCGACGTGCTTGATGAGTTGGATGACGAGATCCTAAAGTCGTCCCTGCTTTACCAGCAGATCAGCGGCAGCTTTCAGGGCCTGGGCGGGCGGCCGGCCGACATCGTGATCGATTGTGTCAACACGGCCACGGCTGTCGCCTACCAAAACATCTACCAGGCCGCCGGTCAGCTTGAAGCCCGCATCGAGAGCCAGCTCGACACGGACTGGCCGCTTGAAGTTGAGCGCCTGCTGACCTCCCTTTACGTGCCCCAGTTGGTACGCCACATGCAGATCCTGTTCGAATCGATGGTGCGGGCCGGCAGTGGTGCCTATCTCAAGGTCGGCACTAGCGGCACAGGGGGCATGGGGTTCAACATCCCGTACACCCACGGGGAAGAGCGGCCGTCGCGCGTCCTGTTGTCGAAATCGGCGGTGGCCGGGGCCCAGTCGATGTTGATCTTTCTGATGGCCCGCACCCCCGGCGGCCCGACCGTCGTCAAGGAGATCAAACCGACGGCGGCAATCGCCTGGAAAGAGATCAAATACGGGCCGATCCGCGGGGGTGGACGCGATTTCCCGCTATATGACTGTCCTCCCGACTCGGCCTACTCCCTGCTTGACGCGGAGGTGCTGGCGGCCAGGGGCGACTACGGCCTGCCGACGGGCGAGCGGCTGGAGTCGGTGTATATCGACACCGGCGAGAATGGTCTGTTTGCTGTGGGCGAATTCAAGGCGCTGACGGCGCTGGGCCAGATGGCGTTTGTCACGCCCGAAGAAATCGCGCAGGACGTGGTGCGGGAAATTCTGGGCGCGAGCAGCGGCCACGATATTGTCGGGGCGCTGGATGCGGCCGTCCTCGGTCCCAGCTTCCGGGCGGGCTACCTGCGTCAGGCTGCGCTTAACCGGCTCCATCAGCTGGAAGCCGAGCACGGTGTCGACTCGGTGGCCTTCGAGATGCTCGGGCCGCCGCGGTTGTCAAAGCTGTTGTTCGAGGCCCATTTGCTCAAACGCACCTGTCAGACGCCGGCGCGGGTCATCGCCGACAAACCGGCCGCCCTGGCCGAAAAGCTGCTGGCGTTGATTGACGGCGAGCCTCGCTTGCGGCAGCAGATCTTGTCCATCGGCATCCCGATCCTCACGCCGGATGGAGATCACCTGCTGCGGGGCCCGGTGATCAAGTCACAAGATGCCGAACACGGCTGGGTCGATCTGACGCCCAATAACATGGCTCGCTGGCAGGCCAGGCTTCGGCTGCTGCAGGAAACGATTGAGGCAGGGCTGGCCGCCGACAGCAGCTCGACGCTGGATCGGTCGTATCCCTCGCTGCGTAACTGGCAGCAAGATGAATCATTTGACGTGGGCGAGTTGGTTGGGTGGCTGTTCAGCACAGAAGAAGGTGGCCACCGGGCCAAATCATGAGGCCGACAGGCGCCTGATGCTATACTCGTGTCGATCTGTCCTGGTGGGGGGGAGCGTCTTGTCCAGGCGCCGTGGTAAGCAGGTCTGCCCGGCCCTGGTTGGCCACGTTGTTGCGCCTGGCGCATTTGGCGGCCTGACAGACGCGGCAAGCCAGAAGCGGCGACGGTGACGGCGGAAACGAGACAATGACGGCGGACCGACCGCAGGCGGCGCGCGCACTATCCTCGCTCGAACTCCTATACTCGATCAGCCGCGAGTTAACGGGCCAGCTCGACCTGCGCGAGCTGTTGCAGCGCGTATTGCAGCTGACTCTGGAGAACATCGGCGGCGCCAGCGGCAGCATCCTAGTGCTGGACGAAGAGGGCAGTGTGAGCGAAGGTGCCTTGGCCTATGACGGGCAAGTGCACGATCACACGGCCGAGCAGTTGACCTTCAGCTATGAGCGGGGCCTGGCCGGTTGGGTGGTGGACCACAAGCAAGGGGCATTGGTCACCAACACCCTCGAGGATGAGCGCTGGATCAACCGACCTGGGGAAAACGGCCCGGTAGCGCGTTCGGCGATTTGCGTCCCGCTGATCGCCCGCGATCGGGTCGTCGGCGTGTTGACCACCAGCCATCCCGATCCACAGGCGCTCAACGAGGAGGACCTGGCCCTGCTAACGGCCATCGCCGACCAGGCCGGCGTGGCTGTCGAGAACGCCCGGTTGTTCAAGACCGAACAAGTGCGGCGCCAGTTGGCCTCGACGCTGCAAGAGATCACGCGCACGATCTCCTCGACTCTCGACCCCGACCAGGTCTTCCTGCGGGTGCTGGAACAACTGAAACGTGTCATCGAGTACGACAGCGCCAGCTTCTTCCTGGTGGAGGACGACCACCTGCGGCTGGTCGCCGCCCGCGGCTTTATCGATGAAACCAGCCTGCTGGGGCTGCGGCTGCCGCTTACGGCCGATCTGATCGATTCACAGATGCTGGCGACCAAAGTACCGATGTTTATTGATGATGTGCAGCAGCATCCCGGCTGGGTTCGGACGGATGAGCTGCCCGAATCGACCGAGATCCACGGTTGGATCGGCGCGCCGCTGTTGGTCCGCGACCGGGTGGTGGGTGTGCTTAGCGTCGATAGCCATCAAGTCGGCGCCTATGACGAGCGCCACCTGGAGGTCGTCTCCGCGTTCGCCGACCAGGCGGCTACGGCAGTACTCAATGCCCGCCTGTTTGCCGAGGCGCAGCGCCAGGTGCAGGCCACCTTGGCACTGGCCGAGACGGCGCGCGTCGTCACCGGCAGTCTGGACATGGTGGATGTACCACAGCGAATTTTGGCGCAGACGATGCGATCGCTCGAAGCGGAAGGGGCCTCGCTGGCACTGGTGAACGAAGAGAGCGGCGAACTCGAGTTCAAGGTCGCAACCGGCGTCGGCGCCAAGGACGTGACCGGCCTTCGACTGGCGCCAGGACAGGGGATCGCCGGCTGGGTGGCCGAGCATGGCGAGGCGGTTGCCGTCGAAGATGTCAGCCAGGACGACCGTTTCTTTGCTGGCGTCGATGACCAGACCGGGATGCAAACGCGTAATGTGGCTTGTGTTCCGATCTTTGTGCAGGCATCTCTCATCGGGGTGCTGGAGGCAATTAATCTGCCCGAAGGCACGATCAGCGCCGAGCAAGTTGAGCTCCTGAAAGGGATTGCCGGCCTGGCCGGCACTGCGCTGTCGCACGCCCGCCTTTTCAACGAAACGAAGCAGGCGCGCCAACGCTACGCCAGCCTGTTCAACGACAGTGTGGATCCGATTTTGATCACAGATCTCGGCGGAGTCATTGCCGAAGCCAATCACCGCGCCGAGAGCTTTCTGGGTCACTCGATCGAAGATCTACTCGGTCGCAGCATTCGTCAACTTCAACTGGTTGGGCCGGATCAGACGCATGAGGAACTGCCGCAGTTGTCATCCGGGGAGTCCATTTCCTACGACTCGGAAGCCCTGCATCGAACAGGACGTCCGCTGCCGGTCGAGGTGCATGCCAAACGCATCGATATCGACCGCCAGCCTCATCTGCAGTGGATCCTGCGCGACATCTCCGAGCGCAAGGAACTCGATGAGCTGCGAACCGACCTGACGTCGATGATTTTCCACGATTTGCGCTCGCCATTGGGCAATGTGATGTCGAGCCTGGAAATGCTGCGGTCGTCGATTCCCGAAGACGCCGAAACTCAGCAGTCGGTACTGTCGATTGCCCAGCGCTCGAGCCGGCGTCTGTCACGCCTGGTCGACTCGCTGCTGGACCTGGGGCAGTTGGAATCGGGGCAGGCCGTGCTGCACCGCGAGCCGGCCGATATCGGCGCCATCGTGCGCGAAGCCATTGAAGAGGTCGAGCCGCTGGCCGAGGCCAAGTCTCACACGGTAGTGGTGGACATCGAAGCGAACCTGCCGTCGCTGGATGTCGATATCGACATGATTCGCCGCGTGGTCATCAATCTGCTGGAGAACGCCATCAAGTACACTCGTTCGGGAGGTGAGATCGGGGTGGAGGTCGAGCGGCAGCCCGATCGGCTGACCGTATCGGTCAACGATACCGGCCCGGGCATCCCCGAGGCCGCCCAGTCCTTGATCTTCGAGAAATTCTCTCGCATCCACCACGAGGGCCGGCCCAAGGGCCTGGGCCTCGGATTGGCCTTTTGCCGCCTGGCGGTTGAGGCCCACGGTGGCGGCATCAGCGTCGAAAACAGAGAGAGAGTCGGCTCGACTTTCAGCTATTGGCTGCCAGTAGGCTGATCCAGGGCGCGCACTCGCCTGGCCGTTGATTACAAGGGAGTCGCGATGCGCGAGTACCTAAAAGGGATCTACCAGGAAAAGGATCTGCCGGGGGTCTTTCTCGGCGTGGTGGCCGGCGATGATGCATGCCTGTTAATCGATACCCCGCTGCGTCTCGAGGAATCGCGCGATTGGCTGACCCAGGTGGAGCTCTTGGGCGCTCCTCAGTTCCTGGTCCTTCTAGACAGCCATCCGGACCGCGCCCTGGGGGCCCGCCACTTCGACTTGCCATGCATCGCCCACCTGGCGACAGCCAAAGCGATGGCTGCCTGGTCTGACACCTACAAGGGAACGAGCGACCCGATCGGCGCCGAGGCCGACAGCGTCAAACGAGTAACCGGTTTGCGGCGCGGCGTGCCAGATGTCATCTTCCACGGCGAAATGATGGTCGAGCTGACCGGCCGGCCCGTCAGATTGCTCGAACGACCCGGCCCGACCCCCGGATCCATATGGGTCGAGGTGCCGGACAAGGAAGCGGTTTATGTGGGGGACGCAGTGACGGTCAACGAGCCACCGTACCTGGGCCTGGCCGATATTGAGGCCTGGTTAACCAACCTTGATCGGTTGCGCGAGGCGCCGTTCGACGGATACAAGGTACTGTCCAGCCGCGACGGATTGGTGGACCGGGACCAAATCAACGACATGGCCCGTTTCCTGCGCAAGGTGCCGGTCCGGGTTGACCGGATGGACGAGCGGGCCGATCCGGTCGGCGCGGCCGACACCTTCGCCGCCGAGCTGATCGAAGACTTCAAGGTCACCAAAGCCCGCTACGACGTAGCATTGCTGCGCTTGCGGGCCGGGCTGCTTCACCTGTACCGCCGCGGCCGCCCGAAAGGCGGCTAGGCCCTCCGCTCCCCGCCGATGTCATCCCCCGACGGATACCTGCCCCTGGTGGTCGTAACCCGAGGCGGCCATGCCGAGTCCCTGCATCATGGCGCCGTCGCCGTGGCGCGCCCGGGCGGGCAGCTGGTTGCCTCATTCGGCGATCAGTCGCTGACGACCTTCCTGCGCTCCAGCGCCAAACCCTGGCAGGCCTTACCCTTTCTCGAGAGTGGGGGGGCCGACGCGCTCGGAGTGGACGACGAAGAACTTGCGCTCGTTTGCGCTTCCCACGGAGGGACGCCGGCCCATGTGGCCGTCGTCGAACGGCTGCAGCGCAAGGCGGGTATCGAGCCGTCCCTATTGGCTTGCGGCACCCATATGCCCTACGACCCAGCGGCGGCGACCCAACTGCGCCAGGCCGGCCAGTCCCCCCAGCCCAACCACCACAATTGTTCTGGCAAGCACAGCGCGATGCTGGCGACGGCCGCGTACCTGCAGGAACCGCTCGAAGGCTACCTGGCACCGGAACATCCAGTGCAAGTACGTATCCTGAAGGCGGTGTCTGAGATTACCGGCCTGACGAGCGAGGCGATTGGCACCGGCACCGACGGTTGTTCGGCACCCAACTTCAGCCTGCCTTTGGTCGATGCCGCCACCGCCTATGCCCGGCTAGCCGATCCATCCGGCATGGTCGAAGGGCGTCGGCGGGCGCTCGAGCGAATCTGGGCGGCGATGACCGGTCATCCGGTGCTGGTTTCGGGTGAGGGCCGGCTCGATGCCCTGCTGATGGGCGCGCAGCCCGGCCGCGTGCTGACTAAGGCCGGCGCCGAGGGCTATCTGGGGATGGCCCTGCGCGGCGGCGCAGGCGAGCCCAGTCTGGGCGTGGCACTGAAGATCGCCGATGGCGATGGCGCTGGCCGGGCGCTGCCGGTGGCGGCGGTGGCCGTTCTGCAGGCGCTGGGTTGGTTGCGGCCGGACGATGCCAGTGCCATTCTGGACCTGGCGGTCGAGCCGATCACCAGCCATGCGGGCCGGGTGGTCGGGGCGGTCCAGCCACTGCTTGAATTGGCTTGGACCGGTGACTGACACAGCCCGACCCGATGGCTACGCCGGCCTGGCTTCCACGCTGCGTCAACTGCTGGGCATCGAGCTGAGCAGGGCTCAGTTGGAGGCCTTCGATTATTACGGGGCCGAACTGCGCCGTTGGAACCAGCGCCATAACCTGACGGCGATCACAGTGCCCGTAGAGATTGAGATCAAGCACTTCGTCGATAGTCTGACCTGTCTACTGGCCATCGACAAAGGTGGTCGGTTGGTGGATGTCGGCAGCGGCGCCGGCTTCCCAGGCATTCCCCTCAAGATCGTGCGGCCCATGCTGCAGGTGGTGTTGATCGAGGCGACCGGCAAGAAGGTCGAGTTCTGCCAGCATGTGATGGAAGGCTTGGGATTAACCGGTATCGATGTCATCCACGGTCGGGCGGAAGATGAAGCCCACAACCCGGCGCACCGGGGGACCTATCGGTGGGCGGTCGCCCGCGCGGTGGCCCCGATGGCCGTGCTGGCCGAGTACATGCTGCCATTCCTGCAGGTCGGTGGGCAAATGATCGCCATGAAAGGGGAGACCGGCCCCGGCGAGGCGCAGCAAGCCGAGCCGGCCATTAAGCTGCTCGGCGGGCGGATGCGACGCTTGATCCCGACCGAACTGCCCCGGGTCGCCGAGACACGCCATCTGATTGTGGTCGACAAGCTGTCGGAAACGCCGCAGGCCTACCCGCGCCGGCCGGGGATCCCGGCCAAGCGCCCCCTGGCCGCTGATCGCGGCTAAAGGACGACGGGCACGGACGATTGATGCTGGGGACCTCCGATCTCCGACCGAAATGAGGGTCTCGGAGGGCCATGATGAAACGTGCCCCGGCGGGCAATCAAGATCGCGCGGCCGGTTGCGCGCCCCAGTTGGGGCGCATCGCAATGCGCCTCCACAGCGGTACGGGCCGTCCATCCGGCCGGCGGCAGAAAACCGCAGACAACCTGCGACGTGAACCGCCAACCGCCGACCCGAGTGAAAACCTCATAGGGACACGATTTGTCGTCCCCCTCCGGCGGACCAGCAGGTCACCGTTGGTTTTCGCTCAGTCCGATAGCAGCTCCAGGCTGCCGGCACGGACGCGCCACAGGGTGGCGCGTTGGCAGAACTCATCTGTGAACATCTCGCGGTCGGCCGCCGTCAGCACCGACTGATGCACCTGCTCGACGCGGGCTAACAAATCGGCCCGGCGGGCGGCGTCCAACTCGGCCAGCACCTCATCCAAGAGCAGCACCGGCCACTCCCCTGTGCGCTGGCGCAGCCAATCGACCTCGGCCAGCTTGGCCGCCAGCACGGCCGTCCGGCTTTGGCCGCGCGAGCCGTAGAGCTGCAAGTTGAGACCGTTGGCAACAAAGGCTAAGTCGTCGCGGTGGGGGCCGGTGAGCGTCGCCCCGCGCTGGATTTCGGCCGGCCGGCTGCGGCGTAGGCTGTCGGCCAAGCCGTGCCGGATTTCGTCGGCGCCAACCGTAGTGCGATCGAGCGGCGTATCCAGGTCGAACCCAAGCTGACCCTCGGGTGCCGGCAACGGGTCATACGAGGGCAGGTAGACCAGGCGCAGCGTTTCCTGCTGGCGGGTGAGCTGGCGATGAACCGGTTGGGCCAGCGTTTCAAGTTCGTGCAACGCCAGCGCCCGGCCGCGAACAATCTCGGCGCCATGCTCGGCCAACTGGGCCTCCCAGACCTCGAGCTGTTGGCCGTCGGGCCGGGATTCCTGCAGATTCTTGAGCAGCGCATTGCGCTGCGACAATGCCTTGCCGTAGTCGGTCAACGCTTGGCCGTAGAAGGGGTCGGCCTGGCTGATGACGGCATCGAGGAAGCGGCGCCGTCCTCCGGGCGAGCCCTCAAGCACTTGCAGGTCTTGTGGCAGGAAGAGCACGGCGTTGAACACCGAGGCCAGCTCAGACACCCGTCGCTTGAGACCGTTGATCAGGATTTCCTTGCGCAACCGGCCGTCGGTCTCCGGATCGACGATCAAGCGGATTTCGACCCGCTGCAAACGGTCCGCCCGCTCGACTTCGGCCACCAGCCGGCTGACCGGCAGCGGCTCTTCGAGCGACAGGAAGTTGATGAGCTGGCGGTCGCTGGTGGTGTGCGGCGAGGTTGCTCCTGCCAGATAGTAAATCGCCTCTAGCAAGCTGGTCTTGCCCTGGGCGTTGTCGCCAACCAGCAAGGTAGGCCCGCTCGGCAGCTGGCGCTCGAGGCGAATGAAATTGCGAAAGTTGGTCAGCGACAGGTGCGTTAGGCGCATGCCAGCGGCGACGTAGGGCCTGGGTCAAGCACGGGGGTTGGTTCCGGGGGCACCGTCGGCCGGCGCGCGGGACTACGCGCGGGCGCGAACTTCGGCCGCCTCGTCTTCCTCGAGCTTCCAGACGCGAATGGCACGGTCGGGGAACAAGATGCCGTTGGTGTGGTCGATTTCGTGCTGGAAGATGCGGGCCAGCCAACCCTCAGCCTCGATCAGCGCCGGATCGCCCTCCGGCGTGAAGCCGCGCACTGTAACCGCCTGATGGCGCTCGACCTCGCCATAGAACCCCGGGATTGACAGACAGCCTTCATTGCCCATTACGGTTTCGGCGCTGCGTCGGGTGATCTGCGGATTGACCAGGCGGTAGAGCTTGGGCGTGGGCGGCTCGGCCTCCGGATCGTCCGGCGGTTCGGCGTATTCGACCACGATGACCCGCTGACCCAATCCGATTTGGGGGGCCGCCAGGCCGACGCCGGGCGCGGCCCGCATGGTCTCGACCATGTCGGCGGCCAGTTGGCGCAGCTCGGAAGTGAAGGCATGGACCTTGCTGGCCTGCGTGCGCAGCACGGGGTCGGGCAGCGTGACGATTTCAAGGATAGACATCGAATTCCTGGTCGTCTTTGGCGGTTGGTTTGCGCGAGGCGATCTCTTCGTGGTAGGCGCCGAGCCATTCTACCATTTCGTCACGCCGCTCCCTTTCATTGGCGACCCGCTGCCCGGCAAGGAAGGCCTCCTGGGCCCGGACGATATCTTGTTGGACGGCGCCGGGGTGGAATACGCCCTCGAAGTCAAGCTGTTCGGCTCCGATATTGACACGGACGTCGCCGAAGTCCAGCAGCAGGCCAATCAGGCCTCGCCGGTCGACCTCGGTGCTCAGAATGTTCTCGAGCGGCGCCGCCCGTCGCAGCTCCCGGCCGAGCGGGCGGCGGTAGACATCAAGGATGTGAGTCGGTGAAATTTGATAGATGTCATTGGCCCAATCGGCGAACTGATATGCCCACCACGAGCCCGCCAGCAACAGGCCGAGGCTGCCAAACAACACAGTGGTAGGCAGCTCGAACCAACTGAGCAGTCCGCCAAGGTTGCCGCCAATTAGTCCAACCAGGAGCAAGAGCACGATTGACGGCAGGGCCAGGGAACCAAGCAACACGGCCCAGTGCTTGCGGTAGGTGATGACGCCGCGTTCTTCGAACCGTAGCTCGAAATTCCAGTGATTGAGTCCGACCTCCGGTTCCTGCCGCTCATCGCTCGGTTGCTCGGACAGGCTGGCCGGTATCGCTTTCTCCTCGGCTTTGACGGGACGTTCCCCGTCAAGAAGCTGGCGGACGGCGGCCATCTTGTCGGCCCGGCCCTCCTGGCGGCTGCCGAGCTGCAGGCGGCGCCAGCGCTCCTCGACGACGGCCGCCACTGCCTTGGGCTGCCCGACATGCGGCAGCCGGATCTGTCCGGTGTAGGTTTTGATGGTGACATCGCCATAGCCCAACCAGCGCCCCAGCACGTCGGTCGTGACGCTGGCCGCCAGCACCTGATGCAGCGGCGCCTCAAGCCGGCTATCGTAGATGGCGACGACCTTCTCCTGCCAGACCACCCGTTGATCGGTCACTACGTAGTAGTCGTTGCGCCAATCGACCCATTCCCACAGCCCGTAGGCCAACCCGCCGACAGCTGCCAGGGCGCCGGACCACGCGTACCAGCCACTCAAATTGCCCCACCACAACAGGCCTGCTCCAAGCAGGAAGAGCGCCAGCGGTAGGAGCAGGCGGAAAGCCAGCTGGGATGGGTGCCGCCGGCCCATGGCGAAAACCGCTTCTTCGTCGCCAAGCCACGAGAAGCGCAGCTGGCGGGTGAGCGCCTGGCTGTCGGCCGTCAGCTGCAGGCTCGCCAGCGCAGTTGGGTGCCCTTCGAGAAAGCGGAACAGGCTGCGTTTTGGCCAATACAGAACCGTGGTCTGTTCTTGCGCCCGAATTGCCGAAGCGGCGGCGGTGGACCGCAGTAGTTCCAAGGCACCGAGGGCGGCACCGGACTCTTCTTCGGCCTGCACCGCCAGCACTCCGTTGCGGCCTTCGGTCAGGACCTCAACCCGGCCGCTGAGCACCAGGCGCAGGCCGGCGACCGGCTCCCCGCGCGCCTGGACGGTCTGGCCGGGGGCAAACTGCTGCACTTCGAGTTCGTCGGCGAGTTGGCGCAAGCGGTCATCGGAAAGACCCCGTAGGAAATGGGTCAGTTGAAGGTGGCGGACGACCTCCTCGGCGGGCATGGCCGGATTGTAGCATGCGGGGTTGGGCGGACCCCGCATGCTATAATCGCCGCGCTCTGGGGGAGGAGGTCCTTTGGCCAGGCGCCGTTCCCGTCGTTCTTCTTCCAAAAACAGGAAAGGTGCTGCCGACAGTGCCCTGGGGCATGCCGTCGCCGGCCCACTGCGCGGGCTGAAGGGCTTGCTCGTGCGGGGCTGGTCGGCGATGGGTGGTGTCCTGGGCGGGCACAAGCAAGAGGTCGGCGGTGTGCTGATGGTGGCCGTCGGCTTGCTCACCCTGCTTACCCTGCTCTCACCAACCCAAGGATTGCTTGCCAGCTCCTGGTTGCGCGCCCTGCGCTTCTTGTTTGGCTGGGGGATGATCCTGTTCCCGCTTGCCCTGGTGACCGCCGGGCTGTGGCTCCTGCTGCGCAACTTTGAAGCCGAACTGCCGTCGCTGCAGGCCGAGCAAGTGGTCGGCGCAGTCATGTTGGCCATCGCACTGTTGGCTGGGCTGCAGGCCATTGACGGTCGTCTGACGATGGAGGCCGGCTTGGAGGCGGCCCAACAGGGCCGCGGCGGCGGCCTGCTGGGCACCAGCATTGTGGCCGCCCTCATTGGCGGATTTGGGTTGGCCGGAGCGCTGGTTTTGGTACTAGCCTGGAGCCTGGTTGGGGCCGCCTTTGCCAGTGGGCGCGGCGTACCAACCGTGCTCGAAACGGCCCTGGCCGGATTGGATCGAGCCGGTGTCTGGCTCGACGGGCTGCGCAAGTCGGAGGATCAACAACTAGTGCCGCCGATCGCCAGTCCGACCGCGCCGGCCGCCAGCCCAGCCGGCGGACCGGGGCAGGCCGAGCCGACGGCCCCGCCGATTCGCACAACCTCGAGCAGCGCCAAGCTCGCCTGGAAACTGCCGGACTATCAAGAGCTTTTGGAGCCTGGCGAAGAGGGCTCGGCCGACCACAGCTTCGACCGCGACCGCGCCACGCTGATCGAAGACACCTTACGCTCGTTTGGCGCACCTGCCCGGGTCGTGGAAATCAACCGTGGCCCGACCATCACCCAGTTTGGCGTTGAGCCGGATTTCGTCGAAGGCCGTGGCGGTCGCCGGGTGAAGGTTAAGGTGAGCAAGATCTCGTCCCTGGCCGACGATTTGGCCCTGGCGCTGGCGGCGCCGTCGATCCGCATCGAAGCGCCCGTGCCGGGCAAGGGTTTCGTCGGCATCGAGGTGCCCAACCCCGAGGTTTCGTTGGTTGCCCTGCGTGATGTGATGGACTCCAAGGCCTACCAGAAGGTCAACTCCCGTCTGCGCATCGGACTGGGGCGTGATGTCTCGGGTCACCCGGTGACCGCCGATCTCACCAGCATGCCGCATTTGCTGATCGCCGGCACGACCGGTTCGGGTAAGTCGGTGTGCGTCAACGCCGTTGTGGCCGGGCTGCTCCTGCAGAACACGCCGGACCAACTGCGTTTCATCATGGTCGATCCCAAGCGGGTCGAGCTTACCTTCTACAACGGTATCCCGCACCTGCTGGCGCCGGTCGTGGTCGACCTTGACCGGGTGGTGCCCGCCCTGCAATGGGTGTCGCGCGAGATGGACGAGCGCTA
The DNA here is from genome assembly GCA_036397095.1 of Anaerolineales bacterium. Lineage (GTDB taxonomy): Bacteria > Chloroflexota > Anaerolineae > Anaerolineales > E44-bin32 > DASWJQ01. The sequence goes on from DASWJQ010000111.1 coordinate 53,621, forward strand.
TCGGCGTTTTGCCGAGGTCGGGGTGCGCAACATCGCCGCTTTCAACGACGGTTGCCGCCAGCAGGGGCAAGCCGAGTTGCCTTACCTGGTGGTGATCGTGGACGAACTGGCCGATTTGATGATGATGGCCCCCGACGAAACGGAACGGGTATTGACCCGGCTGGCGCAGTTGGCGCGGGCCACCGGTATCCACCTGGTAATCGCCACCCAGCGTCCCTCGGTCGATGTTGTAACTGGACTTATCAAGGCCAATTTCCCGGCGCGCATCGCCTTCGCCGTCGCCTCATCGATCGACAGCCGAGTCATCCTGGACCAACCGGGCGCCGAGCGCTTGCTGGGCCGGGGCGACATGCTGTTCCAGGCGCCGGACGCAGCCGCGCCCAAACGGCTGCAGGGGGTCTACGTTTCCGAGCCAGAGCTGGCCCGCTTAATCCGTCACTGGCGCGTCGAGTCGGTCGAGGGCGAGCAATCCGAAGCTGAGCCCGGTGAGTCAGCCGAGATGGCGACCGAGGCCGGGCCTCCCAAGCAGGCCGCCTTGTGGAAGGAAATCGAAGAAGCCAACGACCAGGACGATATGTTCGAGGAAGCCGTTGCCCTGGTCCGACGGCGGCGGCGGGCATCGATATCCATGCTGCAGCGCAGGTTGCGCATCGGCTACACGCGCGCGGCGCGCTTGATTGATATGATGGAGCAGCAGGGCATTGTCGGACCCGAACCTGGTGGCTCAAAGGCCCGCGAGGTGTTGGATTACGGCGAGTTGGAAACGGAGGCTGGCAGCTGACGTGGGGCAATCACTTTCGGTTCTGGCGGTTGGATGATATGCTAGCACTGTTGTCAGACACATCCCTTGTACAAGCTGCCATTACCACCTACCGGCTGAACGGCAGTTGGCCGGCCACGCCGAGAAAGGGGTGAACAGTAGGTTCAACCTCACACAAAAAGCACTAGATTGACCCAACTGAAATGTCATTCCAATAACTCCGTCTGAGGAGGAGAACGAAAATGAGTAAGAGGTTTTACGCCGTCCTGACACTCCTGATTATGGCTTCCATGGTCCTGGCTGCCTGTGGTGGCACTGCCACCGAGGCCCCGCCGGCGGAAGTTTCTTTCAAGGCCTGTCAGGTGACCGACGTCGGTGGTATTGACGACCGGTCGTTTAACGCCACTGCCTGGAAGGGTGTCCAGGATGCCGAGGCCGAGTTAGGGATTGAAGGCACATTCCTCGAGTCGCAGGAGCAAGCTGACTACGCGGAGAACATCAATGCCTTCATCGAGGAGGACTGCGGAATCATCGTCACCGTCGGCTTCCTGCTCGGCGACGACACAGCAGCTGGGGCCGAAGCCAACCCCGATCAGCCGTTCACGATCGTCGACTTTGCCTACGATCCAACCATCCCCAACGTCTTGGGGCAGGTCTTCAATACTGATGAAGCCGCGTTCTTGGCTGGCTACGTGGCGGCTGGCATGACCCAGACCGGAACCGTGGGCACCTTTGGCGGCATCCAGATCCCGCCGGTGACCATCTTCATGGACGGCTTCTACTACGGCGTTCAGTACTACAACGAGCAGAAGGGCACCGATGTCCAGGTGCTCGGCTGGGACCCGGTTGCGCAGACAGGCCTGTTCGCAGGCAACTTTGAAAGCACCGACGACGGCCGGCGGCTTGGCGAGTCCTTGATGGATGAGGGCGCCGACATCATCATGCCGGTGGCTGGCCCTGTAGGTTTGGGCACGGCTGCGGCCGCGCAGGAGCGCGGTGGCATCTACATCGTAGGCGTGGACAATGACTGGGCGATCGTGAACTCCCAGTATGCCGATATCGTCCTCACCTCGGTCCTCAAGAATATGGACGTCACGACCTTCAACGCCATCGAAGCTGTCCTGAACGGCACCTTCGAGGGCGGTGTGACGGTCGGCACGCTGACCAACGGTGGTGTTGGTCTGGCCGAGTTCCACGAGATGGATGCCATGGTCTCCGACGAACTCAAGGCGGAAATCGACACCGTCCGCCAGGGCGTCATTGACGGCACTATCAGCGTCACTGGTGGCTGAGCGCGTCCCGTAACGATCGAAAACGGAGGGTCGGCAGCTGCCGACCCTCCGTCTTTACGTAGCGGTTGCTTTTTTAAGCCCCATGATAGAATGCCGCCATCCGCAGACAAGCGAGCGCTAATGTGAGCAAGCGACCCGTCCTCGAGCTGCAAGGCATCACAAAACGGTTCCCCGGAGTACTGGCAAACGACCGAATTGACCTTACCCTGCAGGAGGGTGAAATCCACGCGCTGCTTGGCGAGAACGGCGCCGGCAAGACGACTTTGATGAATATTCTGTACGGCCTATACCAGCCGGACGAGGGCAAAGTCTTTGTGCGCGGCCGTGAGGTCGAAATCCATGACCCGAACGATGCCATCGCTGTCGGCATCGGCATGGTCCACCAGCACTTCATGTTGATCCCGGTCTTCACCGTCACCGAAAATGTGATGCTGGGGGACGAGACCACCTCTCGAATTGGGGTGCTCGATCGCAAGCGCGCCGGCGAGCGTGTCGCCGAGATTTCCAATAGCTTCGGTCTGCAGGTCGATCCTTTCGCCTACGTGAAAGATCTACCGGTTGGCGTGCAGCAGCGGGTCGAAATCATCAAGCTGCTTTACCGGCAGGCTGACATCTTGATCCTGGATGAGCCGACGGCGGTTCTGACCCCGCAGGAAGCCAATGAGCTGTTCAAGATCATGGAGTCACTGGCCGAGCAGGGTAAGTCGATCATTTTCATCACACACAAGCTGCGCGAGGTGATGGAAGTCGCTGACCGCATCACCGTGATCCGGGGCGGCAGGGTCGTTGGCTCAACAACACCCGGCAAGGCCGATCGGGCCAAGCTGGCCGAAATGATGGTCGGCCGTGAGGTGAAACTGACGGTTGACAAGCAGGCGGCGGATGTTGCCGGTACGGTGCTCAACGTCGAGGACCTGGTTGTGATCGATGATCGCGATCAGGTGGCAGTGGACGGGGTGTCGTTTGAGGTGCGGTCGGGCGAGATTCTGGGCGTTGCCGGTGTGCAGGGAAACGGTCAGACCGAGTTGGTCCAGGCGATCACTGGCTTGCGCCAGGCGGCCAGTGGCACGATCACCCTGCTGGGCAATGACATTACCCACGCCACTCCGCGCCATATTACGGAACTGGGCGTTGGCCACGTCCCCGAAGACCGCCAGCGCGACGGCCTGGTGCTGCCCTACCCGGTGGCTGACAATCTGGTGCTCAACACGTACTATCGGCAGCCATTCTCGCAGGGCGTCAGACTCCAGCAAGACGAAATCTTGCGATCGGCCCAACAGCGGATCGAAGAATTCGACATCCGCACGCCAAGTGCCCTCACGCCGGCTGGCTCGTTGTCGGGTGGCAACCAGCAGAAGGTGATCGTGGCCCGCGAATTTTCGCGCGAGAACAAGCTGATGGTCGCCTCTCAGCCAACCCGCGGCCTGGATGTTGGATCGATCGAGTACATCCACAAGCGCATTCTCGAGGCGCGGCGTGCGGGCACCGCAGTACTGCTGGTAGCGCCCGAGCTCGATGAGGTGATGCAGCTCTCCGACCGGATCGCCGTCATGTACCGCGGCAAGATTGTGACGGTGCTCGACGGCCTCAGAGCGACCAAGGAAGCTGTCGGCCTGCTGATGGCTGGCGTCTCACCCGAAGAGGTCGAGCTGCCGGCAGAAGCTCGCGTCGAGGCCGAAGTCACTTTCTAGGACTGGTGAGCCTGTGAGCGACGAACAAGACACGAAACAAGGCGCCGGCGAAGTCCTCATTGAGGAATTGCAGCGCGGGCCATCGGGCGAGTTGCCCTGGTGGCGCCAGGCGCTGCAAGCGATGACCATCCCAGCGCTGGCCGTGGTCAGCGGTCTGATCCTGGGCGGGGTCTTCATCTTCCTGACAACCGAGACCGTCTACAGCGGCTGGGCCCAGTCACCACTGGTTGGCTTGGGCAATGGGCTGCGAGCGGTGTTGTCGGCCTACGCTGCGCTGTTCAACGGCTCGATTGGCAATCCGAGCCGCATCCTCGAGGCGTTGCAATCGGGCGAGGCGGAGGCGATACGCCGCGCTTTCAACCCGATGCTGGAGAGCTTGGTCAAGTCGACGCCATTCATCTTTGCTGGGCTGGCGGTGGCGCTTGGCTTCCGGGCCGGCCTGTTTAACATCGGCGCCGAAGGCCAGCTGTTTATCGGCGCAACGGTGGCGGCCTTCCTGGGTTACAGCATCACCGGCCTGCCGCCAATCCTCCACATCCCGCTGGCGCTGCTTGGCGGCGCCTTGGGCGGCGCCGCCTGGGGGTTTATCCCTGGTTGGCTCAAAGCCAGGACGGGGGGCCACGAAGTCATCAATACCATCATGATGAACTACATCGCCATCCGCCTGAGCGAGTTTCTACTGCGCGGGCCGATGCAACGACCGGATTCGTTCAACCCGGTCAGTCCGACCATCGAGCCGTCGGCCATGTTGCCCAGCTTCTTCGGTGCGCCGATCCGCTTCCACCTGGGTTTTTTCGTGGCGCTTGGGGTGGCGTACCTGGTGTATTGGTTCTTGTTCAAGACCACCTGGGGCTTCGATTTGCGGACAGCTGGCGCCAATCCCCGCGCCGCTCGTTACGCCGGCATGAACACGCTGACGGCGATTGTGGCGGCAATGTCCCTGTCCGGTGCGCTGGCCGGCCTGGCCGGCGCCAACGAGGTGCTGGGGGTCAACCACAACCTGGCACTCGCCTTTTCGGCAGGCACCGGCTTCGACGCCATAGCGCTGGCATTGCTGGGCAAGAGCCATCCAGCCGGTGTTGTCTTGGCCTCGCTGCTGTTCGGGACGTTGAAGAACGGGGCGACGCAAATGCAGCTGGCGGCCGGTGTGCCGATTGACATCATTGCGATCTTGCAGGCAATGATCCTGATGTTTATCGCCGCCCCGGCGATCATCCGAACGATTTACCGCTTGCGCGAGCCGGCCGTTGAAGAGCAGGTGCTGTCGATTGGCGGCTGGGGAGGCGAACAGGTATGACGACGACGGCCTTGCGACGTAGGGTTGACCGCGTGGTGCCGGCCCGGCGCATCGCCATGGGCATCTTTTTCCTGTTGCTGGGGGTGGCGAGCTTCTTGTTGGCTGGCGGAATTGACCCGGGCACGGTGACCGTGTTTGGCCTGACAGCTGGTGGCAGCCAGGCGATCCTGCCCGAATGGACCCTGTCATCGCCGTCCACCCTCAATCTGTTGGCGACCGTATCCCTGGCTATCGGCGGCTTTCAGCTGGTGCGCGGCTTTGGCGCCTGGACGAATTGGATTCTGGCGGTTGTGGCCGGCATGTTCATCTTCTCGTTCCTGGTGTGGGCAGCCGCCGGCAGCTCGCTCAACCTGGCCGGGCTGCTAGGTGCCACGCTGATCAAATCCGTGCCATTGACTTTGGGCGCCATGTCCGGTGTGCTATGTGAACGGGCCGGCGTGGTTAATATTGCCATCGAAGGCATGATGTTGATGAGCGCCATGGTCGGCACGCTGGTCGGCAGCCTGACCAACCTGTGGGTGGGCCTGCTCTGCGCCGTGCTGGCCGGCGGCTTGATGGGGCTGCTCCACGCTTGGCTGTCGGTCACCTACAAGACCGATCAGATCGTGTCAGGTACGGTGATCAACATCTTTGCGCTGGGCATGACCTCGTTCATTTCGGCCAAGTTCTTGCAGCGCTACCAGGACTTGAATAATCCAGGAATTTTCCAGCCGATCGAAATCCCGCTGCTATCCAAGATCCCATTTCTTGGCCCATTGCTCTTCAACAACAATCTGTTTGTCTACGGGATGTTCATTCTGCTGATCCTGTTGCACATTGGTCTGTTCTACACTCGCTGGGGTCTGCGGCTGCGGTCGGTCGGGGAGCACCCCAAGGCAGCCGACACGCTCGGGATCGACGTGTTCCGCACCCGTTACATGGCGGTCATTCTAGGCGGCCTTGTGGCCGGCTTTGCCGGGGCGTATTTCACCCTTGGCTCGGTTGGACGCTTCGACGAAGGACTAACCGCCGGGCGCGGCTTCATTTCCCTGGCGGCTATGATCTTTGGCAACTGGATGCCGTTTGGCGGCTTTGGCGCCGGGCTGCTGTTCGGCTTTGCCGACGCCCTGGCGGCCCGGGCAGCCATACTGGGCATTCCGATCCCGTCGGAGTTCTTGCTGATGACACCGTACATCGCCACCATGATCGTGCTGGCCGGGGTTGTCGGACGGGGGCAGATGCCAGCGGCCGATGGCCAGCCGTACGATAAGGAGTAGTTGGGCAGCGGTCCGGGTTTGCACGCTCCGTGATGAACGATGAGATGCCAGGGCGCACCGGACAAGGTGCGCCCTGGGTTTTGGCCAGGGTGGGCTGGCCAGGTCGGGGATGCAGGATTGAGATGTAAGGACGATGTATACAACGTCCCGACATCGGATGGGAGTTAATGAGATGGGGAGGCCCAAGTTCGTCAACGCGTGGGTACACGCCTGCATGACGATGACGATCGCGGCGGCGCTGATGGCTGGTTGCAGCGGTGGGTCGGTTGGCGGTTGGCCGGGGGCGGCGGTTCATACACCCTCCGCGATCGACGAGGCAGACCTTGATCCGGGTGCGCCGGTAGGGATTGATCTGAATCAGCCGCTGCCGCCGGGTGAGGCGGCTGCCGGACGGCGGGCGGCGCAGACCCATGACTGCCAGGGATGTCACATGAACATGCCGGTCGGTCCGCTGTGGCAACCCGATGACGCCCCGCCTATAGCCCTGCGTGCGGTCCAGATGATCAACCAAGACAGCTACAAGGGAGCGGCGACCACGGCCGAGCAGTACCTGTTGGAGTCAATTGTGGCGCCGGATGTCTATGTGGTGCCAGGCTTTGGGGCCGGGTTGATGCCGACCGGCTACGCCCGGTTGCTTAACCGCCAGCAAGCGGCCGATTTGATCACCTACCTGATGAGCCTCGAGTGACGACTTCATCCACCCGAACCCTGGCCCGACTTGCGGGGTTGTAGTCCTGAAAGCCCTTATCAAGAGGAGAGATTGATGGCGTTCACCGATGTGAATTGGCTGGCCGTCCTCGTGGGTACGGTCATCAACATGTTCGTTGGTTTCTTGTGGTACGGGCCGCTGTTTGGCCAGATGTGGATGCGGATGATCGGCAAGCGGGCCGATGAAATTCAGTCGGACAGCAGGATGTACGTGGTCACCGGCGTGGCGGCATTGGTCTCGTCCTACGTGCTGGCGGTGTTGATCGGAGCCAGCGGGGTGGTCACGCTGTTTGGCGGCATGATGATCGGTATCTTTGTCTGGGTGGGTATTGGTGCCACCGGCACCCTGGTATACACGACGTTCGAAGGCCCGCCGCGCAATGTGTGGATGCTGCACGCGCTGTACCAGCTGGTGGTGTTCGCCATTAACGGGGCCATCTTCGCCGTCTGGGCCTGACGGCACCTGCCGGTCTCGCCAGGAAAGTCAGCGGGGCGACCACGGTCGCCCTGTTTGCTATTGGGGCGTTAGACGGCGGCCGCTGGGGGCACCGGCCGTAGGCTGCGCAGGACGCGCAAGGCGACGATGGGGGTGACGGCGCGCAGCGGGTGCTCGTAGGCCAGGAAGATGCGCACCAGACGGTCGGCCAGATCGGTCCAGCGGCGACTGGCCCGCAGCAGTGGGTCGAGCAGCAGTGGGGTCATGTACAGCGAGCGCAGCAGATGGGTGTAGACAAAGGTAGCCTGGAAGCGCCGCCGCAATTGGCGGTCATAGCCGGCCAGGGCAGCCTGGCTCACGTCGCCCTCATTCAGGCACTGGCCGAGCCAGCGGCCGGCCAGTTGTCCCGATTCGAGCGCATAGTCAATGCCTTCCCCGGTAAACGGATTGACCAGGCCGGCGGCTTCGCCGACAAGCAGCAGGCGCTCGCCTACCGATCGCGACCGATGGAAATCGGTGCGCAGCGGATAGCCCTTGACCGGTCCGACACGCTCGGCGTGGGCAAACTGGCGGGCGATTGGCGGGTGCGACAGGAACTGAGCAAGATAGGCGGCCGGGCTGGCCGGCGTGGCGGCGCTGCGCTCGAAATAACCGGCGCCGACGTTGGCCTCGTGCTCGCCCAGGGGAAAAATCCAGCCGTAGCCCGGCAGCGGGATACCGTCGAAACGGAAGTGCAGTTCCTGCTGCAGATCGGGCAGCTGGCGGTAGTACGCGCGGGCGGCGAAGCCGTACTGGACTGGCTGCGGGGTCATGCCGGCCGATTGCACCAGCGGCAGGCTTGCGCCGACGGCCAGCACGACAGCCTCGGCCAGCAATCGGCGGCGCTCCCCGTGTTGTGAGTACGAGACTCGGTAGCCACTCGGCTGAAGATTCAACTGATCGACATGGGCGCCCGCCGCAAAGGCGGCGCCGGCGTCGAGTGCCTTCTGCCGCAGCAGATCGTCCAAGTCAAAGCGCCGGATGACATAGGCTTCGGCGCCAAACTGCCCGTGTGGCTTTAGTTCGACCCGCAAACTTGTGCCTCCGGGTGCAGTGGCGGCCAGCGCCGTCACCCGGTGGCCCGCGTGTTGGAGTTCGCTTGTTAGGCCGATCCCGGCCAGCAGGTGGACGGCCCTCGGCGAAATGGCGTCGCCGCACACTTTGTCGCGTGGGAAGGTTTGTTTGTCGAGCAGGACAACATCATGACCCTGGCGGGCGAGCTGGTAGGCCGCCAGCGAGCCAGCCGGCCCGGCCCCAACCACGGCAACCTGGTGGCGAGGTGCGGCGCTCATAGCGCCCGCAGTTCCCGAAGCTCAGGCAGGATGAAGGGAATAAGGACCAACCCGCCGATACCCATGCTCGCCAGCGCTCCAATCAGACCAGCCGCAGGTAAGAGCGCGCCGGCACCCAAGGCGGCGGCACCGGCGGCGCCGGCCCCCAGCACCAGACGCAGGAAGGTGCGCCCCTGGCGCAGGATGCCGGGGAAAGTGCGGCTGAGCACGGCCAGCAGCAAGACGGCTTCCAGGGTGAAAGCCAGGCTGTTGCTCAGGGCAATACCGGCCGAGCCCAGGCTGCGGAACAACAGCAAACTCAAGCTGACAAAGACCACGGCGTTGACGGCGGTCGCCGCCAGCGGGGTCTTGGCGTCCTGCCGGGCGTAGAATGCGCGCGCGGCAATCTCGAGCAGCGAGTGCCCGACCAGCCCCACCAGGAAGGCGCGGCCGGCCTGCACAACCAGATTGGTTCCCTGGGCCGAGAAATTGAAGGCGGCCTGGACCAGCGGCGGCAATGCGACTGCCATCAAAACGGCGGCTGGCAGGGTCAGCGCCAGCAGGACGCGGACAGCCCGGGCAACGCTGACCTCGAATCCCTGATTGTCACCGCGGGCGAACTGCATGGCGAGCGTCGGAAGCAGTGCGATGCCAACGGCGGTGCCGATCATGGTCTCGGGCACCTGCATAATCAGCCAGCCGTAGGCCAGGCCGGTGACCGAGCCCACGTCCAGCCGCGAGGCCAGATTGTCCTGAACGACGAAGATCAACTGAAAGGCGCCGATCGTGACGATTCGTGGCCCGAGAAGGCGGGCGACGCGGCGCACTCCGGGGTGGTCCCACGAAACCTTGGCCGCCCAACGGAACCCGAAACGGATGAGGCCCGGCATTTGGACGCCGAGGTGCAGCCCAGCGCCCAGGATGACGCCGTAGACCAAGCCGTGAACGCCCAGGCCCAGCGCCGGCAGTTGGAGCGGACCGATCTGGTAGGGCGTCGTCGGGGCCAACACCAATGCGCCGAAGATTTGCCCCAGATCGTAGAAGACTGGGGCGGCTGCCGGCAGCAGGAAGTGTTGGTTGGCCTGCAGGCCGGCCGAAACTAGGCCGCTCAATGAGAAGATCAGCGTGGCGATCAGATTGAGACGCATCAACTGGGCGACAAGGAGTTGGCGCTCGGCGGGGAAGCCCGGTGCCACGCCCAACTCGGCCTGAACGAACTGGTCGGCGAACAGCGCCAGGATCACTGCCAGGCCGGCCGTGATTAAGAAAGCCAAATTGGCAACCCGGCTGAACAGGGCCCACAGACTGTCGCGGCCGTCGCGATCGAGCGCCTCGGACAGCACCGGGATGAGGGCGACCGACAGCGCGCCGCCGGAGATCAAGGCAAACAGCAGATCAGGCAGGTTGTTGGCGGCGTTGAAGACGTCCAGCTCGGCGCTGACGCCAAACTGGCGGCCGATCACAATCTGGCGGAACAGCCCAAGCAGTTTGTCGACACCAAAGAAGGCGGCGATCAGCAATGACGAGCGGGCCACATGGGTCAGGCCCAGGCGGCCGGCGGCGGGCTGGTCGCTCATCGGACGGCCGGTGGGTTCAGCACTTGATGAAGACGGTGCATGGCGGCGGACCGCCTAGCCGCCAAGGATGCGGTTGAGGTGGAATTGGCCCGGGTCGAAATTGGGGTTGAGGCGCACCGACTCGGCCAGGTCGGCGACGGCGCCATTGACGTCGCCCAGGGCCTCGCGCGCCAGGCCCCGCCAATACAGGCTCTCCTCGAGTGTCGGCTCGGAAATGGTCTCATTGAGCGTCGTGTTGGCCAGGCTGACCACGTCCTGGTAGCGTCCGGAGTAGAAGTAGGCGAAGTAGGGGCCGGTTTGGTACCACATGATGCGGTACGGCCGCTGGGTGTCATCGTCCCCGAGGTCGGCGTAGAGCTCGAAGGCGGTGTCGAAGGCGACGGCGGCCTCGGCATAGCGCAGCAGTTCGACCAGGCTGGTCCCCTTGTTGAACATGGCGAAGAACCGCTCCATGCCGGTTAGGGTTTCGACCTCGGCTTCGGCGGTTTCGAGTGCATATTGGCTGGCCCAGGCTGGATCCGCCCATGGTCCCAGGATGTCGTACAGTTCGGTTTCGCGGTCGGGCGGGTAGATGACCATGTATAGATAGTTGAACGAGCGCCAGCCGTCGATGTAATCGGCGTAGCTGACCCGCATGTCGGGGCCGGGCTCGAGGTAAGCGTCCTGCACGATGAATTCGCCGGCAGGGTCGTCGTAGCCGGTGGTGTACAGGTAGTGACCCAGCCAGGCGACCTTGCCGGTGTAGTCGGCTTCGTAGTAGCCCTTCTCGACCAGCACGGGAAAGCCGGCGGCGATCAGGCGCTTGAGCAGGTCGAGGTCGCCGCCGTAACGCACCACGACGCTGAATTCGGTCTGCTCGGCGACGAAATCGGCCATCTCGTAGGGCATTACGTTCTTATCCCAGCGGCCGCGCTGGATGAAATCGAGGTCTGGATCCTGGATGCCCGGCTTGACTACCCTGGCGACATCGTCTCGGTTGCCGGGCCAGCCCCAGAAGTTGAGCGCCATGGTGAGATTGGCGGGTCCGCAGTAGTTCCAGCGGTTGTGCTGGTCAACGTAGACGACGCCCTCCAGGCTGACTGACTCTGGGATTGGCGGCGGTGTCCGGCTGGGTGTGACGCTGGGCGCGGGCGTAGTCGACGGGCCGTCGGATGGAACTGGCGACGGGCTCGGCGTCAGGGCGCGCAATGTCGAGGCGACCGAGGCCGAAAGGGTGGGATCGGGCGTGAACAATGCCTGGTCGGGCGGGGCCAGGGCGTACTGCAGCCTGGACTGCAGTTCGTCGATACGCCAACCCAACCTAGCTTGCACGAAGGGGAGCTGGAAAAGAATGAGCGCCAGCAGCAGGAGCAGGGCGACCGCGAGCAGGGCGATCCCCAGCCGGCGCAGCACTGAGACCGACATGGCGCGGATTATAACCGAGCCGGTTGGAAGCCAGGACTTTCGGGGTGATAAGCTTGACTCATCGATGGCCGTCGATTAGAGTGGTGAATGGTGAGAGGTGACATAGACAAGCTATGCGTGCCACGTGCCCTGTTTTCCGAATGATCTCATCTCTGCTTGACGCCTGCTGCCCGGTACCCAGTGCCTGGATGACGCCCCGATGACCAACCCCAGTCTCCGATTCGCCAAGATTCTGTCTGACGAGACCCGGCAGCGCATCATGTCGGCTTGCTGTTGCCGCTGGTGCAGCGTTGGCGAGCTGGTCGAAGCGATCGGGGTCAGCCAACCAACGGTCTCTCACCACCTGGCGGCGTTGCGCGAGGCCAACCTGGTCAACGTGCGGGAGCAGGGGCGGCAGACCTTCTACAGTTTGGACCAGGAAGCCGTCGCCTTGTGTTGCGGCCAGTTAGTGGCCGACTTTGCTCCCGAGTCGGATACGGCGGCTCGGCTTGATGTGAGTCCAACCTAAGCCAACTTCGCTCCTCTCTTTTTTTGGGTTGATCCATCGATGGATGTCGATTGATCGGTTGAGGTGAGAAATTCTGGAAAGGAGGTGTTAGCGATGGTTGAGATCGAATTGACCGAGGCCGGTCTGTGCGGCGGAGGCTGTTGCGGCGGCGGAGGCTGCTGCTGACGTCAAGCCAGTATCGAAAGAGGCGGCGCCCTCAGGGGCGCCGCCTTTTCATTATTGCGGCTGGCTGCCTGGAGCTTGGCGCTCGGTGCCCAATGCCCAGTGCCCAGTGCCGAGTGCCTGGCCCCCATTGACTCTTAGGGAGCCAGGAAGATCGGCACCGCCAGCACCAGGTCGATCGGTTCGATCTGCGCCAGGAAAGCCTCGACCCTCTCGCCAAGATGATGGCTGTCGAGATCCGCTCGCAAGGGCTGGACTTCGGCGACGCCGTCGGCGGCCGCCACCCTGGTGGCCAAATCCAGCGTGTCGTTGGCAATCGCCAGCAGCTCGTCGAGTTGGCTGATCAATTCTTCCGCCTGGTCGGGATCGGATGCCGGGCTGCTCTCCAGCATTGTCCGTAACAACCGCAAGTATGGCACCAGACCAACATCATCCCCCGGGTTCTCGGTGCGGCCGTCGCCGTTCCAGTCACCGTAGTCGAGGCCGTCCCGCCCATCGCTAATATTGATAACGTGCTCGGCGTGCAGCTTGGCCGACGGCAGGCTGCCGCCATCGATCGAACTCAAGATCAGGTTCAAATGGCTGTCAAAATGGACCACCTGGCGGCTGAGCCCTTGGGGCACCGCCTGGGCCAGTGGCGTCTGGCCGGCCACGTCGAACAGCAGTTGAAGATCGGCCGCTACCTCAGGATCGAAGGCGCCCTGGAACACGACGTCGCCGGCCGCGTCCGGGTTGGGATCCGGGTCTGGCTCAAGGCTGAACAGCAATTGCCCAGCTTGTGCCGCCAGGACGCCTTCGCCCTGGTAGGAAAAGGTGAGCTGGTTGCCGCTGAATTGGGCTGGTCCCAGCGATTGGACCTGGCCCAAGGGTGACACCAGCCAAACGTGGTAGGCGAAACCGGCCGGGGGTTGGGGTGCGCCCGGCAGTTGGGCAGTCAGGGAACCCTCACGGAAGACGGCCGATCCAATCGGCTCATCCACGGGCACCGGTGTGGGGTTGGCAACGATGGGGTCGGTGCTGGTTTCAGGGCTGGCCGTTGGTTCGTCAATCGGCAGCTCGGCCAGCGCCTCGGTTGGTCCACTGGTGGCCGCCGGGGCGGCTGGGGTCTGCCCTCGTAGGCCGAAAGCCAACCCACCGACGACAACCGCCAGCAACAGCAAACCGCCCAAACCGAACAAGGCAATCCGCCCCAGCCGGCTGACGCCGGTATCTTGGCGGCTGTCCAGCAGGCGGGAGGCCGCCTGCGTGTCACCCCCAGCGGCGCGCAGGTCTTGGGCCAGCAGACCGGCTTGGGGATAGCGCTTGTTCGGATCCTTGGCCAGGGCCCGGTCCATCAAACGTTGGACCGCCGGCCGCGCTTGCGGGACGGGCGGCGGCTTTTCTTGCAGATGTTTGACCAGGACGGCGGCCGGGGTGGTGTCGTGATTGAACGGTGGATCGCCGGCCAGCATCTCGTAGAGCACAATGCCCAAGGAGTAGATATCCGAGCGGGCATCGATGCCAACGCCGCGAATCTGCTCGGGGCTCATGTAGGCCGGTGTGCCCAGCACTGTGCCGGTGGCGGTCTGTGTGGTTGCGGTCGTAAGGCGGGCGACGCCAAAGTCGGTCAACACCGGCTGGACATCCGGCAGCAGCGGCAGTGCCGGATTGATCGGCGTCGTGCCCTGCCGCAACATAATATTCGCCGGCTTAATATCGCGATGGACGATGCCCCGTTCATGAGCGTAGTCCAGCGCAGAGGCGATGCCGTCGACGAGATGGGCGATGGTCGAGAGCGGCAGCGTGAGACCGCTGGCGTGCAGGCCAGCCAGGTACTGGGCCAGCGACATGCCCTGTAGCAGTTCCATGACGATGTAGGGTCGGCCGCTGACAATGTCGAAATCGAAGACTTGGACAATATTGGGATGGCGCAGCGAGGCGACAGCCTGGGCTTCGGCGATGAAGCGGCGCTTCAGGTCTGCATCTTCTTGCAGGTGAGCGTGGAGCAACTTGACGGCGACTGGCCGGTTGAGGGTGGTGTGGCGACCGACATACACCTCGGCCATGCCCCCGCGGCCCAGCGGTCGCTCAATCTGGACTTTCGACAGCGTGCGGCCGATCCAGCCTTCCATCCATCACCCTTCGTCGGAGGCGCAGTAGTATAGCATGCGGCCTATGGCGCCTAGGCGAACAAGCGGGCGATCTCATCGCGGGGCGGCGGCTCGAGACGACGGCGGCTCCCGGCTTCGGTAAGGTAGACGCGACCTTCGCCTGCCACCACCCGGCCGATCGCTTGCAGATGGCGCTGGGAACGTTCGAAGAGCTCTTCGAGTCCCGGGGCCGCTGTCGGATCGAGGCTGATCAGCAAGGCGCCTGAGGCAATGGTTGCCAGCGGATCCAGGCCAAAGTGCTGGCACAGGGCCCGGCCCTCCGGCAGCAGCGGAATGGCTTCGGCTTCGACCTCCAAATCGACGGCCGACGCCTGGGCCAATTCCCACAATCCGGTGGCCAGGCCCCCTTCGGTTGGATCGTGCATAGCGTGGACGCCGCCTGACTGGAGCGCCAGTCGGGCAGGCGCCAGCACACTTATACCCGGATCGAACAGTAGCCGGCGGCAGCGTTCAAGGAAGGCCGGCTCGAAATCGTCGGCCAAGCGTTCGGCGAAATCGTGCGCCAGGATGGCGGTGGCTTCGATCGGGATCATCCCGGCCAGGTATAGGTGGTCCCCGGCGCGGGCCCCGGCCGAAGTGACCAGGGCATCCTTGGCGACCCGCCCGAACAGGCTTCCGATCACGATCGGCCGGTCGATGCCATGGGTGACTTCGGTATGACCGCCCACCCAACTGGCACCGATCGAGCTGCAGGCCTGTTGAATGCCATCGAAGATGGTTTCGACCTGTGCCTCGCCAGCCTGGCCCTCCGGCAGCAGCAGGGTGGCCAGGAACCACTCGGGGCGGGCGCCGCTGCAGGCCACGTCGTTGGCGCAAACGTGGACCGCGTACCAGCCGATGCGGTCGGTGGCAAACGTGATCGGGTCCGTCTTGGCCACCAGGTAAACGTCGCCCAGGTCGACAACCGCCACATCCAGGCCGACACCCGGCCCGATAATGACGCTCGGATCGTCGAGCGCGTGTCTGCGCCACAGACCTTCGATCCACTCGGCAGGCACCTTGCCGACGGGAAACTGACGCGTCACACGCTTCCCTCCCGAATGTAGGCGACAGGCTTCATCTTACAAGAAGTTGCAATGGTTGGTGACCTAAGCCCAAGCCAAAGAAGGCCCAAAGGCCGGCTGCCAGCAGACCGACGATCGCCAGAAGAATAGGCCAGTCGGAAGCTTTGAAGCGCAAAGGGTGCAGGTCCGTCCGGGTGGCGCCGGCCGCGCCAAACCCGCGGGCTTCGAGCGCCAGTGCCAATTCCTGGCTGCGTCGCAGCGAGCGCACGATCATGGCGATGAAAATCGGTTGCTGGTGGCGCAAGCGATGGCGCCAACCGCGCTGTTCCAACAGCAGGCCGCGCGCCCGCTGCGCCTGCTCGATGCTTTGGAAGTTGCCCGCCATCTCCGGCAGGAATCTGAGGGCCAATGAGAAAGCCAGGCCCCAGCTATACGGCACACCCAGCCAGACCAGGCTGCGGACCACGTCGCGCTGGGTGGTCGTCGCCAGCCACAATAGGACGACCAGTGCCAGTGCCAGGATGCGCACGGCGACGACCGCACCGGCCGCCAACCCCAGGTCGGTCAACACGATCGGACCGACGCTGGCCAGAGCGGATCCGGCTGGGTAGAACACCGCCCGCAGCACAAACATGAGCAGGCTGACCGGCAGCAGAGGCAGCAAGGCCGGCCGCAGTTGTGGCCAGCCCAGCCCGGCGCTCCACAGCATCACGATGAACACCAGCCCGAGTCCCGCCAAGGTGATCAAGCTTTGGTAGACGAGCAGCAACACAAATGCGCTGACCAACAGGGCCAGCTTGGCTCGTGCATCCGCTCGGTGAAGCCAGCTGTCGCCCGACACAAACCAGGTCGATCGCATCATCGACTTGTCTCACCCCGCAGGATGCCAATGGCGGCGGCGATGGCCGCGATGGACAAATCGGAGACTGGTTGGCCACGTTCAGCCAGCAGACCGGCCAACTGGGCCATCGGCGGCGTCGCCAGCCCGGCCGACCGCATCGCGGGGCCATCCATCAGCACCTGGCTTGGAGGGCCGGCTGCCAGGATGCGGCCGCCGGCAAGCAACAGGCAGTCCTGGGCATAGCGAACGACAAGGTCCAAATCATGCGTCAGGAGCAGCAGCCCATGACCCTGCGGACGCAGGCCGTCGAGTGCCGCCATCAGTTGGTCGGCACTGCCAGGGTCCAGGCCAAGGGTCGGCTCATCGAGCAGCAGAAAGCGGGGGCGCAGGGCATAGATGGCCGCCACCGTCAACTTGCGCCGCAGGCCATAGCTCAAGTCGGCCGGGGGCAGGTCTGCGACCGCCTCCAGGCCAAACTGGGCCAGCGCCTCATTCGTCCGGCGCTGGGCGTCGGGGCCATCGAGCAGGTTGTGAGGTCCAAACGCGACTTCCTGGCGGGTGGTCGGACTGAAGATTTGGAGGTCGGGATCCTGAAAGACCATGCCGACCGACCGGGCCCGTTCACCCAGCGGCACATCGGCCAGATCCTGGCCATCGAGCAGGATGCGGCCTTCGGTTAGGGGCAGTAGTCCGGCGATGAGCAGCGCCAGCGTGCTCTTGCCGGCCCCGTTGGGCCCGATCAGGGCCGCGGTGCGCCCGCCGACCAGGCTCAGGCTGACATCGTGCAGCACGCGCTGACCGCCCGGGTAAGCAAAGCTGACCGATTCGACCTCGAGCCGTCCCGGGCCAGGCATCAGGCCGAACCGGCCGGCGCGGGCGGCAGCCACTGGCTCAGGTGAGATAACGCCGTTTCCAGATCGTGGAAGTCGGCCGGAAAACCCGCCCGCTGAAGCTGGTCAGCCAATGCCAGCGCGGCTGGCTGGGCCAAGCCCCAACTGGCCAGTCGTTCGGCGTTGGCCAGGATGTCCTTCGGATGACCGTCGGCCACCACCCGGCCGGCCACCAGCACAAGCAGCCGGTCGGCGTAACCGGCCACCCACTGGCTGTCGTTGGAGATCACCAGGAGTGTGCTGGCCGAAGACCGTTGCAGCCCGTCCAGTGCCGCCTGCAGCTGGCGGGCGCCCGGGGCGTCCAGGCGGGCGGTAGGTTCGTCGAGGATCAGCACCTCGGGACTCATCGCCAGGATGGCAGCCAGGGCAACCCGTTGCTTCTGCCCGCCCGAAAGTTCGGCCGGTGATCTGACTTCGTAGCCGGCCAGGTTGACCTGGTCCAGGGCCTGCTGGATGCGGGCAGGCATCTCATGGGTCGGAACGCCAAGACTCTCGAGGCCGAAGGCGACCTCGGCCTCGACAGTGGTCATCAAGAACTGGGATTCCGGATCTTGCAGTACCAGACCCACGCGCCGGGCCAGGGAAGGAACCGGGGTGGTACGGGGATCCATGCCGAGAACGCGGACACGACCGCGGATGCGGCCGCCGGTCGACTGCGGCACGATGCCGAGCAGGGTGAGCGCCAGAGTAGTCTTGCCGGAGCCGGTCGGCCCCATGATGGCCACCCGCTCGCCGGCTTCAACCGTGAGGTCGACGCCCGCCAGTGCCCAGGGGGGCAATTGCCCGGCGGACGGGCCTGGGTAGGCATAGTGAAGATCCTGCAGCCTGATTGCCGGATCGGCCCTTGCTCCCGCCGTCGAACTCATCGGATCCAGCCGACCGGCCGCTCAGACCTCCTCATACTGAGGTTCTGACGACAATTGATTGATGGCGGGATAGACCCGCTGGATCTGGCGAAACAGGAGCAGACCAATCCCGCCGAGTCCCACCTGGACCAGGTTGCCGGGCAATTCGGCCAGCGCACCGGCCAGGCCAAAGCCATAAAAAACCGCCTCACCGACCAGGTACAAACCAGCCTGGGCCAGGCCGCCAATGACCCAACCGAGCAGCATGCCCGCCCAGCCCTTGCGCCAGCCGAGCCAGCCGACGATCAGGCCGGTGCTGCCGTGGGCCACCAGCGTCAGAGGGGCGAAGCTGGCGAAGCCGCCCAGGATGTCGGCCAGTGCTGCGCCCAGTCCGGCGGCCAGCGCCCCCAAGATTGGGCCAAAGGCAATGGCGACAAAAGTCTCGGCAACTACCCCCAGATGCCAGAACCCACCGGTTGCCGGCACGGGAATGCGTACGATGGAAACGAACAAGGCAACCAGCGCAATACTGACCGCCAGCACGGCGACAAAGCGAGCCCGCATGGATTTCCTCCTTGCCTAGACCCGAGGCCAACGCCCTGGGCAAGCGGATTCTACTCGACGGCCGATCCTCGCCTGCCGCCCATGTCGGCGAACAGGCCGCCCGGCTGGCATGTTCGGCAGAAGTTGGTCACGCGGCGGCGCGCCCGGATTTCCGAAATGGAGGTACCACAGCGGGGGCATGGCTGTCCGCCACGCAGGTGGACCTGGAAGAAGTCGCGCGGTTTACCGTCAATGGCCGAGCCCATGGCTTCGCGTGCCAGGTGACCGGCTTCGAGCAGGGTGATGCGGATTGCATCGTACAAGTGGTCCACCTCTTCGCCCGCCAGGCTGGGGCGCTTGCGGTACGGGTGCAGCCCGGCCTGCCACAAGATTTCGTCGGCGTAGGCATTGCCAATGCCTGCGATGAATTGCTCGCGGGCCAGCACGCCTTTGATCTCGCCATGGAATCGGCGCAACCGGGAATGGAACTCCTGCCGCGAGATCTCAAAGGCGCCCGGCCCCATCTCGCCAAAGGTCGGAATGACTTGAGGATCTTGCGCCAGATAAATCTGGCCCATCTGTTTGTCGTCGAGGTAGCGCAACTCCAGGTTGAGGTCGGCGAAGACCAAAGTCAACAGGGTGGCCGCCAGTCTGCGTTGGTCAGGCGGGCAGAGTTGGAGCCGCCCGGCCAACTTTGGATTGATCGCCAGGGTAGTTGGCCGGTCCTGAAATTCCACCAGAATGAACTTGCCGCGCCGGCGCACGTCCGCCAGGCGAGCGCCAACCAGTGCGGGCTCAAACCCGGCACCGGTTAGATCGCGCAACACAATCGGCCCACGCTTGGGGTCGACATCCACAGCATGAATCCGTTGGCCGACCAGCCGGTTTTCGAGCTGGCTCCGGACATTCTCGAGTTCGGGCAGTTCAGGCATGCTGCCTCCGCCGGAGCAAGTTGCCAGGTCGAGGCACGGCCACAGGTCTCAAAGCTACTCGGCGGCTACGGCCGCGACTATAATCGGATTTGATGGCGAATCGTTGGAAGTTTGGGACCGGCGCCGGCGTGATTGTCTGTCTGGCAGTGCTGGCATGGCTGACGCCGGCCGCGGCCTCGGGCGTGCCGCAGCCGATGGCGCAGGCCCCGACGCCCTTCCTGACACCGACCCCAAACCAGGCAGGCGACATCCTGTACACGGTTCAGGAGTTCGATACGGCCTGGCGGATTGCCGCCATTGCCGGGATCAGCCTGGAGGAGCTGTACGCACTCAACGGGCTCCAGCCGACCGACTTCCTGACGCCTGGCACCCAGCTGCTACTGGGCAGGGCCAGTCCCAGCCTGCCGACCTCCGTCCCTGGGCAGGAACCGACTGAATCACTCATTGAGCCCACGCCCACCCCCGAGCAAGGGACCGGCGAGATCTGCGCCCTGTTGTTCGAGGACAGCAACGGCAACGCCAGACTGGATGAGGCTGAGTTTGCTTTGGCTGGCGGCCAGGTAAGTGTGGCCGACGCCAGTGGAGCCTTGGCCGGTGAGGGCACCACCAGTGCCGAACCGCCCGAAGAAGAGCCCATTGGCAGTTGCTTTCCGGACTTGCAGGATGGCGACTACAACGTAAGCGGTGCCGTCCCCGAAGGCTACAATCCTACGACGTCGATGAACGCACCCGTCCGCCTCAATCCGGGCGAAACCAAGTACGTCGAATTCGGCGCCCAGCCGAGTTCGGCGTTGGGGGGAGCTGCGGTGCCGGGCGGCGGGGGCACGTCGACTGTCTTGGGTCTGGTCGGTGTCGTCTTTCTGGGCGCTGCCGGCGCGCTGGCTTACTTTGCGGCCCGCTACAATCGCCGGTCTCCGCGCTCGCTGCGCTGAACGCCGCAGCCACCAATTTCAGTTCAGCATTGACTTGAGCGCGGCCAGCAGGAGTTCCACATTTGACCGGCTACTCGAATGGCCCATAAGGCCTATGCGCCAGATCTGACCGGCCAGCGGGCCAAAGCCACCGGCGATTTCGATGTTGTGTTCCGTCAGCAGCCGGCGGCGCAAGCGGGCTTCGTCGTGACCGGACGGCACGCGCACTGTGGTCAGGACGGGGACGCGCCTTTTCTCTGGAACAAACATTTCCAGGCCAAGCGCCTCGAGCCCATCCCACAGCAATCTGGCGTTCAACTGGTGTCGTTGGAAGCGGGCGGGCAGCCCTTCCTCGATGACGAGGCGTAAAGCCTCACGCAGGCCGTACATGGTGCTGATCGGTGCCGTATGGTGGTAGGCGGGAGAGTCGCCCCAGTAGCGGTTCAACTCCACCAGGTCGAAGTAGAAGACCGGCGGAGGCATGGGCCGCCCCTCGATTATCTGGCGAGCGCTCGGGCTGACCGTCAGCGGCGACAGACCGGACGGCCCGGACAGGCATTTCTGCCCGGCGCTGTAAGCCACATCCACGCCCCACTCGTCGATCTTAAGTTCGAGACCTCCTAACGAAGTTACGCAGTCGAGCACCAACAGGGCGCCGGCCTGGTGGCAGCCCTGGGCGATCTCTGCGATGGCGGGCTGCAAAGCGCCCGTCGACGTCTCGGCATGCACCAGCGTGACGATTTTGTAGGAGGACTTGGACAGCGCCTCGATGATGGTGGCGGGCTCGAAGACCTGGCCCCAAGGGTGCTCCAGGCGATCGACCTCGGCACCATAGCGCGCTGCCATCTGTGCCAAGCGCTCGCCAAAGTAGCCTTGCACGCAGGCCAGCACGCGGTCACCGAGCTCGACCAGGTTGCCCACGGCGGCCTCCATTGCCGCCGTGCCGGTCCCGGGGACCGCCAGTGTCCATTCGTTCCGTGTCTGGAATACCGTCCGCAGCAGCGACTGCACCTCTCCCATTACAGTCAAGAACTCCGGGTCCAGGTGCCCAACCAGGGGTGTCGCCATCGCCTGCAGCACGCGTGGATCAACCTCACTCGGTCCCGGGCCGAGCAGCGTGCGCTTGGGCATCGACAATGGGCTCAGTGCATGGGGCATGGGCCTGGACCTCCAGCGGTGGGCGGGTAGGCAACTTGCAGGTTGAACGGCGGCTAGGATTATAGTCCCGGGGCTCTTTGGTCTGCTTGAACTCCGTGCCTGCCGATGCTAAAGTGAAACGATCCGGCGGGTTAGGAGTCACAATGCAACGGCAGACCGATGCCCAGGGAGACGTCGCCACACCCCAAGGTCGACCGGACTTCGAGCGGCTGGCGCGCCGGTCGACGGATGGCTATTTCCGCTATCGATTCCCCGAAGGATTGACCTTCGCCAGTCCGGGTCTCGCCGCCCTGCTGGGTCGGCCCCAGGACGAGCTGCAAGGAACAGGCGTGGTCTGGCCCGACCTCATCGCGGCCAATTCCATCGCTGAATTCGACGCCCTAGTTGAGCAACTCCGAACCCGCCAGACCGACCAACTGCTGACGGTTGTTCAGTTCCAGCGAGTTGATGAGGATCCGGTGTGGGTTGAGCTTTATTGTTTGCCGGTCTTCGGGGAGTTCGGCGGGGTACAGGCCCTCGACGGAGTAGCGCGCGACGTGTCGCAGCACCTGGATGTGGCCGATCTGCTCAGCCGCCGATCGATTGAGCAGGCCGTCTTGCTCGAAGCCCAGCGCGAGCTGCTGACCTCACTCGATTTCCAACAGACAATCGGTTTGATCGTCGAACAGGCACTGCGCCTATTGGAGGCGCGTGGCAGCACATTGTTCCTGCTTGAACCCCGCACCCGGACGCTGCGGCCGACGGCTGGCGCCGGTCCGGATAGTGCCATCGACCAGGGGGTCGAACTGACGCTGGGCGAAGGTGTCAGCGGCTGGGTCGTGGCCAATGGGCGTCCGATTCTGCTGGACAGTCTGGCAAACGACAAGCGCGGCGCGCGGCTGCTGAGTCGACTAGGGGCCGACGCTTCGACGTTGTCGGCGCCATTGGTGCTGGGTGAGACGATTGCCGGTGCGCTGACGGTCACTGGCAAGCCGGGCCAGTTTGGGGACGATGATCTGTCGTTCTTGGTTGCGCTGGCGCAAGTGGCCTCGTTGGCCTTAGCCAACTCTAGGTCGTACCAGACCGTCGAGCGTCTGGCCACCGTTGATAGCCTGACGGGCGCCTACAACCGACGTTTCCTCGAAGACAACCTGCCTGACGAACTCGAGCGGGCGTACCGCATGCATTACCCGCTGGCTCTGATGATGATCGATGTCGACAACTTGAAAGCGGTCAATGACCAGCATGGCCACACACAGGGCGATGAAGTGCTGCGCCGGACCGTGGCATCCGCCCTGCAGAATATCCGTGAGACCGACTGGCTGGTGCGCTTCGGCGGAGACGAGTTCATCGTGGTGCTGCCAGGTTGCAGCCCCGAGCACCTGGCGATCCTGGCCGACAAGATCCAAAACCAACTGGCCAATGCCGAAGACCTTGCGGCGCCGGTCAGCTTGAGCCTTGGGGGGGCCATCCTCGACTCGGGTTGGATGGCGCCCGCAGAGTTGCTGCAGGCGGCCGACGATGCCGAGCGTCAGGCCAAGCGCGACGGCGGAAACCGGATGATTTTGCGCCGGTTGACGGGTGCCAGCCAACGAGGGAGCACAGGCCAGCTCACGCGAAGCTGATGGCCGCCAAGCCCGGTTCGAAATACCATCCACTTTTCCGCCACTTACAACAGGCGGCCGCCGACCGGATTGTCCTTCGCCTCGATCAAATCGAAGCGCTGCTCGATGAGCCGCTGCCAGCCTCAGCCCGGCGTGGGACCGCCTTCTGGGCCAACCGCCGCCGCGGTGGGCACCAGGCTACGGCTTGGATGGAGGCCGGCTATCACGTCACCGAAGTCGATCTGGCGCACGGGCGAATTGTGTTTGAGCGGCCGCTGATCCACTACCAGGTCAAGCCTCAGGGAGATAGCTGGCAGTGGGATGGGGAAGCAGTGCGCGCCTTGCGGGCGCATATGGATGTTAACCAGGGAGAATTGGCGGCCATCCTGGGGGTTCGGCAGCAAACGGTCAGCGAGTGGGAGAATGACATCTACCGGCCGACCCGGAGCCGGTCCAAGCACCTGGCGATCATTGCCGAGCGGGCGGAGTTCCCCTTTAAAGGCGAGGACGACGCCACTTGACAGGCAACACGCTACCGTGTATGCTGTCACTACCTGGACAGCGGTTCAGGCCCGGGCGAAGCGCTCGCGAGTTGCGGAAGGGGGCGGTCCTACGTGGGCCGGTTGCAGCGAACGAGCGCTTCTCCGCGCCACCATGGAGCGGATGCAGGGAGGATGGCAGTCCGGTCTCATGTTTCGAGGTCTGCCAATCCGTGACGCAGGAACGTTGTAAACATCGTCCCGACAGGCTGATTGAATTCGGCCATGGGGACCGGTCAGGCCGGCTGCTCGTCGAGCATACGGCGCAGCACCATGTGCAAAATGCCGCCGTGGCGGTAGTAGTCGACCTCGATCGGGGTGTCGATCCGATTGACAACCTCGAAGTGAGTCTGGCGGCCATCTTCATGGTCGGCTGTCACCTGGACCGCGCCGCCCGGGGTCAAATCACCGGCGATGCCTTCCAGCCGGTAGCTCTCCGACCCATCCAACCCAAGCGATTGGGCGTTCTCTCCCGCCTTGAACTGCAGTGGTAGCACGCCCATGCCGATCAGGTTGGAACGGTGTATGCGCTCGTAGGATTCGGCCAGCACGGCTTTGACCCCAAGCAAGGCGGTTCCTTTGGCTGCCCAATCGCGCGACGAGCCGGTGCCGTATTCCTTACCGGCGATCACGATCAGCGGCACGCCGTCTGCTTGGTAGCTGCTGGCAGCCTCAAAGATCGACATTTGCTCGCCGTCAGGGAAATGGCGGGTAACGCCGCCTTCAATGCCAGGCACCAGCCGATTGCGCAGGCGAATATTGCCGAATGTGCCGCGGGTCATCACCTGGTCATTGCCTCGCCGAGAACCAAACGAGTTGAACTCGCGCGGTTTAACGCCGCGGTCGATAAGGTAGTGGCCGGCCGGACTGTCGGCCGGGATGGCGCCGGCTGGCGAGATGTGGTCCGTCGTCACCGAGTCGCCCAGCAGCGCCAGCACGCGGGCGCCGGCAACATCGGCAGCCGCCGTGGGCTCGGGGGTCAACCCCAGGAAGAACGGCGGTTCTTGGATGTAGGTCGAGTCGGCATCCCATTCGTATTGACTGCCGCCGCTGACCGGAATGGCCGACCAGGTCTTGTTGCCGCTGAATACGTTGCTGTACTCGTGGCGGAACATTTCCGGCGTTACCGACTGCTCCACCGCCAAACGAATCTCCTTCTGCGACGGCCAGATGTCGCGCAGGAACACCGGTTGTCCATCGGCGCCGGCTCCCAGCGGTTCGTTGACCAGGTCGATATCGGCCGTGCCCGCCAACGCATAAGCCACCACCAGCGGAGGCGACGCCAGGTAGTTGGCGCGTACGTGAGGGTTGATGCGGCCTTCGAAGTTGCGATTGCCGGAAAGCACGGCCGACGCCACCAGTTCGGTCTCGCTGATGGCCCGCACTACCTCGGAAGCCAATGGTCCGCTATTGCCAATGCAGGTTGTGCAGCCGTAGCCGACGACGTTGAAGCCAAGGGCGGCTAGCGGGTCGAGCAGGCCGCCGGCTTCGAGATAGTCGGTCACGACCCGTGAGCCGGGCGCCAGGCTGGTCTTGACATAGGGCTTGACTTGCAGCCCGAGTTCGACGGCTTTCTTGGCCAGCAGACCGGCCGCGACCATGACCGATGGATTGGAGGTGTTGGTGCAGGATGTGATGGCGGCGATCACCACGGCACCATGGCCCAGTTCGGCTGTGCTGCCATTGGCGCCGATTTCCACGCGCTGGCCAAGCCGCTCTTCCGGCAGGTTGAAGCCGCCTTCCGACGGCTGGGCACGCAGTGCGCGCTGGAAGGTCGATTTCATCTCGGCCAGCGGAACACGATCCTGTGGCCGGCGCGGGCCAGCCAGGCTGGCGTCGACCTGACCCAGGTCGAGGCTGAGAACATCGGTAAACGCTGGCTCGGGACTGCTTTCGGTGCGGTAGAGGACTTGTTCCTTCGAATAGCGCTCAACCAGGTCGACCAGCGCTTCGTCGCGCCCAGTCATGCGAAGATAACGCAGCGTCTCGTCGTCGACAGGGAAGAATCCGACGGTTGCGCCATACTCCGGCGCCATGTTGGCGATGGTGGCTCGATCGGGCAGTGACATCTGCGATAGGCCCGGGCCATAGAATTCAACAAATTTGCCAACCACGCCGTGGGCTCGCAGCATCTGGGTCACAGTCAGCACCAGGTCGGTGGCAGTCGTCCCTTCGGGCAGCCGGCCATCGAGGCGGAAGCCGACGACGTCGGGCGTTAGGATGACCAGCGGTTGCCCTAGGATGGCGGCCTCGGCCTCGATGCCGCCGACGCCCCAGCCGAGCACGCCTAGCGCATTGATCATGGTGGTGTGCGAATCCGTGCCGACCAGGGTGTCGGGGTAGGCGAGCGGGCCGTCGGCAGTTTGGCGGCGTTGGACGACGCTAGCCAGGTACTCGAGGTTGACCTGGTGGACAATGCCGGTCGCCGGCGGGACGACGCGGAAGTTGTCGAAGGCCTCCTGGCCCCAGCGCAGGAATTCGTAGCGCTCACGGTTGCGCACGAACTCGATCTCGGCATTGCGGAGCAAGGCTTCCTTCGAGGCGAAGAAGTCAACCTGAACGGAATGATCGATGACCAAGTCTACCGGTATTTGCGGGCTGATCTTGGCCGGATCACCGCCTAGTCTGGCAAGCGCCGAGCGCATGGCAGCCAGATCGACGATCGCCGGCACACCGGTGAAATCCTGCATGATGACCCTTGCCGGCAGGTAAGGGACATCCGGACGGGCATCAGCTTGAGGGTGCCAGCTGCCCAACTCCCGCACGTGTTGTTCGGTGATTTCGCGGCCATTGATTTGGCGCAGCACCGACTCAAGCAAGACGCGAATCGAGAACGGCAGTCGATTGAGTTCGGTCAGTCCCTGGGTTTCGAGGGCTTGCAGGCTGTAGATGGCGACGTCGCCCGACGAGGTGGCCAACTGTCGACGCGTGGAAAAGGGGTCTACCGGCATGATGTACTCCCAGGTTGTCGAGTGGATGGAACACCCGGGGGCGCCCGAGCGGCAGTTTACGCTGCGGTTGTAGGCTGAGTATAATCCAAAACCATAGCCTCCCGAGAAGCGGAGATCCCGCCTGCCCGCGATGATTGACCTCCTCCCGTTTGTCCTCGGCCTGTGGGGGCTAAGCGGTTTACTTCTTCTCAATCACCGGTACCCTCACCGGTTGGCCCACTCGCTGACCCAACTCTCGCTCGGCGCTCTGACCGCCCTGTCCATTTGGGGTCCGCCGATCCTGCAAGGCCCAACCTTTGTGCTGTCGCCGGTCATATTGGCCGCCGACCTGACTGTTGCCCCGCGGGTGTTGGCCCCGGTCGTGCTGCTGGTCATTATGGTCAGCTTGTTGGTTGACCGCCGCCAGGTAACAACCTCGCTGCTGCTGGCAGTGACGGTCTCGTTGGTGGGCGTTGGAATCGCCCTGCCACTGTTGATCGCCCTGAGCGGTGCCGTCCGCGCCGCGCTTGGCTTCTCACAAACCTTGCTTGTGTCCGAAGCAGGGGTCCGATTTCAGGTAGCGGAAGCTGCTTCTTGGGTGGCCGGTGTCTACGGTTCAATTGTGATTTACAGCCTGTTGGTCTCGAAGTTGGGAGGGCGGCGGCGCCGGCTGGCGGCCGCTGGCAGCCTGCTAGTTGGTGGCTGGATACAAGGCGGGCTGGCAGCCACCGGGCAGCACTGGGGGACCGCGCTGTGGCCAACCGCCACACTGGCCGAGCTGTCAGGCTGGTCGCTGTCCGTCGTGCTGATGCTGCCGCTGGGGTGGCTGGCTGTGCGTGCGGTCAACAACGAAGGGCTGCCCTTCCCCGAGGAAGGCAGGCGGTCCCCGCGCTGGTTGCTGCGCGATATTTTGGATTTGCGCCAGGCACTACAGGAGTCAGAGAGTCGGGTGGCGGCGCTGCACGACCGGCTGGGACTATTGACCGCGATCCGGCGCCAAATCGTCCGGGCGGATGACTCGATCGATCTGCTGGCGCGGGTGTGCCAGCAGCTGACGGCGGCTGGGCCCCTCGAAGCCTGCTGGGTCGGGTTGCTCTCGGAGAACGGACTGGAATCCGTCGCCCGGTCGGGGCAGCCAGCCAGGGGGGCGCCTTCGTACAACCCCTTGTCGACCATCGGAGAAGCCGCCCAGCAGCTGGAGGCCGCTTCCTTTGAGAGCGGTCTTCGCGGCCTGCGTCGGTTGGTGGAGGTGCATCCCCTGCATCACACCATCCGCCAGGTCGTGGTTGGGGATTGGCAATCATTCCCGCTGCGCAGTGCCGAACGTGCGATCGGTATGCTTGTCGTGTACAGCGATAGGACTGAGATGCCGCCGGGGGATGTAGCGCTGCTCGAGGGCGTGGCGGAGGACCTTGGTTATGGCCTGATCCGTCTAGAACTGCAGGAGCAGCGTTCCCGACGCGTCTCGGAGCTCGAAGCAGTGCGCGAGGCGATGAGCGAGCTGCTATCCGAACACTCGCTGGCGGATTTGCTGGATCGTGTCAGTCTGCGCGCCGTTCAGCTACTGGCGGCCGAATGCGCTGAAATCTACCTTGTCAATGAGGGTGCGCTGACTGCGTTTCCGGCCGGTAGGGCCGGCCGTGACCTCGAATCCACTGAGTTCGAACGGGTTCAGGCGCTCACGCACCAAATCGTGCGCACCGGTCTGACCGACCGTCTGGCGGCTGGGGGGCCGGGGTCGGGAGAACGCGGGCAGGCCGGATTGGTCGGCGTCCCGCTCAAGTGGAAGAGCCGTGTGATCGGGGTGCTGCTGGCGATTCGGCCCCCTAGCAAACCGTTCGAAAGCGGCAGCGTAGAGTTGATGCAAGTGTTCGCTGATCAAGTTTCGCTGGCGCTTGAAAATGCCAGGCTGATCGAGACCGAACGCCAGCGATCGGCGCAATTGGAAATGTTGCGCCAGGCCAGCCTGAGCCTGACATCGAGCCTGGAGCTCGAAAACGTGCTCGAGGCTATTCTCGAGCAGGCGTTGAAGGTTGTGGATGCATTCGATGCCCATATCTTCTTATATGACGGGGAACGGTTGCATTTCGGTGCCGCATTGTGGGCTAGCGGAGCCCAGCGGGCCCCATTCTCCGCGCCAAGGCCCGACGGCTTGACGGCGACCGTTGCCCAGCGAGGCGAGCGCGTTGTCGTGGCCGACGCCCGCGACCATCCGATTTTTGCCTCGGCCGATTGGACCTGGGACGGGGCGATTGTCGGACTTCCGCTCAAGGTCGGCGGCGAGGTGCTGGGCGTGATGAATCTGGCCTTCGACGTGCCTCACGAGTTCAGTCAGGACGAGCTTCATTTTCTCGAGCTGCTGGCCGACCAGGCAGCGGTGGTGCTCGAGAATGCCCGCTTGTTCGACCGGATGGCGGCCGAGCGGCGCCGCTTGCGGCTGTTGTACGACGTGTCGCGCGAGCTGACCGCCTCGCTCGATCCGGAAGCTTTGCTGCAGCGGGCGATCGAGCTGACGACGACCTACCTGGGCGGCATGATGGGGGGCGCCATCGAGGTGGACGAGCCCAGTGGCACTATGACCCTGGTGGGCCTGGCTGGCCTGCCGCTTGAGCGGCTGCGGCAGATTGACGAGGCCACCGCTATGCGAATTGGCAAAGGCTTCGTCGGCTGGATTGCCGAGCAGAAGGAAGCTGCCTTCTCCGCCTCGGTCAATGACGACCCCCGGTGGCTGGCGGTGTCCGGTGTTGATGATGATGTGCGCAGCGCTATGGCGGCCCCGGTTTTCGTGGGCGGCGACCTGCGGGTGGTGATGGCGATCTTCCACCGTGAGCCGGCCGTCTTCGATGAAGAGCATCTTGAGCTGCTGGTCGCAATCTGCCGCCAAATTGGTGTGGCCCTATCCAACGCCGAGCGCTACCGGCAGGTGGAGCGGCGGCTGGCGGAACGCACCGCTCTGCAGCAGGTGGCGCAGGTGATCGGCAGCCGGCTGGAAATGGACTCGCTGCTGGAAGCCATCGTCGATCAGGTGAGCAAGGTGCTGGGTTACCCAGTGGTTGATATCACCTTGGTCGAAGATGACGAACTCGTCATGCGGGCGCGCGAAGGACCCGGCGAAGTCGGCCGGATTCGGATGGCCCTGAACGAGGGCGTGATCGGTAGAGTGGTCCGCACTGGAAAGCCGGACTTCGTTCCCGATGTGTCCGTCGACCCAGACTACGTCGGCTTTGAGCCACAAGCCTCGACCGAAATCGCTGTTCCGTTGCACAAAGGCGGCGTGGTCATAGGGGTGCTCAACGTCGAGGCCTTTGAGCCGGGCGGGCTGGGCGAAGAAGATCTGCGCCTGCTGATGCTGGTGGCTGATCAGATATCGATCGCTATCGAAAACGCAGCGCTATACGATCGATTGCGGCAGCATTCCGCCGAACTGGAGGCGATGGTCGATGCGCGAACGGCGGAACTGCGCAAAGCCCTTAACCAGGCCAGGGAAGCAGACCGGCTCAAGACCGATTTTGTCACCGATGTCTCCCACGAGTTGCGCACGCCGTTGAGCAACATCCAGCTCTACATAGATTTGTTGGCTCAGACGGAGCCAGAGCGGTACCCAGAGTACCTGGAAACGCTGCGCCGCGAAGCCGACCGATTGGCGGCCTTGATCGAGGACCTGTTGTCCGTCTCCCGGTTGGACGCCGGCAGTGTCGAGCTGCAGTTTCGCGAACTGGATCTCAATACACTGTCGCAGGCGTTGGTACGTGATCGCGAGCGGTTGTTCTCCGAACGTGGCCTTGATTTGGTCTGGCAACCCAGCGCCGATGGTGTGCGGGTCAGGGCCGACGAACAGCTTCTGTCTCAGGTGATCGCCAATCTGATGACCAATGCCATGAACTACACGCCGCGCGGCGGCCGCGTGCTCGTCCGGGCCGAGAACGGCGAGCCGGGTTGGGCCACACTGGCGGTGGAGGACAGCGGGTTGGGCATCCCGGACAACGAAATGGGGCTGCTGTTTGCCCGGTTCTTCCGCGGCTCGGCCAGCCGCAAGATGGGCAACCCCGGCACCGGCCTCGGGTTGGCGATCTGTCACGAGATCGTGGAGCGTCATGGGGGGCGGATTGCCGTCGAGACCAAGCCCGGCAAGGGCAGTTGCTTCACCATCTGGTTGCCGGCGGTGGGTCCGGATCAGCCGGCAGGTTGACCCGGCCGCTGGGATGTGACCCAAAACCTGACCGCCCTGGGAGCCGGTCCGGCCGCGAGAAGACATAAGCCAGAGCTTTCGGCGCCGCTTTGCTCGGCGAAACCACCAGTACACCAACGCCGCAGACTCCTGGCGGTTGCCGAAGTTTCACTGATGTCGTGACGCAGCTGGCAGGGGAGGCCGAGCGCAACCCTCCTGTCATTGATAGGAGGCGGCGGGGCAAGGCGGAAGGGCGGGATTGGTCCGGGCTCGGGGGGAGGGGAGCCGCGGAATGCCGGCCTCGGTCCCTCCCTGGCGGCGAGCATGGATGGGCGCCGCCAGGTAACTTGGGGGCAGCGTAGGCTACGTTACTGCTAGCACCCGGTAGATCGGCTCGAGGTCCACGTTCTCCAAAACCAATGTGAGGAAGGTCTCGAGCTTCTCGGCCTGGCCCAAGCGCGTCTTGCCGAAGGTGCGCTCGATGCGTTCGACTGTTTCCATGGTGTTGGTTCCAACCAGCAGCACGGGCACGCCCAGCTCTTCCGCTTGCTGCAGAATCAGCGGACTGGGGTGCAGGTTGCCGGTCAGGATCAGCGCGGCCGTCGAGGTTTCCAGCGCCGCCAATTGAATATCACTGCGGTCACCGCCAGTGATGACCGCTTTATGCTGCTGGCGGCGGAAGCGGGATAGGGCGGCTTCGGCGCTCATCGCCCCAACGGTGAAGGTCTCGATCAGGGTATCCAAGTCATCCTGGTCCGTCAGAACCTGAGCCTCGAGCAGTTCGATCAACTCCGTCAAACTGAGCGCGGCCAGGCGTGGCTTGTTAGGCAATTGGCCAAGGACATCGATCCCGTGGCGTTCGAGGAACGGGATTGCATACTCGGTTACGAATTTTCTGGCGCCGTCTGGTACATGATTGAAGACCACGCCCAGCAGTTGCTCCTGCAGCCGGAACTGCGCAGTCAGTGCGTCATCGACGATTTCCATCTCGCCGCGGTACTTGACGACCACCAGTACCGGGGCGCCCAATGATTGGGCAACATTCAGGTTCGACAGGCCCATAGCGTAGCCTTCGCGCAAGCTGGCGCCGCCTTCCAACAGCAAGATTTCCTTGCCTTCCGCAACTTGTTCGGCGGCCTGGCGGATGGTTTGCAGCAGGAACTCACCATTGTCATCCTGCAGGCGTAGGCGCAGCCGCTCGCCGGTGACGACGACCGGCGCCAACTTCGCCAGATCGGCCTCCAATCCCAGAATGCGCTGGACGAAGGCGGCGTCTTCATCGGCCAAGGCGCCGTCGGGCGTGCGCCATGGCTGGGTGCTGAGCGGCTTGAGATATGCGAGCTTCTTGCCCTGGTCCTGCAAGTGCTTGCCCAGCGCCAGGCAGAATGCGGTCTTGCCTGAGTACGGTTCCACGGAGGTGATGTACAGGGCTTTCATCGGCTTTCTCCCATGCTCTCGTCGGAGGCGCCTCGGGCGGATTCGTCGGGGTTGATCAAGACCAGCCGCATGTCGAGCGCCAGCCCACCCTCGCCGCGTTCGTAGACAACGTACGGGTTGATATCGAGTTCGGCGATCTCGGGGAAATCTTGGACAAGCTGACCGATACGCAGCAGCGTATCGACAATGGATTCCTGGTCGACGGCCGGTTCGCCGCGCACCCCATCCAACAGCGCCCTGGCCCGGATCTCCCGGATCATCTCTTCGGCCTCGGCCCGCGAGAACGGCGCGATGCGGAAAGCGACGTCGCGCAGTGTTTCGACATAGATCCCGCCCAGACCGAAAGTAACCAGCGGGCCAAACTGTGGGTCACGGTTCATGCCGATCAGCACTTCGAGCCCAGACGAGGCCATCTTCTGCACCAGGCAGCCCCATAACCGGGCCTCCGGCAGGTAGCGCTGGGCGCGGTACGTGATCAGATCGAAGGCATCGCGCACCTGGCCGGCGTCGCGCAAATCGATCCGCACACCGCCGACGTCGGTCTTGTGCAGAATATCCGGCGAGGCGATTTTGAGAACCACTGGATAACCCAAATCGCCGGCGATTTCGACCGCTTCGTCGGCGTTGGCGGCCAGTCTGGCCGGCGGGATATCGATCCCATAGGCCGTCAGAATTGCCTGCGACTCGGCGTCGCCAACGGTGACGCGGCCCTCGGCCCGAGCCTTGGCCAGAACCTGGCGGACGGCCCCAGCATCCCCTTCGATCGACTCAAATGTGGGGACGGGTTGGGCCTGGTATTCCTTGTAGGTCAACATGGCGCTCAGCACCAGCGCGGCCCGCTCGGGGTAAGGGAAGTTGGGCACGCCGTGGGCTTGCAGTAGGTCGGTGCCCTGCTTGATGCGGGCTTCACCCATGAAGCAGGCCAGGATGGGAATGTCGACTTTCTCAACTTGCTCCAGGATGATCTGCGCGGTGGTCTCAATTTCGGTCATCGCTTGTGGGGTCAGGATGACAATGATGGCGTCGACGGAAGATTCGGAGACAACCTGCTCGAGCGCAAACCGATACCGTTCGGCGCGGGCGTCGCCGAGCACATCGACCGGGTTGGAAGCGCTGGCGGCATCGGGCAGTTCGGCCTCCAGCCGGCGGACGCATTCCGGGCTGAGCTCGGCCAGGCGCAGGCCGGCGCGCTCGAGAGCGTCGGTTACCAGGATGCCGGGACCACCGGCGTTGGTCACGATTGCCACCCGTCCCCCGCGCAGCGCCGGCATGTAGCCGAACCCCAGAGCGAAGTCAAACATGGATTGAAGTGTGTCGGCCCGTAAGACGCCGGCCTGGCGGAAGGCGGCGCCGTAGGCTTGTTCGGAGCCGGCCAGCGAGCCGGTGTGCGAGCTGACCGCTCGCGAACCGGCCTGGGTGATGCCCGATTTGAGGGCGACGATGGGCTTCTTCTTGGACACTTGACGGGCGGTTTCAATGAATGCCTGTCCGTCGGGTAGGCCTTCGACATACATCAGGATGACATTCGAGTTTTCGTCGTCGGCCCAGGCATGTAACAAGTCGACCTCGTTGACATCGGCCTTGTTGCCGAGCGAGACGAACTTGCTCATCCCTAATCGGCCGGCCATCGCCCAGTCGAGAATGGCCGTCCCCAGCGCCCCGGACTGCGACATGAAGGCCATCGGGCCCTGCGGCGGCATGCCGGCCGAGAAGGAGGCGTTCAGCGGCGTGAAGGTATCGATCACGCCCAAGCAGTTGGGGCCGACCAGACGGATACCGTGGCGATCGGCGATCTCGACCAGCTCCAGCTCACGCTTGAGCCCCTCGCGACCCGCCTCACGGAAGCCGGCCGTGATGATGATGGCCGACTTCACACCTTTCTGGCCGCAGGCCTCGAGCGCCTCAGGCACGACCTGGTAGGGGATCACGATCACCGCCAGCTCGACCGGTCCCTCTACCTCGGTCACATCGGCGTACGCCTTCATGCCTAGGATCTCATCGGCTCCCGGGTTGATGGGGTAAACCACACCGCCGGCCTCGACAAAACCGCCCTCCACCAGGTTCTTCAGGACGGCGTGGCCCAATTTATGCGGTGAGGTGGAGGCGCCAATGACGGCGATCGATTTGGGTGTGAAGAATGCTTCAATACGCAAGGCCCAGATTCCCCTTAGGGCAGCAATGGATTAGGTTGTGTTCGGCGTCCCGGTTCATCGACGGCGGCCACGCGTTGCGCCACAGGCGCATAACTCGTGCGGTGGACCGGCGACGGGCCGAGCCGCTGCAGCGCCTGGCGGTGGAGCTCGGTGGCATAGCCTTTGTGCCGTCCCAACTCGTACCCCGGGTAGCTGGCAGATAGGGCCGACATCCAGCGGTCGCGGGTCACTTTGGCCACGATCGAGGCCGCCGCGATCGAGAGTGAGCGGTCCTCGCCATAGGCCAGCGATGTCTGAGGCCGCTCATCCTCCGGCAGCA
Source organism: Anaerolineales bacterium (assembly GCA_036397095.1). Lineage (GTDB taxonomy): Bacteria > Chloroflexota > Anaerolineae > Anaerolineales > E44-bin32 > DASWJQ01. The sequence continues at coordinate 88,425 of DASWJQ010000111.1, forward strand.
GCAAGTAGTCGATCAAGAGATGAGCCGGCTGCAACCGCAAGCGGGAAAGCGCCCGGGTCATGGCCAGCCGTGTCGCTGGCAGCAGGCCCAAGGCGTCAATTTCGTGGTGGCTGGCGGCGCCCGCCGACCAGGCCAGGGCTGTCCCTCGAATCTGCCGCATGGCCTCGAGCCGCTGAGGGTGCGACAGCTTCTTCGAGTCCAGCACTCCGGTCAGTCCGTCCTCCAGCTGGCGTTGGTTCGTTGGCAGGACGACAGCGGCAGCGACCACCGGCCCGGCCAGCGCCCCCCGACCGGCCTCATCCAGGCCGGCCACCAGGGTGACGCCAGCCTTCCACAAGCCAAGCTCCAGCTCCAACTCAGGCCGTTTGGGCGCTGGCAGGCCTATACCTCCCTCGTAAATGATTGTAGCGAATGCGAAACAAGTCCGTGAACATGGCCACCGAGTCGGGCATGATTCGGACCCGGCTGCCGGGATTGAAATACCAGGGAATGGGAATTTCGACGATCCGGTAGCCGCGACGTTGGGCAACAAACAGCAGTTCAACATCGAAAGTCCAGCCTTGGAGGGTCTGGACGGCGAACACGTCATCGGCCACCGGGCCGGCGAAGCACTTGAAGCCGCATTGGGTATCGTCAATGCCGGGGATGGCGAGCAGGCGGACCAATGTGTTGAAGGCGCGGCCTACCAGGTGGCGATAGGCGGGCTCATGATAGCGGACGGCGCCGGGGGCCTCGCGGGAGGCGATGGCGATATCGACTCCGGTCAGTTGCGGGGGCAGAAACCGGTCCACCTGCTCGATCGGCATCGACAGGTCGGCATCGCAAATGAAGCGGTATTGGCCGCTGGCGGCCAGCATGCCGCGCTTGACGGCCAGTCCCTTCCCCGGCCTATCGACCGTCAGCACCTGCATTGTGGGGTCATCGGAGGCGAACTGGCGGGCGATGACGGCAGTGGCATCGCTCGAGCCGCTGTCGACAACAATCAGCTCACTCGAATACGGGCGCGAGTCCAGGAAGGCACGCACCTGGGGCAGGGTGCCCGGCAGCCGAGATTCTTCGTTGTGGGCAGGGATGACGATGGATAGGAATGGTGGCAAGGGTGGCCCCGTGCTGGGCTACGGCAGCGTATTGGCGAAGATGACGGCGGCGCCCACGATCACCACCAGGATCTCCATCAGGAGCAACAGCCCGAGTACCAGCCATTGCGACCGGCTGAAGCCCAACCGGCCACGAGCGCCCATGCGCGCCGCCGGCGAGTCCTCTAGGCGGAAGGGATCGGCGTCGCTCGGCGGCGCCTCCGGCAGATCGAACAGATCGTCAATCGACTCGTCTCGCTCAGCCTCCGGCTCGGTCTCGGGCAAGGGCGGGTGGAGGATCAGTTCGGTCAAATCATCGACATCTTCGCGGTCCATGATCTGCTGGAACTTGAACAGATTGCTGGCGAAATGCTCAAAGGCGTCGGCGTGGATTATGCGTACAGCCGGCTGGGCCGTGTCGATATGGGTCCGCGGATTGGTGATCGCGATCACCGGCTCGACTTCAGGCAGAGGCACGCCTTGCCGCTGTAGGTAGGCGTGGACCGCCTGGGCGTAGGAAATCGCAAGAGACTGCATGTTGGGGCGGGTCTTCTTGAAGCGCCGGCCGCGGCTGGAGAAGGCCAGCCATTCTTCGCCGCGGGCCCGGAACACGCCGCGTTTGTCGGTCGTCAGGATCGTCCGCACGCCCTGCGGTCCGATCAGAATGAGTGGAACGATTAGATCGCTGCCTGGCAGGGGGACGTTGCGCAGCAGGACATGCTCGTCGTCCAGGTGGCGCTGCAAGCGGTCGGTGAACGCTTCTTGCGCACGCATTTCACCATACCAGCCCAGGCCGTGTGCCAGCGTAGCCTGCAGCCGGTCGGCCAAGCTGATTTCGCCGTCTTGGTCCCGAAACTTAGAGCGCTCGATGACTCTCATAGCTGTCCCATGCTGGCAAGTTTGTGCTGGCGCTGGCTGGAATCGGGCCCGCGGTGCGCGGCGCCGCCTGGATCCGATCATCCAGATAATAGCCGACAAGCTCGAGCGTACCGGCCAGGCTCCAACTCCGGAAACGATCCAACGTTCCGGCGGGCAAACGCTCGGCGAGAATGCGGTCGATCACGGCTGGTGTGTCCAACTGGCGAGCGAAGGCCTCGGTCGACAAACCCAGCCGGTCAGCGAAGACCTCCAGCGTGCGGATCCGCCCATTGGCGCTCACCTGCTCGGCCAGATGATCGCGCCAGGCAATCAGATCGCCGTCCGTCAGGAATGGAAGCCAATGCTTTGGCTCGGCTTGCAGCAAGAGGTCGTCAAGCCGAGCCGGAAGCGCCGTTTGGTCCAACCGGTCCAGATGGGCGCGCAGCAAGTTGTGCTCGACCAACCGTTGATGAAAACCGGTGCCAAAGGGGGGCTGTCCGAAGGCAGGTTGAAAGACGATCGAAATCCAAAGCTGGTCGAGCCATAAATGCGACAAATAGCCGGCCAGGAAGGCGGCCTGGTCGGCCGGACATTGGTGCGGCCGAGCCAGAACGGGATGTTGCGCCAACAAGCGCAGGTGAGCTGGACGCCGGTTGCGCAGCGGGACTTCAAAGAAATGGGTGGCTGCCCGCTGGAGACCGGCCAAGCCCCCGGCATCGGGTGCCGTGCTGCCGAACAGGAAAGCGGCCCGCTGCCGCGCCAGGATGCGCCGGCTAGCCGCCGGCAATTCATGGCTGGCCAGCACCTGCTCACAGAGCGCGATATGACTGAAAGGGGTCGGCACAGCCGCATTATAAGCCGAGCACCTAGCGTGACCAAACCGTGCCTGCGGTACCCCGGCTATAATGCCATCATGCCTGCTCAATTCCGCCTGCGACGAGTGCATCCAACGCTTCTGCTGGCGCTGTGCCTGTTGCTAGCCTTCGGTGCTAGCCGTGGCCACGCCCAGCAGGAGCGCTCGGTGCTCTTGCTGCAAGCCAGCGGTCCGTTGACACCGGCGATGGCCGAGTACCTGGACCGCGGACTGGCCCAAGCTGAGCAGAGCGGGGCTGAGGCGCTGATCTTCCAGCTCGATACCCCCGGCGGGTCGGTCGATTTGATGAACCGGATGGTGCAGTCCATTCGGGCCAGCCAGGTGCCGGTCGTGGTTTACATTGCTCCGCGCGGGGCGATCGCCGGCAGCGCCGGCACGGTGCTGACGCTGGCTGGCCACGCCGCCGTGATGGCACCGGAGACAGCCATTGGTGCGGCCAGCCCGGTAGGGGGCAGCGGGGAGGATCTGGGCGAGACCCTTGAAACAAAAACTAAGGAAATCTTGAAAGCCACCGCGCGCGGCCTGGCGGCCAGACGAGGTGCAGAGGCGGTTGCGCTGGCGGAAGCCACAATCGATGAGGCCAGGGCGGCTTCGGCCGAGGAAGCGCTCGAGGCGGGACTGATCGATCTGGTAGCCGACGATATTGACCAACTGCTGGAGGGTCTGGACGGGCTGATGGTCGAGATGCCCGACGGGGCGCGGCAGTTGCGGACGGACGGCGCCAACATCGTCGTGGTCGAACAGACTCTGATTGAACGGCTGCTCCAAGCGCTGACCAACCCAACCCTGGTGTTCTTACTGCTGACCATCGGCGTGCAGGCCATCTTGATCGAACTCTCAAGCCCGGGCGGCTGGGTGGCCGGAGTGATCGGCGTAACCAGCCTGGCGCTGGCCAGCTATGGCCTCGGCATTCTGCCGGTCAACTGGTTTGGTTTGATCTTCATCGGGATGGCCTTTGTGTTGTTCTTGCTTGAGATTAAGGCTGCCGCCCACGGTGCATTGGCGGCCGCCGGCGTTGTATCGTTGATTGCCGGAGCGCTGGTGCTGTTCAACACACCGGGCACGCCCGCCTTTCTTCGGGTTTCCATAGGTTCGGTGGTGACGGTCGCCCTGGCGACGGCGGGGTTGTTCGCCTTTATCGTTACATTCGCCCTGCGAGCGCAGCGCCAACCTGTGAGCGTCGGTCCCGAGGCGCTGGTAGGCCGCACCGCCACCTGCCGCACCCGGCTCGATCCCGAAGGCAAAGTGATGGTCGCCGGCGAACTGTGGCAGGCGCGGCTCGAGCCGTCGGAACCAGCGCAGGAGGCCGGCAAGATTGTGGAGATTGTTAGTGTTGAGGGCCTGCGGTTGAGGGTGCGGCCGGCTTCCGACCACGTTGGTTGACTTGCCTTTCACCACCTTGTACACTTGCCGCGCAGCCTGCAAGCGCTGAGGAGGACTGTATGGCATCATCCTTCCGCCTAATCGAACGCGGCGGCCCCAACCCTGGTGAGATCTTCGAGCTGGCAAAGGACTCGCAGACTATGGGCCGGGATGTCACCAATGACATCACGCTGGCCGACGCCGAAGTCTCGCGCCAACACGCCCGCATCAGCCGGACGCCAGGCGGCTACGTGTTCGAAGACTTGGGCTCGACCAACGGCACCTTTGTCAATGGAGAGCGTTTGGTGGCGCCGCGGGTACTCAACCCCGGCGACCTGATCGGCCTTGGTGAAAACGTCACGCTGACTTTCGAAGCGACTTCAGGCGAAGCAGCGGCGACAGTAATGGCCGGAGCCGGTCAGACCCCACCACCGCCACCGGCCGCACCCCCGCGCCCGCCGACCCCGCCGGCCCAGGCGGCTGCACCGCCGCCGCCACCTATGGCGCCACCGACGGAGGAAGATGGACGCCGTCGCTGGATCTTCGCCGGCTGTGGCTGTCTGCTGTTGCTGGTGGTATGCGGTGGGTTCTTATGGTTCATGGACGCAAACTACCCGGACATCTTGTACTATCCACTGACTGCCTTGGGCATCGGCTTCTGATCGCCGACAGCACCGCGTGCTACCGGGGACGGGCTTGCCCGTCCCTTTTTTCATCCCGAGCGAAGGGAGGCGGTTGATGGTTGCCCATATTCCGATGGAAGCAAGCAAGCGCCTGGCGCTGGTAGCCCACGACAACTGCAAGGAAGATCTGCTCGCCTGGGCCCAAGCCAACCGCTCGGCCCTGCAAGGGCACGAGCTGTACGCTACCGGCGGCACCGGTTCCTTGCTCGAGCGTGAGCTAGGTCTGTCCATCCAGCGGCTGCTGAGTGGCCCGTTGGGCGGTGACCAGCAGCTCGGCGCCCGCATCGCCGAAGGTGGGATCGATGTGCTCGTGTTCTTCTGGGACCCGTTGGAGCCCCAACCACACGATCCGGACGTCAAGGCGCTGCTGCGGCTGGCCGTGCTGTACAACATTCCGACTGCCAGTAACTGGTCGTCGGCCGATTTCTTGCTCACCTCACCGCATTTTTCGCAGGTCTACCAACGCCGTCTGGCCAACCTCGGGGCCCGGATTGGCCGTTGAATGCCGGATGATAGGTGGGCGCGCAAGTTCGGTCTCAAGGCCGGCCAGCGGCTGTTGTTGATCGATTGTCCGGCCGCCGAGCGCGCCATCCTGCTGCAATCCTTGCCCGAAGCGGCTCAAGTGGATGACCGGGCCGAAACCGGAGTCATGTATGAGCAGATCTTGTACTGGCCCCGGCACACAACTGGCCTAGCAGACCGGCTGCGTCGAATGGCGCGGTTGATTGTGCCCGATGGCGCCATCTGGCTGGTCATCCCCAAGCGGTCGTTCCAGGAAGACTTTGGTGTAACCATGAGCTGGGACCAAATGCAAGCGGAGGCGTTGACGACCGATTTGGTTGACAACAAGACGGCCACCTACTCCCTACAAACGTACGGCACGCGCTTTGTTATCCGCCGCTCTGCCCGGCCCCTGGGGGGCGGGTGACCACCCCAGCGCTGGAGCGGGCCAAGCGTCGTCTGGCCCAGGTGGACCACTGGCACTCCCAACAATTAAGGACGGTCCCCGATCGGAGGCAGCGGCGTGCAGATTGGGCAGCCAGCGTCCGGCGTGTGGCGGTCTTGCTGGCGGCGGTTGCTGAATGGCTGATCGACGCCAGCAGTACGCTGGCAGGTGCGCTGGTCGAATCGGTGGATTCGACCGTTGGTTGGTTGGCCAGCCTTGTGCTGGCGCCAGTTGAACTGCTGTTTTCGGTCCCGTACGCCGGCCGGGCGCTTGGTTGGCTCTGGCGGGTAGGGCTGACACTGGCCTGGGCAGGGATCCGATTGCCGCTGGGATTGCTGGCCCTGGTCGGTGTGCTGCCGCGGATGCGGCTACGGCTGCTGGTGCTGACGGCGCCGGGGGTAGACCAGCAACGGCAGCTCGATGCCATCCAGTTCGCCGACCAGGTTCTAAAGGCCGAAGCCAACGTGCAGCTGGTGCCGGTTGGCCCGTTCCAATTGGACTTCCCGCTGGCGGCGGCCAGCCCAGACACCAGCGGCTGGCTGTCGATTAGTCTGTCCGGGGAGAGGCTTCCCCGGGTCGGTTGTGCGCTGGACGCCTTCGGCGAGGACCTTGGCCCGTGGGGAGGACACGCTGAACGGCTTGCTCTGCGGGCCCATCCGCGCGGCGCATTTCGCCGGGTGACCGGCTGGGGGGCTCCGCTCAGCGTGATCACGGTGGGCCAGGTTGACGACGGCCGTCTGGCCGGCTGCTCGCTCGGCCCGTTGCTGGACTACGTCACGCTGGCCGCCGACCATCCCGTGTGCCTGCTGCACGAAGTGTGTCATGCCTTGAACTTGCCCCACAGCGACCTGCCCCGGAATGTGATGAACCCCACCTGTGGTGGGGTCCATCTGATTCGTTGGCAGGTGGCGCTGATCAGGCTTTCGCGTCACCTGACGTGTTGGTGATCAGGCCGCCTCGGCGGCGGGTTCCGGGCTCAGACGGCGGAAGATGAGCCCGTCATCACCCCGATCGACCTCGACAGTGTCTCCGGGCTGGAGTTCGCCCCCGATCAACTGGAGGGCCAGCGGATCCTGCAGCTCCCGCTGGATCGTCCGCTTGAGTGGACGCGCCCCGTAGACCGGATCGTAGCCGACATCGGCCAGATAGGCCCTGGCTGCCTCAGTCACTCGCAGTGACAAGTCGCGCTCTCGCAGGCGAGTCTGAAGTCGGCTCAGTTGGATGTCCACAATCTGCGCCAGGTCTTGGCGTGAGAGGCGGTCGAACACCACGATCTCATCCACCCGGTTGAGGAATTCGGGCCGGAAGTGTTGGGACAACAGGTCGCGGGCCTGGCGTTGGCTGACATCCTGTGAGCGCTCGACGTCGCTCCACAGCTCGGTGCCTAGGTTGCTGGTCATGATGACGACGCTGTTGCGGAAATCAACCGTGCGGCCCTGCCCGTCGGTCAGCCGGCCATCGTCCAGCAACTGAAGCAGGACATTGAAGATCTCGGGATGCGCCTTCTCGATTTCGTCGAGCAGCACCACGCTGTAGGGCCGGCGGCGTACTTGCTCCGTCAGCTGGCCGCCCTCTTCATAACCGACATAGCCGGGCGGCGCCCCGATCAGGCGCGACACTGTGTGTTTCTCCTGGTACTCGCCCATATCGATCCGGATCATGGCGGCCTCGTCATCGAACAAGAAGGCAGCCAAGGATCGAGCCAGCTCGGTCTTGCCGACGCCGGTCGGCCCCAGGAAAATGAACGAACCCAGCGGCCGGTTGGGGTCCTGCAAGCCGGAGCGTGAGCGGCGCACGGCGTTGGCCACCGCCGCCACGGCCGGGTGTTGCCCGACCACCCGCTGGTGCAGCCGGTCTTCCATTTGGAGCAGTTTCTCCATCTCGCCTTCGAGCAGCTTGGAAACCGGGATGCCAGTCCAGCGGGCCACGACCGTGGCCACGTCTTCGGCATCGACCTCTTCCTTGAGCAGGGCCCCTTGGGCTTGCAGCTCCTTGAGGCGGGCCTCATGGTCGGCCAGCTTGGTCTCGAGCTCGCGCAGCGTTCCGTAGCGCAGACGGGCGGCCTCCTCGAGGTCGGCGCGCCGCTCGGCCCGCTCGATCTCGAGCCGAGTTCGCTCGATATCCTGCTTGCTGGTGCGCAGTTCGAGGATCGCTTCCTTCTGAGTCGTCCAGCGGGCATGCAAGTGAGATGACTGCTCGCGCAAGTCGGCCAGTTCGGCTTCGATACGCGCCAGCCGGTCCTTGGAAGCCTGGTCCTTCTCCTTCTTGAGAGCTTCGCGCTCGATCTCGAGCTGCATGATCTGCCGGTCCACCTGGTCCAGCGCTTGGGGCTTGGAGTCGATCTCCGTGCGCAGCCGGGCGGCGGCCTCATCGATCAGGTCGATTGCCTTGTCCGGCAGGAAGCGGTCGCTGATGTAGCGGTGGGACATGGTGGCGGCGGCGATCACGGCGCTGTCCTGAATGCGCACGCCGTGATGGACTTCGTAGCGGTCCTTCAGGCCGCGCAGGATGCTAATTGTGTCTTCGACGCTTGGTTCGGTCACGAACACGGGTTGGAAGCGGCGCTCGAGGGCCGCGTCCTTCTCGATGTGCTTGCGGTACTCGTCGAGCGTCGTGGCGCCGATCATGTGCAGTTCGCCTCGAGCCAGCATCGGCTTGAGCATGTTGCCGGCGTCCATGGCGCCTTCGGCGGCGCCGGCGCCGACCACCGTGTGCATCTCATCAATGAACAACACGATTTCGCCAGCCGAGTCGGTCACCTCTTGGAGCACTGCCTTGAGGCGCTCTTCAAACTCGCCGCGGTACTTGGCGCCGGCGACAAGCGCAGCCAGATCCAACTGGATCAGGCGCTTGTTCTTCAGGCCCTCGGGCACGTCACCATTGACGATTCGCTGGGCCAGCCCCTCGACGATGGCGGTCTTGCCCACGCCGGGGTCGCCAATCAGCGCTGGGTTGTTCTTGGTGCGGCGAGACAAGACCTGGGTCAGCCGCCGGATCTCTTCATCGCGGCCGATCACCGGGTCCAACTTCCCTTGGCGGGCGGCCTGGGTCAGATCACGGCCGTAGCGCTCAAGCGGCTGGTAGGTGTCTTCCGGATTGGGTGTGACCACCCGCTGGGAGCCGCGAATCTTGTTGAGCGCCTTAAGGATGGCATCGGGCGCAACGCCGAAGCTGGTCAACCGATCGGCCTGTGGACCGCTGGCCAGTGCCAGCAGCAGGTGCTCGGTGGAAATGTACTCGTCCGTCATCGAACTGGCCCGCTTTTCGGCGTCGGCCAACAGGTCGCTGGTGGCGCGGCTCAGACCGATCTGTTGTGTTTGCCCCCGAACCTGCGGCATGGATTCGAGCTCGCGCTCCAGATCGGTGCGCAGCATCTCGGGGCTGCCGGCGATTTGCGTCAGGATAGCGGGGACAACCCCGTCGGCCTGGCGCACCAAAGCCAGCAGCACATGCTGTGGTTCGATGGCGTTGTGGTGCCGGTCCTCAGCCATGCGCTGGGCATCGAGCAAGGCGGCCTGCGCCTTTTGTGTGTAACGTTCCAGTTGCATATTGCCTCCCATCACCAAGCGGTGGCGCCGCTACTTTGAGACAACCGCAGCGCTCCCGGTCGGTAGTACTTTCAAGTGTAGACCGTGAGCATATGACGCGGATTGGACGATCGTTAACGGGATGTGAGAACAGCTCACTAATGCACTGCTTACGGAGTGCAAATGGAGAGTTAAGGCGGCTGCGCTACCCTTGATGAAACAACAGCCGTATTCCATGGAGGTAGGAAAGATGCGCAAGGTGATTTGGTTGGGGCCAGTGCGAGGTCAACTAACGAGCGCACCCGTCGGGTTCAACGGAGGGCGCCGCTTGCCGGTTGAAGTGAAGGCGGACGAGATGGGCTACACGCTGATTGCCGAGGTCCCCGGCTTTGGCCCGGACCAGGTTCAGGTTCGCTGGGAGGACGAGTCGCTGGTTGTGTCGGCGGGTCCGTCCAAGGAACAAGGCGAAGAGGCCGATGAGGCGCCCTATGACCGGGGTTCGGTGGTTCGACGGCTCAGGTTGCCGGCAGATGCCGATCCAAATGGCATCGAGGCCTGGGTTGAGCATGGGTTGCTGACCGTTCAAGTCCCCAAGCAGGAAAGCGCCCGGCCCCGCCAGATTGAGGTCAAGGCCCGCTAACAGGGCCCAAAGAACTGCTGAGGTACAATGCCGCGTGCGGCCTCTTGTACCTCATTCCTGTTTAAGGCAACTGCATGCTGCCCATTCGCGACACGATTCGCGCCCGGCGTTTCCCCTACCTCAACATCACCTTAATCCTCGTCAACGTTCTGCTTTTCCTGTTCGAGGCCTCGCTGGGGCAGGCAGGGTTGCAGTCATTGTTGGGGCGCTACGGTTTGGTGCCGGCCCGGATGAGCCTGACCGATCCGCAATCCCTGACTGCTCTTTTCAGCTCGATGTTTCTGCACGGAAGTTGGTTCCACCTGATCAGCAATATGTGGACACTGTATATCTTCGGGGACAACGTTGAAGAGCGGATGGGAAGCGGCAGGTATTTGGTCTTTTACTTGTTGGCCGGTGTGATCGCCGGGCTGACCCATGTGTACTTCGCCGCCGATTCCCGCCTTCCCACCATCGGCGCCAGCGGCGCGATCGCCGGCGTGTTGGGCGCCTACTTCGTATTGTTCCCTCGCGGCCGGGTCTTGACCTTGATCCCGGTCTTCTTCTTACCCTGGTTTGTCGAGGTGCCGGCCTTCGTATTCCTCGGCGTTTGGTTCTTCTCGCAGCTATCCTCCGGCCTCCTCAGCCTGGGCAACCTCAGCGGTGGCGGCGCATTCAGCGGCATCGCCTGGTGGGCCCATATCGGCGGATTTGTGGCCGGATTGTTCTTCGTTCACATGTTCGCCCGCCGGCAGCGGCCGGTTTGGCGGCAGGACGTCTACCGGTTGTAATCCCTGCAGTCTTCGCGTGGGGCTGCCGCAGCCCTTGTTGATGACTCCATCGGTACAATGGAAGACAGTCGCCGGCCGCGGCCAGCGCCCAATCCGTTTCGCCGAGGAGCAGGAAGCCATGGGGGCCAACGAGAATCCCTCCAAGCTCAATCCCAATCAAGCCACAGCCGATGAACTGGCCGAGCTGCCAGGCGTAGGCCAGACACTCGCCCGCCGGATTGAGCACGCCCGCCCGTACAAACAAATGCAGGATTTGCGCCAGGTGGCCGGCGTCGGCCCCCGGCTCTTCGAACAGCTCGAAGCCCGGCTTACCCTGGAGGAGGCCCCGCCGGCGCCGCCAGGACCGATGGCGGTGCGGCGGCCCGCAGAGGCGCGATCCACGCCCTCTTACCTGGTATGGTGGTTGGCAGGCACCGCCGGTTTAAGCGTTGTGCTGTCGGTCGGCCTGACCCTGGCCGTGCTGATCGCCATTAATGGGACACTGAGTGTCGCCCGCAACCGCCAGGTGAGGCAGAGTTCGGAGGCGGTGGCGACGCTTGGATCCAACCTGCGGGCACTCGAAAGTCAACTGCGGACGATGGACCAGCGATTGGCGTCCCTGGAAGGGCTGACCGGTCGGATGGATCAGGTCGAGACCGACGCCCGCGCGCTGCGGCTGGACATGCAATCGGCGCTTCATGGGGTTTCCGAGATGCAGAACGCCGTGCAATCTCTCCAGACGTCGAACACCGAACTCGAAGTGCGTGCCGACCGGTTCGATGCTTTCCTTAACGGCCTGCGCCGGCTGCTGGCGATCGACAGCGCCGGCAATGACGAGGGGGCGGGCCAAAACCCATGAGCGACGAACCAGTCCCGAGGGGACAAGAGCCCGAAGATCAAACGGTGGACCCGGCCCAGGCCGCTGGGACAGGCGGCTGGTTGCGCAGGTTGCTGAGGCTGGCGCTGGTGGTAGGGTTGGGAGTCGGCGTTGGCCTGGCCCTGTATCTGGCGCTGCCGGCCCTGGTTCGGGCCTGGCTGGAGCCGGTCGAACAGAATCAGGCGCTGGTGGAAGCGCTGTCCGACGACCTCGACTCGTTTCGCCGGGAGCAAGAACGAGCCAATGAAAGCCTGGGCGAACGGCTGTCGGCGGTGGAGGCCGAGCTGCTGGACGTGGCAGAACAGATGGCGGCCGGCGGGGACCAACTGCATGCGGCTGGCGACCGCCTGGAAGTTCTTGAGGCGGACCTGGCTGACCTGCGGACGGCGGTCGGGCAGATCGGGCAGTTGGAGGACGATCTCGAAGGGCTGGGCCAAGCCGTCGCCACCCTCGAAGCGGAACCGAAAACGGATCCGGGCTTGGAAACGCTGGGCTTTCGGTTGGACTTGATAGGGGTTATGGAGGTTGTGGCCCGGGCCAGGCTCGAACTGCTGCAGGCGAATTACGGGTTGGCCCAAGACAACATACAGACCGCCTACGATCGGCTAGCTAGCTTGACGCCACCGACTGGTATCGTTGAGAATGATACGCTGGCGGCGCTTGAGCGTCTGGCGCTGGCGGAGAAGGCACTGCCTCAGGCCCCGCAAGTCGCGGCCGAGGATTTGGAAAGTGTCTGGCTGCTCCTGCTTGACATGACCGAACCGGCCGCGACCGCGCCGGAGACCGAGGAGGCAACGCTTGATGGTTGACGACGAGCGAATAGAGTCCGAGCCGACGGAAGCACCGGAAACGCCAACCGAGCCGACGGCGGATAGCCGCCTTGGCGGCTGGATGCAGCGAGCGCTGCGTTGGGCCGTCGCCATTGGCGTTGTGTTTGTTGCTGGCGTCCTCATAGCATATTTCACTCGTATCCGACCACAAACCGACACGATCAAGGCGCTCGAGGCCGATCTACGCTCGGCCCAATCACAGGCCAATTCGTTTCAGGAGGAACTGGAGGAACTCCAGCCGCTGGAGCAGGAAAACGAAGCCCTGCGCCTGGACCTGGCCGACCGTGAGCTGCACCTGGGGCTGCTGGCGGTGTTGGTGGATGTCACCCGGGCGCAGTTGGCGCTGGCCCAGGATCAGCCGGGCGCGGCGCGCAATGAGCTCAGCGGGACCGACTCACGCCTGGCCTCCCTGCAGGACGGATTGGATGAGCAGCCGGCCGAATCGGTCGGCAGCATGCGCGACCGCTTGCAGTTGGTGATGGCCGAACTAGAAGGAGACTCGTTCGCCGCCGAACGCGATCTCGAGATCCTGGCCAATAATCTGGTTGATCTCGAGCGGCAGTTGTTCAGCCAAACGGAGGAATAGCCAGGCGAGCGTCAAGTCGAAAACGGAATGACGTGTTTATTCGGCACCAAAGTGTAGGGACGTTGAATACAACGTCCCTGCACTGCGCTCGGGCAGTAGTGCCACCTACTAATTTCAACGCGGGTGACTCAGTAGCGCAGCAGGGCTCCAATTCGGCCAGCCTGCTCCAACTGAACGTTGTCGTGCACCACTTCGACCTTTCCTCCTTTGTCGAGCACGGCCTGAATGGCATCTTCGACGGCGTCGGTGATCTTGGCCATTTCCCCCCCGCAGAATGGACAGCTCTCGAGCGGTTGTGTTGTCAAATAGCCGCATGACCCGCAGCGCAAGCCGGCCGCCCGGTACCCTTCGCCGACGACCAACGATAGGACTTTGCCAGCGTGGACGGCTTCCAGCGTCTGATCCAGCCCCAACACACCATCCTGCCGCTTGGCCGCTGCTGTCACCATCCGTTCGACCAATTTCTGCTCGTGCTGTTCGTCCACCTGGCTGGCGACCTGCATGGCCCGGGCGGCGATCTCGGTGGTTCCAGCGCTCATGTCGGCCGGGAAGCCGCCGATGATAAGGCTGCGCCAGGCCTTGGGCAGGGCGTCGTGAAAGTAAGCTTGGTTCTCGTCGGTGCCGGCCACAACGATACGGCGAACCCCCTGCGCCTTGAAGAACTTGCTGGCCTCGGTCGCCGCCTGGCGCAAATTGCGTTCGGCCAGTTCCTCGGCAGAGCGCGTTTGACCGGCGGCGCCCCCACGGCGGCTCGGATCCTGTGAGCCGCCGCCGCTCTTGACGCGCCGAACCGGCTCTCCCTCGAAGCCATCTTCGGCCACGACTTCCCCCAGGTCGAGGTGATAGAAGCGAGCGGTTTGCCGATCGACAATCGCCACACCCAGGTGCCCGTAGGAGTCAAGCAGATCGACCAAGGGTTTGAGATAGGGGCGGTCCAGGCGGCGGGCCCGGCTGCGCAGCGGGATCGCCAACGAAATGGAGCGAAACAGACCATCTTCCTGATTGGAGAACAGGACAAGCGCCCGGCCGGATCCGCCGTGCTCGTGGTCTAGAAACCGGCGAACGGCTTCGACGTCATCCGGCGCTTCGTCTTCAAACCGGCGGGTCAACTCGCGCAGCGCCAGCCGCTGACCATCCATACCGGCGGACGGCGGCAAGTCGAGGTAAACACTCAACACCGGGTGGTCGGACCGGTAGGCGAGCAGCTCTTCCAGGCCGTGATTGGCTGGCATGGCGTGCCTCCTCGTTCTGACGCGTTCGGCGGCCCGGTCCTACTAGCCGCGGCCGGCGAGCGTGACGTCAAGGTTTTGTTCCTCGCCGTCCCTGAGTACCGTTAAGCTGACGGTGTCGCCGGGTTGCGTGTGGTTGACCAGGTAGGAAAGCAAGTCGCTAAATTCATATACCGGCTCGGCGTCGATAGCGACGATCAAGTCACCGCCAGGCCGCAGGCCGAGTTCGTCGCAATCAGCGGCGCCTAGCACGCCGGCCTCTTCGGCCGGGCCGCCCGGCGTGACGCAGGTCACATACGCGCCGACGGCGTCATCCGGCAATCCCAGCACATCAAGTGTGCGCAGGTTCCAAGCGCTCTCATTCAAGCTGGATACGCCCAGGAACGGGTAGTCGTAGTTGCCGGTTTCTATCAGGGCTGGCACGACTCGGCGCACGATGTTGACGGGAATGGCAAAGCCCACGCCTGCGTTGAGCGGCGTGCCTTCGGCGTTGGTCGTCTCGGTGCGGATGGCCCGGTTGACGCCGATCACCTCACCTGCCAGGTTGATCAGCGGCCCGCCCGAGTTCCCCGGATTGATGGCTGCATCCGTCTGGATAATGTCGCCGGCAGTAAAGGCGCCGCCGGTCGGTGCCTCTCGCTCCGAGTCAAGCGTCCGGCCTAGGGCCGAGATGATTCCAACGGTCATGGTGCCCGACAGGCCGAACGGATTGCCGATGGCCACAACGAACTGGCCAACCTCCACCAGGTCCGAATCACCCAAGGGCAACGGCACCAGGCTGTCAGCCGGCAAGTCGACTTTAAGGACTGCCAGGTCCGAATCGGGGTCTATGCCGACCAGTTCCGCCCAGGCCTTCTGCCCCGAGGCGAAATCGACCTCAATGTCACCCGAATCGGCCACCACGTGGTGATTGGTAACAATGTGCCCTTGGCTGTCGATGACGAATCCCGACCCCTGACCGAGTGGCAGGCCGCCGCTAGGGGCGTTGGCCGGGAAGGTTAGGATATTGACGATACCGGGGCTGACCGCCCCGTACAACGAGGCCAAGTCACCCTGGGTAATCGGCAAGATGGGCACCTCCCCCACAGAAGGCTCTGCCGGGGCCGAAATGACCGCCGGCAAGGTGGGTGGTAAGGACGGCGCCTGGCTGGGGGCGTCGGTTGTCAGAAGTGTCCCCGGGCTGCAGGCCAAGGTGGCCACCACCACGGCGATAAATCCTGGCGCAAACTTGGTGCGGGTCATCAAACCTTCCTTGGTCTCATGATGGGAAGCTCGGTCCTGCGCTGCAGATGATCAACTGCCGCCACGCAGCTTTCTCAACTGCTCATAGAGTTGGCGCTCTTCGTCCGACAGCTCTGTCGGAATGCGTACCGTGAGCTCGGCGAACAGGTCACCGTGTTGGTTGGGATTGCGCAAGCTGGGCATCCCCCGGCTCTTGAGGCGAAAGCGCTGGCCCGGTTGGCTGCCCGCTGGAATGGTCAGCACAACCGGCCCCGCCGGCGTCGGCACGTCCACCTCGCCGCCAAGGACGGCCTGATCCAGGCTCGCCTCGACCTGCGTGTGCAGGTCGTCTCCCTGGCGGCGGAAGCGGCCATTGGGTGCTACCCGGACCGACAGATACAAGTCGCCGGATTGACCGGGTCCAGCCTGACCCTGCCCAGCCAGACGAACCCGGGTGCCGGAGCGGGCGCCCGGCGGGATCTTGACTTCCAGCGAGCGGCCGTTGAGCCGGAGTTGGCGGGTCGTCCCCTGGTAGGCTTCCTCCAGCGAGATCGTTATCGGTTGCTCCAGGTCGCGCCCGCGGGGCCGGCTGGTGGCGGCCCCGCGGCCTCGACCGGGCCCACCGAAGACGGTGTCGAAGAAGTCGGAAAATCCACCACCGAACAGATCGCCCAGATCGCCGAACTCGACCCGGACACCGCCCGGCGCACCGCTGGCCCAGCGTGACCAGTCGAAGTCCGCCTGACCACCCGTGCGTTCCCACTGACGGTAGGAAGCTCCGAGCCGATCGTACTTGGCGCGTTTTTCCGCGTCCCCCAGGACCTCGTAGGCCTCATTGATTTCCTTGAATCGTTCTTCGGCCTGCGGATCGTCCGGGTTCTTGTCGGGGTGGTGTTTGAGGGCGAGCCTGCGGTAGGCGCGCTTGATGGACTGCTCGTCTGCGCCCCGGTCGACACCGAGGACTTCGTAGTAATCCTTGTAATCCATACCGCCACCAATGTTGAGTCGCATTGTAATGGTCTTGAAATGAGGGCGTCAAGGAATGGTCGCCTGATTGCCGAGGAGGCCCTTTTGGCCCATCCACTCCGCTGAGCCGGCATGCTATGATTGCCGCATGAGGGGCGATCAGCCGCGTGAGCGCGTTTTGGTGGTCGACGAGGACGCCGATGTCCTCGACTTGCTTGAAACGCAGGTCCTTGAGCCCATGGGCTATGACGTGGCGACGGCCCAAGAGGCGGGGGGCGCTATCCAGCAGGCGCTCAACTTTGGACCGGATCTGATCCTGGCCAGTCTGACCCTGCCGGGTCTCAGCGGAAAGGACTTGCTGGTGGCCTTGCGGTCCCAAGGTATCGAGGTGCCGATGCTGGTTATGGCGCCGGAGGGGATGGAAGCCGACGCCATCCAAGCATTTCGGCTCGGTGCCCGCGATTACTTGGTCAAGCCCCTGCGCGAGGCCGAAGCCGTTGCTGCTATCGAAAGAGCCTTGAATGAGATCCGGTTGCGGCGCGAACGCAAGCAACTGGCCGACCAACTGGCTGAGAGCAACCGGCAGCTCGAGCGGCGAGTGCGTGAGTTGACCACGATCTATGGCATTGGCAAGGCCGTCACCTCGACGACCAACCAGGGCCAACTTTTTTCCAAGCTTATGGAAGGCAGTTTGTATGTCACCGAAGCCGACATGGGCTGGATCTTGCTGCGCGACGAGTCGACCAGGGAGATGGTGTTGCGGGCTCAGAGCGGCCTGCCATCGGAGGTGGCCTCCAGGCTGCATAAGCCCTGGGATGACGGGGTAAGTTCACTGGTGATGTTGTCCGGCGAGGCACTGCGGATTCATGGCGAAGGACTTTCTCAATTCAAGTTGTCGCAGATCGGCCGGGCGGCCTTGATTGTTCCAATCAAAGTGCGCGACCAGCCGGTCGGCGTGCTCAACGTCGCCCGGCGCGATGCCCGCATGTTCACGGAGCGCAACCAGGCGATGCTGGAGGCGGTCACCGACTACGCTTCCATCTCTCTGGTCAACGCCAGGCTGTTTCAGGCACTGGAGACGCGGGCCGCCCGCCTGGAGCGGGAAATGCGCGCCACCCAGGCGACGACCGATTCATCAGTCGCCGTCCGATTGCTGCAAGCCCAGGAACGCCTGGGGCACCTGGCGGCTGCCTCCAGCGACCGTGGCGTCCGTTCGGACTTGCAATCCGTGGCCGCCGAACTGGCGGGGGTCGCCGAGTCGCTGGCACCGCCTGTGCCCAAGGAAGGCCGGCCAATCCCCCCAGGTGCCGATGGCCGCAGCGGCGATGAAGCCGGCTAGGACCGCCGGCTGACGGCGACCGTTCCGGCTCACGCCGGCAGTCGCCAATTCCCGACCGATGACCGAACCACTCATCCTCGTCGCAGAAGATAATCGCGAAGTTCGCCAGTACCTGGAAGAGCGTGTGCTCGTTCCGGCCGGTTACCGGGTGCGGTCGGTTGGCGACGGCATGTCGGCGTTGACGCTGGCCCTTGAGCTGCGGCCGGCGGTCGTGATCAGCGATCAGCAAATGCCCAACCTGACGGGCACCGAACTGACACGGCGGTTGCGGGCCGAGTATCCAGTGCCGGTGATCTTGATTACGGGCGAGAGCAGTGAAGGCCTGATGCTGGAGGCCATTCGGGCCGGGGTGTGCGACTACCTGACCAAACCGTTCGAGGCCGAGCAGCTGCTGGCTGCCGTCGGCCGGGCGCTGGCCGAGAGCCAGCGCATGGCTCAGTTGATGTCGACCAAGGCCGATCTCGAGGACGGGGCCCGCAGTCTCAAGCGGCGCCTGGATGAGTTGGAGACGCTGGCCGGCATCGGCCGCACGGTGACGGCGATGCTGGAGGTTGACGAGGTGCTGACTTCGGTGGTCGATGCGGCCGTGCGGCTGACGGGGGCCGAGGAGGGCAGCCTGCTGCTTGTCGACGAAGACAGCGGCCAGCTCTACATGCGGGCATCCAAGAATTTCGACGAGGAGTTCGCCCGCACCTTCCGTCTGCAGACGCAGGATTCGCTGGCTGGCCAGGTGCTGGCCTCAGGCGAACCGGTAGTGATCGACGATAACTCGCCCAAGAAGATCAAGACCTCATACCTTGTGCATTCCTTGATTTACGTGCCGCTGTCGGTGCGCGGCCACATTATCGGCGTGCTGGGGGTGGACAACCGCAAGGTCGGCCACAACTTCAGCCAGGAGGACTTGACCGTGCTGCGAGCGATGGCCGATTACGCGGCCATCGCCATCGAGAATGCCCGCTTGTTCCACCGCAGCGAGGCCGAGCGGCGCAAGCTGGAGACGATCCTGCGCCAGACCGAGAACGGCGTGATCGTCGTCGATCCGGAGAACCGGCTGCTCTTGATGAATGAAGCTGCCCAGAAGGCATTTGCCGTTAACGGCGGCGCGCTGCTGGGCCGCTCCGTCGTCGAAGCCATCGACGACCCCCGGCTGCTGGAGTTGCTGCGCACGGCGGGCGATGGTGTGCGCCGCGAGGAAATTGAAGCGACCGATGGCCGGATCTTCAACGCTCAACGGACGGCGATCGAGGGGGTAGGCCAGGCGATCGTGCTCAATGACGTCACCCACTTGAAGGAGCTCGACCGCATCAAGTCGGAGTTCGTCACGACGGTCTCCCACGACTTGCGCTCGCCGCTGACCGCCATCCTGGGGTATGTCGAGCTGATCGAGCGGGCCGGCGAGATTAATGATCAACAGCGCGATTTCATTCGCCGGGTGCAGATCAGCGTGCAGCACATCACCGACCTGGTCAGCGACCTGCTCGACCTGGGCCGCATCGAGTCCGGCGTCGATACAACCCAGGAGAGCACGCCAATCTCCGTCCTGGCCCGCTACGCAGTCGAAGGGCTGCGCACGTCAGCCGAGACCAAGGACGTCGAGCTGGAAGCCAGGCTGCCAGACGGATTGCCGTTGGTCTCGGGGGATCCGATTCGGCTGCGCCAGATGATCGGTAATCTGCTGGAGAATGCAATCAAGTACACGCCGGCCGGCGGGCGAGTTGAAATCGAGGCCGAATCCGAGGATCACC
The DNA here is from genome assembly GCA_036397095.1 of Anaerolineales bacterium. GTDB lineage: Bacteria > Chloroflexota > Anaerolineae > Anaerolineales > E44-bin32 > DASWJQ01. The sequence continues at coordinate 107,933 of DASWJQ010000111.1, forward strand.
AGGTCATCCTGCGGGTGACCGACAGCGGCCCAGGCATCCCTCCAGCCGACCAGCCCTACCTGTTCGACAAGTTCTATCGCGGCAGCAATGTGGCCAAGGACTCCCCCGGGACAGGCCTGGGGCTTTCGATCGTCAAGTCGATCGTCGATCATCACGATGGGCGCATCTGGGTAGAATCAAAGCTAGGGGAGGGTACGACCTTCACTGTTGTGCTGCCGGCCGGCCGCGGCTAAGCCGCCCGTCCGCCAGCCGGAGATGGAACGCAGGTAGCTTGATGGACAGCGACGCTCGCCAGGACCTACGCCGCCGCCTGACCCGCTTGGGCCGGCGGCGTTCCGCGGCGGCCAGCAGCCAGCCGCCACGCCAGGCCGAGCGCCAGCTCGCCTTTGATGGCGGGGTCCTCATAGAAACCGACATGGGCCCCGCCTACCGGGTCGAGCGCCGGTTTCCGATCGATTTCGAGCACGGCAGAGGGCGGCTGGCCGATGTGTTGGCCTTCAATCAGTCGCCCGAGCTGGCGGCGCAAGTGGCTGGCAGCCCGGGCCTGGCCGGAGTGCCAGTCGGTCAATTGGCTTTCCTCGACACGGAAACAACAGGCCTGGCTGGCGGAGCCGGCACCCTGATCTTCCTCGTGGGGGTCGGACGCTTTGTCGACGACAGTTTTGTGCTGCGTCAGTACTTCTTGCGCGATCCGGTTGAAGAAGAGGGCATGCTGGAAGCGTTGCGGAATGACCTGGAGGCGGCGGCTGGCTTTGTCACTTTCAACGGCCGGTCATTTGATCTACCGCTGTTGGAAAACCGCTATGTGATCGGTCTGCGCCGGCGCTGGGCGTTGACGGGCTGGCCCCACTTGGACTTGCTGCCGCCGGCGCGGCGTCTGTGGCGGCGCCAATTGCCAAACTGCGCCTTGTCGACCATCGAACAGCATGTGCTGGGCATCGCACGCTCAGAAGCTGATGTCCCGGGCGCCGAAATCCCTGGCATGTACCTGGATTACTTGCGGACCGGTGATGCTTCGCCGTTGGCGCGGGTGGTGTACCACAATGAAATCGATATCCTGTCGTTGGTTGGGCTGGCGCATGAGGTGCTGGCGCGACACCAGCCGCCCGATCCGGAACGGCTGACGGCTTCGGAGGCCTTGGGTGTGGCCCGCTGGCATGCGCGGGCCGGCCGGGCAGGGCGGGCGTTGACGGCCTACCGGGCGGCGACGCGCGCCGAACGGGCGGATGAGGTTCACAGCGAGGCGCTGCGCCTTTTGTCCTTCCAATTGAAGGCAGGCGGCCAGTTCGATGAGGCGCTTGAAACATGGCGGACTTGGCACAAGTCCGACCGCCACGACCCGCGACCGTGCATTGAGTTGGCCAAGTATTTCGAGTGGCGGACGAAGGATCTGGAGCAAGCCACCCACTGGGCGAAGGAAGCGCTCGTCAGCCTGACGCACTGGGAAGAGGATTGGCGCCGGCAGCAGCAGTGGGCCGAGGTGGAGCACAGGCTTGCCCGGTTGAAGCGAAAACAAGCAGCGGATGGCGCTGGCTAAGGTAGCCACAAAGGCTCGAAGGGTACAAAGGAACCGATTAGGAACACTAAGGAAACCATTTCTCGGCAATCAGCTCTCAGCTATCAGCACCCTCCCAACTTCTGAGAGTTAACAGCTCTTCTTTGTGTTGCCACCTTCCCGCTTGCTGAGCTTTGCGCCTTTGTGGTTCCCTCAAGCAGCGCTTTCGATCTCGCGGCGGACGGCCTGATACAGGCTTTCTGCCTTGAGTTCGTTGAGGGTGTAGCAGGGGGCGCCCAGGCTGTCGGCCAGCCGGCGGGCAAGGCCCTGGTCGAAGGCAGCGTGTTCCATATTGATCACCACCGAACGGATCGAGGCGGACTCGATTTGATAGGCGATGGTATGGGCTTCCTCCTGCGGCGGCAGATCCCCCATCGATACATTTCCGGCCCCGTCCGTCAGCAGGATCAGCAGCGGCATCACGTCCGGATACAGCGTTTGCTGCTGCCGCAGCAGTTCATAAGCCAGATTGAGCCCGGCCGAGAGCGGCGTCTTGCCGCCAACCGGTATGTCTTGCAGTGCCTTGCGGGCCAGTTCGACAGAGTTGGTCGGCGGCAGCACGGTCACGGCCCGGTCCTTCTGGAAGACGATCAGGCCAACCCGGTCGCGGCGTTGGTAGGCGTCGGTCAACAGAGACAGAATGGCGCCCTTGGTGGCCGACATTCGCTCGGCGACCGCCATCGACCAGGAAGCGTCGACAACGAACAAGATCAGGTTGGCTGCTTTGCGCATCCGCACCTTGCGCTGCAAATCCGAGCGGTGGATAGCAACGGCCTTGTCGCCCATCTCTGCGGCGCGGCGTTGTTGGAAGGGAGCAGCCGCCCGCAGAGTGGCGTCAAACGCCAGGTCATCGGTGCGGCCGCTGGCCGGGCGCGATAGGATGTACCGTCCGCGCTTGCGGTCGGTGCGGGTGCGCGTGCGGCGGCCGCTCTGGCGGCGGGTCATGCGGTCGAGTGGGTTGTACAGAGGACGGGGTTCGAACGCTTCGCCGACCTTGACCTGCTCGCCGCCCTCCCACCATTCGGCGTCGAGCGATTCACCGGCCGATTGGCGGGTGGGCTGGCTGCGGCCCAGGTCGGGACTATCGGGGGCTACTTCGCCGCGGCCGCCCTCAGGCTGGTCTTTTTTTTTGCGCCGGTCTCGCCTTCCGCGCCGGCGGCTTGGTTCGCCTGCGGTTCCTGGTCGCTGTTCTGCGACTGGATCTGATCGATACGTTCCTGCAGCTCATTGAAGGTGACTTCGGTCTGTTGGAACGGGCCGCGGCGCAGGCGGTGCGGGAGCGCCAGTTCGGCCGCCAGGGCAATGTCGCGCTGGCTGATGCGATGACGGCCTTCGTAGGCGGCATGAGCCCGGGCCGCCTTGAGGATCACCAGGTCGGCGCGGTGGCCGTCGACTTGCAGGGAAGCGGTCAGCGCAGCGATCGAAAGTAGGTCCTGGTCGCGGTACTGCACCGAGTCGAGCAGTTGGCGGGCGTTGGCAATCTCCTGCGACAACTGCTGCTCCTGGGGCAGCCACCGGGCACGGAAGGCCTCCGAGTCCGATTCGAACTCCAGGTTGCGCTGCATAATGGCGACCCGGTCTTCCGGACGGGAAAGGCCGCGGATTTCAACCGACAGGGCGAAACGGTCGAGCAACTGGGGCCGCAAGTCGCCCTCTTCGGGGTTCATGGTGCCGACCAGGATATAGCGTGCGGGATGGGAGAACGAGATTCCTTCGCGCTCGACGATGTTCATGCCCAGCGCCGCCGAGTCGAGCAGCACGTCAACGACGTGATCGTCAAGCAGATTGACCTCGTCGATGTAGAGCAGGCCCCGGTTGGCTGCTGCCAACACGCCCGGCTCGAAGTGACGTTCGCCTTCCTTAATAGCCCGCTCGATATCGAGCGTGCCGACCACTCGGTCTTCGGTGGCCGAGACCGGCAGGTCAACAAACGAGGTCGGCCGCATTTCGACGGGAAGCTTCTCGCCCCGGCGAACCCGCTCGCGGCACTCGGTGCAGTAGCTGGAAGGTTCGTTGGGATCGCAGCCAAAGCGGCAGTCAGCGACAACCGGCACCTGTGGCAGCAGTTCGGCCAGGGCGCGGGCGGCCGTCGATTTGGCCGTGCCGCGCTCGCCGCGGATCAGCACGCCGCCGATGCGCGGATTGATGGCGTTCAAGATCAATGCACGCCGCATCCGCTCCTGGCCAACGATCGCCGTGAAGGGAAATACGCTTCGCATCATGGTCGGGGCGCATTATACCGGAAGCGAGTTTTGGCGATGGCAGGTCGTGGCAAGGCGTGTTGCCGAAGGCTGGTCCGACCGTTATAATGCTGCAATCTTCTGAAATGGAGCGTGCCCAGTCTATGTTCGAGAGTGAAGAAAAGGTAAGCCAGGAGAATCCAGCCGCCGAGAATGGCGCCGAGGCGGTGCACCCGATGCTTCTGCTCCTGGAGAGCGAAGCCTATGACGTCGAAACGCCGCGTCGGGGCGAGATTCGCAAGGGTGTAATCGCCCGCTTGGGCGAGAACGACATGCTGGTCGACATCGGGGCCAAATCCGAAGGGATGGTCGCCAGCAACGAACTCGATCAGATGCCAGCCGAAGCCCGCGCCGCACTCAAGGTCGGCGACGAGATCACGGTCTACGTCGTCCGGACCGGCGAGCGCGACGGCGTCATCACCTTGTCGCTGCTTAAGGCCGAGGAAGAGAAGGACTGGGAGCTGGCCGAAGAATTGCTCAAGTCGGAAGAGAACTACGAGGGGGAGGTCGACGGATTCAATAAGGGCGGACTGATCGTCAAGGTTGGGCGGCTGCGCGGCTTCGTGCCGGCGTCGCAAGTCAGCCTTTCCCGCCGGCGTCGGGCTGGCGGCGAAACCCCCGAGGAGCGCTGGGGGGAAATGGTCACCGAACCGATTGTCGTTAAGGTGATCGAAGTCGATCGGCGCCGCAACCGGCTGATCCTGTCCGAGCGGGAAGCGGCGCGCGAGGCCCGCGACATGCTCAAAGAGCGGCTGATCGAAGAATTGAAGCCGGGCGAAATCCGCACCGGTCACGTGATCAGCCTGGCTGACTTTGGTGCCTTTGTCGATATCGGCGGGGCCGATGGTCTGGTCCACACCTCCGAGTTGTCCTGGAAGCGGGTTAACCACCCCAGCGACATCCTGGAGGTTGGCCAGGAGGTCCAGGTGAAGGTTCTTGATCTGGACCTGGAGCGCAAGCGCATCAGCCTATCCTTGCGCGAGCTGGAAGCCGATCCGTGGGATGAAATCGCGGCCAGGTTTAAGGAAGGAATGCTGGTCGAAGGCATGATCACCAAACTGACCAAGTTTGGCGCTTTCGCCCGTCTGGCCGAGACCGATGACTACGAAGTCGAGGGCTTGATCCACATCTCCGAGCTGGCCAACCACCGCATCGAGCATCCGCGCGAAGTGGTCAGCGAAGGCGAAACGTTGACGCTGCGGGTGATCAATGTCGAGCCTGACCGCCGGCGCATTGGCCTGAGCCTGAGCAAGGTTGACTCCCAGGAATTCGCCGAGAAGGACTGGGAATCGGCAATGGAAGACCTGGAGCCTGGGGCCGAAGCCGCGTCCGAGGCTGAGGTGGAAGTTGAAGTCGAGGCCGAGGCCGAGGTCGTGGACTTCGACGCCGAACTCGAGGCCGAGGATCCTGGCGGGGGCGACGAGGACTAGACTCGACTCTGCTGGCTGCCGGGCGAACCCAAAGGTCCGCCCGGTTTGCTTTCCGGACCGTATCCACCCTAGGTACCCCTGCACCCACGCTAACAACACGTTAACCTAGGCGAAAGACGACCTTTGGTAGAATCATGACCAAGTTGGTCGTTTAGCTGCGACCGCAGGCACTGTTGGTGGAGGTTTCCCAAGTGGCCGACGACAAGATGCAGCGCTTTACTCAGCGAGCAAGGCGTGTTCTCAGCTTGGCACACGAAGAAGCTGAGCGCATGCACCACAACTACATCGGCACCGAGCACTTGCTGCTCGGGCTGATTCGCGAGGAAGGTGGCGTCGCCGGCAGGGTCCTGCGTGAGCTGGGTCTCGACCCGGCACGGGTTAAGGAGATGGTCGAGCGGCTTTCGGGTATCGGCCGTCACGCCGGCGGCCGCATTGAGCTGGCACCCGGTACCGAGCAAGTGCTCCAGCTGGCCATCGAAGAGGCCCGCCGTATGGGCCATCATTACATCGGCACGGAGCACCTGCTGCTGGGCATGGTGCGGCAGGATGAAGGCGTGGGCCTGGATGTACTGCGCCGCTTGGGCGTGACCCCCGAACAAATTCGGCGCCAAACCCGGCGCATCCTGCAGGAGAGCCCGAGCCGGCGGTCGTCGCAGCCAAGCCGGCGCAGCCGCGGCAGCAGCAAGTCGGAAGCCAAGACCCCCTTGCTGGACCAATTGGCGACCGACCTGACGGATCTGGCGGGCGAAGGCAAGCTCGATCCTGTGATTGGTCGCGAGACCGAGATCGAGCGGGTCATCCAGATCCTGGCCCGCCGCACCAAGAACAATCCGGCTCTCATCGGGGAGCCCGGCGTCGGCAAGACGGCCATCGTCGAGGGATTGGCTCAGCGGATTGTGGCCAGTGAGATCCCGGACCCATTGCTGGACAAACGTGTCCTGCAGTTGGATGTCGGATCACTGGTCGCCGGCACGATGTACCGGGGCCAGTTCGAAGAGCGCCTCAAGCGGGTCATCGAAGAGCTCAAGGCGACGACTGCCATCCTGTTTATCGACGAGGTCCACATGCTGGTCGGGGCTGGCTCGGCCGGGTCATCGGTCGATGCCGCCAACATCCTCAAGCCGGCGTTGTCGCGCGGTGAATTGCAGGTGATCGGCGCCACGACAATGGATGAGTACCGCAAGTACATCGAGAGCGATGCCGCCCTCGAACGCCGCTTCCAACCGGTGATGGTCGAAGAGCCTTCGATTGAAGAAACCATCAGCATCCTGCGCGGCGTCAAGCGACCTTACGAGGAGCACCACAACCTCAAGATTACGGACGAGGCGATCGAGGCGGCGGCCACACTTTCGGCGCGCTACGTTACCGAGCGCTTCCTGCCAGATAAGGCGATCGATTTGATTGACGAGTCGGCTTCGCGGGTGCGCATGTACAAGAGCCCTGAGGCCAAGACGATGCGCACCATGATCAGCAAGCTGCGCGAAACCCGCGAGGCGCACCAGCAGGCGATGGATGAGGCTCGTTATGACGACGCTCAGGAGCTGATGGACCGCCAGGCCGGCCTCGAAGAACAACTTGAGGGGCTGCGTGGCGGCTGGTCCGATACGGACAAGCGCAGCGAACTGGTGGCCGAGGATATTGCCGAGGTCGTTTCGATGTGGACCGGCGTACCGGTCATGCAGATTGCCCACGAAGAGTCCGCGCGTCTGCTCGAAATGGAGCAGGCGCTGCACGAACGCATTGTCGGTCAGGACGAGGCCATCGAGGCCATCTCCAAGGCCGTGCGCCGCTCGCGGGCCGGCTTGAAAGACCCCCACCGGCCGATCGGGTCATTTATTTTCTTGGGCCCAACCGGCGTCGGCAAGACCGAGTTGACCAAGGCCCTGGCCGAGTTCATCTTCGGCTCCGAAGATGCCCTGGTCCAGATCGACATGTCGGAGTTCATGGAACGGCACAACATCAGCCGCCTGGTCGGCGCGCCCCCCGGCTATGTCGGCTACGAAGAGGCCGGGCAGTTGACCGAAGCCATCCGGCGCCGGCCGTACTCGATCGTGGTTTTCGACGAAATTGAGAAGGCCCATCCGGAAGCGCACAACATGCTCCTGCAGATCATGGAAGAGGGGCAGCTGACCGATGCCCGCGGCCGGCGGGTTGATTTCCGCAATGCGATCGTGGTCATGACGTCCAACATAGGTGCCGAACTGATCCAACGCCAGACCAGCATCGGTTTCAACTTGAAGCAAGCCGATGATGGCGAGGAGATCGGCTACTCGGAAATGCGGCGCAAGCTGATGGATGCGCTGCGCAAGGTGTTCCGGCCGGAGTTTATCAACAGGGTGGACGCCATCATTGTGTTCCATGCGCTGACCAAGGGCCAAATTGTGTCGATCGTCGATCTTGAGATCGCCAAGGTGGCCGCCCGCCTGACCGACCAGGACCTCGACATCCGGCTAACGGATGCCGCCAAACGCGTGCTGGCCGACGCGGGTTACGATCCCGAAATGGGCGCCCGCCCGCTCAAGCGAGTCATTCAGCGAGAGATTGAGGACCGGCTGTCAGATGCCTTGTTGGCCTCCCGCTTCGAACCCGGCGATCGGATTTTGATCGACGCCGACGGCGACGAGTTGGTGCTGCGCAAGGATGAAGCCGCGGCGGAGCCCGACGAAGAGCCACAACAGGCGATCCCGGCCGGCTGACCCGACTGGTCGGCGAAAGAAAGAAGACGGGCCGTCTCGAAGAGACGGCCCCGTTCTTTTCCGGACCACTGTAGGGACGTTGTATACAACGTCCCTACACGCTTTCACGCGCAAAGTGCAGGTCCTATTGCGCGCTCGTGGATCGTCCGGTTCTATAATGGCCGGCGGAGGAATCGTGGTCAAGACCAAGACCGTTTACGTATGCCAGGAATGCGGGCGCAAGGCGCCCAAGCCGATGGGCCGTTGTCCCCAATGCGATTCGTGGAACAGCATGGTGGAGGAGGTCGAGCGCGGCGGACGAGAGGGTGGCGGTCGCCGGGGTGTGCGCGTCGACTCACAACCCCAGCGCCTGCGGGACATCACTGGCGACGCCGAAGCCCGCTGGCCACTGCCGATCGAAGAATTCGCCCGCGTGCTTGGGGGTGGGGTTGTGCCGGGCTCGGTCGTGCTGGTCGGTGGCGATCCCGGGATCGGCAAATCCACGCTGCTTCTGCAGACGGCGTTGGTCATGGCGGACGGCGGCCGGGTGCTGTACGTGTCCGGCGAGGAATCGGAACCCCAAATGAAGGCCCGTGCGCTGCGTCTGATGGGCGAGGCGGCCCTGCCGGATGAGTTGTATCTTCTGACCGAAACCAGTCTGGAGGCGATCGAGCAGCACCTACAGTCGCTTTCGCCGAGGCTGGCGGTGATTGATTCGATCCAAACGCTGCACTCGGCCGATCTCGAGTCGGCCGCTGGCTCGGTGTCCCAGGTGCGCGAATGCGCCAGCCGCCTGCAAACGCTGGCCAAAGCGGCCGACGTCGCCCTGTTTCTGGTTGGGCATGTAACCAAAGAGGGCACGATTGCAGGCCCGCGGGTGCTGGAGCACATTGTCGATACGGTGCTGTATCTTGAGGGCGACCGTTTTCACGCCTATCGGTTGCTGCGTTCGGTCAAGAACCGCTTCGGCCCAACGACCGAGGTCGGCGTGTTTGAGATGGGATCGAGCGGTATGGAGCAGGTCCCCAATCCGTCGGAGGCCTTTTTGGCCGAGCGCGTCGTCAAGTCGCCGGGCTCGGCCGTGGCGGTAACGATGGAGGGCACGCGGCCACTGCTTGTCGAAGTGCAGGGGCTGACCAGCTCGACCAGCTTCGGCAACCCTCGGCGCACGGCCAATGGTCTGGACTATAACCGGCTGCTCTTGATCATCGCCGTCCTGACCCGCCGGGTCGGGCTGTCGCTGTCCGACCAGGACGTGTTCGCCAATGTGGTCGGCGGACTGCAGGTGAGCGAGCCAGCCGCTGATTTGGCGCTGGCGGCGGCGTTGGCTTCGTCGGTGCGTGATCGACCGCTGCCGGCCGATATGGTCCTGGTGGGCGAGGTTGGATTGTCCGGCGAGCTGCGCAGCGTCCCCCAACTGCCGGCCCGGCTGACCGAGGCCGCCAAGCTTGGCTTCCGACAGGCGATTGTGGCGGCGAGCGTCCGGGGCCATGACGCCTGGCCCGCCGGGCTCAAGGTCACGCCGGCACGGTCGGTGACAGCCGCGCTCGAGGCCGCTTTTAAGGCGGACTTGTCCACCGGCAGCTGAAGCCGGGACCCCGTTGCCGGCAAACTTCACAATGTTAAAGAAAGTGGCCAACTCCAAGCCCACCGCCGGCATCTAGGACTGACCATCCGGTCGGTGTGGCTCGGGAGTTTTTCTTTAAGCTGGGCCCAAGCCAATGATGTGGCAAGCGGTCGAGGCCGGTGATGGCTATATGTTGGCAATGGTCGCGTCAAGGCCCAAGATACGGCGTCTGAGGGCGGGACCATCAGATGAGACAGCTAGGCCAAGCCGTCGAGTGGTGCCGTATTCTCTTTAACATTGGATCGCCTTAAATCTTGGCATCTTTTTAGATTGTCGGATGCCTAGCGTATTGTCCAGCACGGTCCGCTAGGCTATGATGAACTCGTTGTTCCGGGAGGCAAGATCGGTCCCGCCGAGCCGGAAGGGTGATGGACCGACGAAGTACGCAACCGGCCCCCTCGGCCGGTTGACCGCCCCCACCCATGGCGCGGAACTGCGCGTGCCAAGAACTAACGCACTCGATAGCAGGCGACCAGGCTGAAGGCGCCTTGGAACTATGGCGCATCCTCGGAGGTGGGCATGAACGCAGAGCGACAGTGGCAAGCGGCGCTCGGGCAACTTCAGCTCGAACTGCCCCGGGCGGCGTTTGACACGTGGGTGCGCGATGCGGAATTGCTGGCATATGAGGATGGGGCTTTTGTCATTGGAGTGCGCAACGCCTATGCACGTGATTGGCTGCAGGACCGGCTGCTGGCGTCGGTCAAGCGCACGCTAACCGGGATTGTTGGCCGGACGGTCGAAGTGCGCTTTGTTGTATGGCAGGGAGAGCGTCACCCGGAGAATGGTCAGCCGGCCGCGCCGCTCGCTGGCCCGTCAAGCTCGATGGGATCCAGGGAGTTATTGCCCGCCTCGGCGCCCAAGTGGGACATGAGCGCCCGCTACACCTTCGACAACTTCGTTGTCGGGCCAAGCAATCGGTTGGCGCATGCCGCGGCGCTGGCGGTGGCCGAGAGCCCGGCCAAAGCTTACAACCCGCTGTTCCTCTACGGTGGGGTTGGTCTGGGCAAGACCCACTTGCTGCACGCTATCGGCCACGCCTGCTGCCAACAGGGTTTGCAGGTGCTGTATGTGTCGTCGGAAGAGTTCACCAACGACATGATCAACGCCATTCGGTCGCACACCACCGACACCTTCCGCGGACGCTATCGCGATATCGATGTGCTGCTGATCGACGATATCCAATTCATCGCCGGCAAGGAGTCGACCCAGGAAGAGTTTTTCCATACTTTCAACACCTTGCACAGCCACGAGAAGCAAATTGTGATCTCGTCCGACCGCCCGCCCAAGGCGCTGGTCACGCTCGAGGAACGCCTGCGCTCAAGGTTCGAATGGGGGATGACGGCCGATGTCCAGGCGCCGGATTTTGAGACCCGGCTGATGATTCTACGCTCCAAGGCCGAGCGGGCCGGCCGCACGGTCGATTCGGCCTTGCTTGAGGTGGTGGCGCACCAAATCCAAAGCAATATTCGTGAACTCGAAGGTGCCCTCACCCGGGTGTTGGCCTATGCTGATTTAAGTGGGGTTGAACTGGATCGGGATGTCGTCGACCGGGCGCTGGCCGACTTCTTGCCGAAGGAGGGGAGTCTGTCGGCGGACCAGATTATCCGTCTGGTGGCCGACCAATTCGGCGTTGATGAAGACCGGATGTTGAGCAGGGATCGGTCGCGCGAGGTGGCGCTGCCGCGCCAGGTGGCCATGTTCCTGATCCGTGAGGAAACCGATGACTCGCTGCCGCAGATTGGAAAGGCGCTCGGCGGCCGCGATCATACAACCGTGATGTACGGCTGTGAAAAGATCGGCGATTTGATCGAAACCGATGACAACCTGCGCCGGCAGGTGATGGCCATCCGCCAGAATTTGTACCAGCCGGCGGAGCGGCCAGCCTGAGCCATCGGGGCTAGGGAGAGTTGTCCCCTGTCGGTTGTGACACTTGGCCCTACCAGGTCGGCCCGCCAGCCGCTAGGATGTTGATGAAGATCACCACAGCCAATTGACGGCGGCGGCTAACAGCCTCTGGCAAACGAAGCGTTTCGATACCGACCTCGAGCGGGTCGGCGGGCGCTCAAAGCTAAGATACCGTGCCCCGGACGTCCTGCGAGTGGTGGTCTTCTCGCGTTAAGCAAGGCGATCAACGGTCAGCGATCAGCTCTCGGCGCGGAATGAGCGGCGCCAGGCGCTGGGCAAGAGGCGCTAGCACCCCAGTCGTGTTGGAACTACAGGGTAAGCGAAACGGGATCGGGTATCAGTCGTACCTGTCCCGTATCGCGTAATCCCTGCACTCGTATCCCTGGACTTTCGCCACATTTCCTCGCCGCGCGCTGAGCCTGTCGAAGCGCGCCCCTTCGTTCTGTCAGGTGCTGGTCGGCCCTGTGCTGGGACGATGCCGACATCGGGTTCTATGAATTGGGCTGCACTGTGCCTGTGCGAACCGCCATGCGCCCCTACGGAGGGTGGCCATCGGCTGAAGGGTTTCTTAGCGGCTGATTGGCACGACGGTGCTATGACGCCGGCCGTACTTGTCCGATCTGGACCATGCTGATCGCTAGGGCGCATTGCCATGCGCCCCTACAGGTCGGTATCTGGTCCGGCACAGCCTACCTGCAAGGGCATTCATTCCTCCGGACTTACCATTCTTCCGTATCACATATCACGTATCACCTTTCACATTCCCAATCCCCAATCCCTATCACAATAGCGACACCGGATCGATGTCCAGCGTCCAACCCTCGGGTAGATCGGGTGGCAGGTGCTCGGCGGGGTTTGGGGCGCGCACAACTAGCTGCCAGCGATAGTCGCCGCGCAGGCGCTCGAAGAAGCAAGGAACGGGTCCAATCAGGTAGTCGGCCAGACCGACCGATGTCAGCCGGTCACGCAAGATGGCCGCCAGACGTTCGGCTTCGGCTTCGGCCCACTCGGCCGAAGTGTGGCGGTAGAGCAGGCGGGCCAGGCGCATGAAGGGCGGGTAGGCGAGCGCTTTTCGCTGGGCCAACTCCTGCTGGTAGAAGGTCGCATAATCGTGGGTCGAGGCCGCCTGAATGGCATAGTGGTCCGGCTGATAGGTCTGCAAAACAACCTGCCCGCCGAGCAGGCCGCGGCCGGCCCGGCCGGCCACCTGGGTTAGCAGCTGAAAGGTGCGCTCGCTTGCCCGGAAGTCGGGCAGGTAGAGGGCAGTGTCTGCCGAAATCACACCCACCAGCGTGACCAGCGGCAGATCCAGGCCCTTGGCCACCATTTGGGTGCCGATCAGCACCTGCGCCCGACGCGCTTGGAAGTGGGCCAGGATGACCTCATGCGCGCCGGCTTGCCGGGTCGTGTCGGAATCCCAGCGCAGCGTTTGGGCCCCGGGGAAGAGCGCCGCCAGGTCCTGCTCGACTCGCTGGGTGCCGGCGCCGAAGTGGCGTACCCGGCTGGAGCCGCACTCAGGGCACTCGGCCGGCGACCGTCGCTGGTAACCGCAGTGGTGACAGCGCAGCAGGTCCTGGCCGGGGTGGTGCGCCAGGGGCCGGTCGCAGCGCGGACAATGAGCCGCCCAGCCACAGTCGCGACAGAAGACAAAGGTGCTGGCCCCGCGTCGATTGAGGAACAGGATCGCTTGCTGACCGGCCGATAGAACCTGGCCCAGTTTCTCCTGCAGCGGTCGACTGAACAGGGACAGGTTGCCGGCTTTCAGCTCCTGGCGCATGTCGACGATCCGCACCGGAGGCAGAGCAATCGTTTCGACTTCGTCACCGGCGGGTTGATATTGGCTGGCGACACCCAACCGGCTGGCCTGGCGCTCAATCCGCTGCCGGTGGCCGAGGATGCGCTGGGGCAAGCTCAGGTAGCGCAGTTGACCTTGCTCTGCCTGGTAACGCGTGACCAGGTCGGGGGTGGCACTGCCGAAGAGGCAGGTCGCCTCCAGGATGTCGGCGTAGGCCATAGCCGTCGTGCGAGCGTGGTAGCGCGGCGCCCGGCCTTCTTCCTTGTAGGACTCGTCGTGCGACTCATCGAGGACGATCAGGCCGATGTCGGGCAGTGGCGTGAAGAGAGCGCTGCGCGGACCGATCACGATGTCGAGCTGACCTAGGCGCGCTCTGCGCCAGGTGTCGTAGCGTTCGCCGTCCGACAGCTGCGAATGGACCAAGCCGACCCGTCCGGGAAAGCGAGCCAGTACACGTCGAACGGTTTGCGGAGTGAGGGCGATCTCCGGTACGAGCAACAGCGCCTGTCGGCCGCGCTCAAGGGTTGCCTGCATGGCTTGCAGATAGAGCTCCGTCTTGCCCGACCCGGTCACACCGTGCAACAGAATAGGTCGTGGATCCCCCTGCGGCGCCAGGTGGGCGTCGATGACCCCCCAGGCCGCTCGCTGGTCGGGGGTCAGCCGGGGCGGTTGGCGCGGGACAAACTCGGCCTGCTCGAGCGGGTCGCGCCAGACCTCGGCCTCACCCAAAGCTACCAGGTCGAGTTTCTCAAGGTAGTAGAGATCGCTGAGTTGGCCGCCGGCCTCGGCATAGAGCCAGGTAACATCCAGCGGTTCGCCTTCGTCGATCAGGACTTCAAGCATACGTCGGCGGCGCGTCAGCGTGGCCGGGCTGCGGCCGATTTGATCAAAGGCAGCCCGTGCCTTGGCGGGTGGCACAGCCAGGCGGGCCGTGCGGACGCGGCGGGCGCTGACGTTGGGCGGCTGCAAGACGGACCGACGCGAGAGCACGCCGGCACGAGTCAGCCGGTCGGCGGCCTTGCGCCAGTTCTGCCGGCTCATAGAGCGGGCAATTTGGCGGCCGCGCAGCGGCCCGCGACGCGTCAGCAAGGCGATTAAGCGCTGCTCGGTGCGGGTTGGCTCTTTGGGCGGTTCGGCCGTCAATTCGAAGAGCGAGTCGGTCTGCTGGCTCAGCCCGGGCGGCAGCATCAACGTGAGGCACTCGACGAGCGGCGTCAGATGGGTCTCGGACAGCCAGTGCGCCAGCGCAATCTGGCTGGCGGTCACTACGGGGTCATCGTCCAGCAGGCTTTCGATGGCCTTGGTTTCGGCAACCGGGGAGTGGTCGCTGAGTTCGACGATCAGGCCTTGGGCCCGGCGTCCGGCGAAGGGCACGGTGACCAGGTGGCCGGGTTGCAGCGGGGGCAGATGGGGGTCGTCGGGTAGCCGGTAGTGGAAGGTGCCGCCGACGGCCGCCACGTTGACGGCGACCTCAGCGAACATTTAGCCGCTGGCGGCCGGTTGGCCGTCGGATGAGCCGGCTCGCGCCTGCCAGGCAGCGTCGGGCGTCAGCGACAGGCGCTCGACTCGCCGGCCGTCCATGGCCTCCACCCGCAGTTGGAGGCCGTCGATGACAACCTGGTCGCCGATCTTGGCCATCCGCCCCAATCGCCCCAGGACAAAGCCGGCGATGGTGTCGTAGTTGGGATCGTCCAGCTTAAGATTGAAATGCTCGTTGACCTCTTCGATCAGGGTCAACCCGTCCACCAGCGAGGACCCATCAGCCAGCGGCTGGATTTCAGGTTCGTTGTCGAACGGGTCGCTCACTTCCCCGACGATTTCTTCGAGCAAGTCCTCAAGGGTAACCACGCCGGCGGTGCCACCGTATTCATCAAGCACGATGGCCATGTGCTGGCGTTTGGCGCGGAACAGCTCGAGCAGTGAGATAACGCGGGCGGACTCAGGCACGAAGATGGTCTCGCGCATCAGGTCGCGGGCCCGCAGTTCGGCCGGAGGCTGTTGGTGCAGGGCGGGCAGCACATCCTTGACATGGACGATGCCGATGACATGGTCCATGCGCTCCTCAAACACGGGCAGCTTGGTGTAGGACTGCTGGCCGATCACTTCCATCAAGTCCCCAAGGCCGGCATCGGCCGATACGGCAATGACCTCGGTGCGGGGCACCATCACTTGGCGCACCAGGGTATCGCCGAAGTCGAAGACCGCCCTGAGGATCTCTTCTTCCTCGCCTTCGACCACGCCGCCCTCGGCGCTGGCCGAGACGATCATCTTGAGCTCTTCGACCGAATGAACCATCTCATGACCGCTGGCCGGCCGGAAACCAACCAGGCGCAGCAATCCGTTGCCGGCTCCGTTGAGCACGATGATGGGCAGGCGGAACAAACTTTCGGCCCACAGGGTCGGTTGGGCGACGACGAGCGAGGTGGCCTCCGGCCGCTGCAAGGCGATCGATTTGGGGGCCAATTCGCCGACGACCACATGCAGGAATGTGATGAGGCCAAAGGCGATGGCGGCCGAGATGGTGTGGGACAGCCCCGAGCGGATCGTCGCTGGCACCAGGTTGACGACGGGCTCCAGGAGATGGGACAGGGCCGGCTCGCCGATCCAACCCAACCCCAGGCTGGAGAGGGTGATGCCAAGTTGCGTCGCGGCGATCACGCTGTCGGGGTCGTCGATCGCCCGGGCGACGGCTTGCGCGCCACGGTGGCCGCGGGCGGCCAGCTCGTAAATCCGGGTCTTGCGGACGCTGACTAGGGCGAATTCGGCAGCAACGAAGAAAGCGTTGGCCAGTACCAGCAGGAAGACGGCGACCAGGCGCAAGCCGTCATTGACGAACGGGTTGTCGAACATAGCTCGGCGGGTGGACTCTCCTGCCAGTAGCCTATCACGATTGCGACAGGGGGTAAATGATAAGCGCCGCCCTTCCGCCCAACGGCAGCCTCTTGACAGGCGAACAAGTGTTCTATTATGATCCAGCATGAGAACGCATGTTCTGGGTGAAGAGAGAGGTGGCCAATGGCAGCAAATGAGGTGCCACGTGTCTGGCTAGACTGCCAGGCAGACCAGATCGAACGCACCCTGGCCGGGCTGTCCTTGCCGGTTCGGGTGAACGGAGGGCACGTGCGCGAAGGGCGAGTCCGTTACCACCTGACACCGGTGGGGGTGACCCGGCTCGAGACGCTTCAGGGTGCCGAAGCCCGGGTGGCCGATGCCCTCGGGGCGCTTGATGTTCAGGTTGCCCGTGAGACCGGTGGCTGGGCGCTCGAACTCGAGGCCGAGCCGTCAGCCGGGCTGCGCCTGCTGCCGTTAATGGCGGCGCTGGGCGAACAGCCGGCCCTGACGGCCGTCGTCGGTATGACCGAAGCCGGCCAGCCGCTGACCGTGTCGCTTGATGGGAGCGCCTGTCGGCACCTGTGGATTCAGGCCCCCGCCGGCAGTGGCAAGTCGGAACTGCTGCGCTCGATGCTGCTGTCGTTGGCCATCAGCAGCCGGCCGGCTGAAGTGCAGGTGCTGGCTGTCGACATCGGCGGGCGCCAACTGGCGTGTTTGGAAGCGCTGCCGCACGCAGTCACCGATCTGGCGACGGAGGCCTCTTTTGCCGTCGAGCTGCTGACCTGGTTGCGTTCTGAAGGTGAGCGCCGCACGGCCAACGGGGCGAGCCAGCCGCGACTGCTGCTGGTGGTAGACGGCCTCAACCGGGTGCCGGCCGCCAACCGGGCTGCCTTCGACCGGCTGTTAGCTGAATGCCTGACCAGCCCGGCGCGGGCCGGGCTGCATATCTGGCTGGCGGCCGACGCCGGCACTACGCCGGCTTCGGTTGGCGCTGGCGGACGGTCGGATGTCTGCCAGATCCACGCCGCCGGCGACGTTGGCCGCTTCGCCTTTCACCTGGGGATTGAGCGGACGGTGGTTGAGGCCGCCTGGTTGCCGCTGCGCGAGCTGGAAGCGGCGGTTCAATTGGCCCGGCGCCGCCCGAGCGATGTGGCGCGCGCCCGCCTATCGCATTGGGTGGAGCCGCGATGAGCGGCGGTCGCATTCAGCGCCGGCGGCTGGGCGCGGGGGAGCCTATTCATCTTCTGCCGGCTGGCGCGGGCCGGCCCGACTCCATCAGCTGGCGGGGCCGGCGTCACCGGGTTATCGGCTGGAGCTCGGCCGGCCGCCAGGCAGCCGGTCTGGGTCTGGCAGACGGGATTGTGTATCAGGTTGAGACAAGAGACGGCCTGCGCGCGCTTATCTCGCCCGGCCTGCGTGGCAGGCCGTGGCGAATGGAAGCCGTGCTCGGTCGCAAAGGAGGCTGACATGTCCGGGCTCGAAATCGGGATGCTGTGGTTCGATGGGGACCGCCACCGCTCGCTCGGTCAGCGGATTCAACGGGCGGCTGAGTATTACGAGACGAAGTACGGCGCCCGGCCAGACGTGTGCTTTCTGCACCCGGCCATGGTCGAAGACGACGCGGGCCAGGCGGCGGGCGCCATTCGCATTCACACAAGCGCCTCGGTGCTGCCCGACCACTTCTGGCTTGGGGTGGCGCAGGCGGAATAGAACCAGCCGATCGGTGGCCGGCCGGCAGGCCGGGGCGCACGGAGCGGGCCGGCAGTTGGTCGGGCTTAGCGTGCCAGTTGGACGATCAGTTGATGAATGCCGGTCAGCAGGTCGGCCCGACCGGTCTTGGAGGCGATATCCAGGTCGAGCAGTTGGTGATAGACAGCCTCAAGTTGGGGCAGACGGAAGTTGCGCGCTTGGGTAGCCGCTTTGCCGGCCACGAAGGCGTGCACACTCATCGTTTGTTCGGGCCGCTGACCGGCGTCGAGCGCTTCGCGGGCTTGAAGCAAGAGACGGAACTGGCGGATGATCATGCCAAACACCGGCCGTGGGTCCTCGTCTTGCAGCAGCCGGTGCAGGTGGGCCAGGGCGGCGCGGGCATCGCGCGCCCCAACTGAGTCGACCAACCCGAAGATATCGCCCTGCCCGTAACGCGGGGTCAGACGCTCGACATCGCCGACTTCGATCGGACGCCCGTAGTCAACATAATCGAGCAGTTTGTGCAGTTCTTGGTTTCCCAGATAGGCATCGTCGGCCACCAGTTCGCCCAACACTTGGGCGGCGGCGCCCTCGATTTCACCCCCCAGCTCCCGGCAGCGGGCGATTAGCCAGGTTACGAAGGCCGGACCCTGTGGCCGTGGGTAGGCCTTCGACCAACCGCGGCTCTTATGCTCCTTGGTCCAGGCCAACAGGCTGGAGTTCGCCTCGTATTTCGCCAGGGAATCGCGACGGCTCAGATCGAGCCGCTCGATCAGGACGAGACCCGTTGTTGCCGGCAGGTCGTCGAACAGTGCCAGCAGGCGGTCCCGACCCTCTCTTGCTTTGACCAGCCGGCCAGCGTTGTCGACGATAACCAGACGGCGGTCGGCCAGGAAGGGCATGGACTGGGCGGCCCCGGCTAGGTCGCCAAAGTCGAGGCTGGTTCCGTCCAGCACAGTCCGGTTCATGTCGGCGGTGACCGGGTCGGCAAAGGGTTCCGTGAAGCGAGCCAAGTCTTGCTCGATCCCGAAATCGTCGTCCCCGTAGAGCAGGTAGACGGTGGGTTTGTCGACGCTGTCAGCCGCGGGTGATGACACGGTGGATGGTGCGGTCGCCGGCCCCGCGGCGCCGGACGGTCAGGATTTCCAGATTGCCAGGGTCGCCCTGGGTGGTGAGATGGCGCTGGGCCTGCAGTCCCAAGGGCTGGGCGACCAACAGTGCCAGTGTTGCCAGCAAGATGGCCGCCGGCCATCGGCCTAAGCGGTCCTGCCAGGCCTCGTCTTTTCGCTCGCCGATCAGTGCCAGGAACGCGGCCGAGCCGGCCAACAGGCCGGCGGTCAGCAAATTGGTGCCGCAGTTGGGATGGATCGCCAGTTGGTGTTCGCCGCTCCGAAGTCGGTTGAGGGCCTCGGCTGCCGCCTGGCCGACCCGCTCGGTCGGCACGTTTCCATAAAGGAAGAAGCCTCGGGAATCGGCCCGGCCGATCAGCGTGGTCCGTGGACCTTGGGCCGTGAGCAGATGGATCGTGGCATGCTCCAGCGCATGGTTGCGGCGGATGCGGGACACGACGGGTAGGTCGAGCAGGCGGTGGATGGGTCGGTTCATGCTTTCAGCTTGTCAGCGTCGCAGGCCGATTATACAGGAGCGTGCACGCTGGCTGCTTGTAGGCCGGCCGGCGGCCCGCTACAATTCGACCATGGCATGGGACATGATTGGCCACCAGTGGGTGGTGGATCACTTGAGACACCAACTTCAATTGGGCGGAGTGCGGCAGGCCTACTTGTTCACCGGCCCGGATGCGGTTGGCAAGGAAACGGTTGCCCTGCGCCTGGCGCAGGCCTTGCTGTGTCAGACCGGCCGCATCGACCCGTGTGGAGCCTGTGATGCTTGCCGCAAGGTGGCGGCCAGCGCCCACCCGGACCTGCACCTGGTCGAGGCGGAAGAGGTCGACGGCACTCTGAAGGTGGACCAGATCCGCGAGCTGCAGCGGCAGATCGCCCTTAGCCCATACGAAGGCGGGCGGCGGGTGGTGCTCATCCGGCGGGCGCACGAGTTGAGCATCGGTGCGGGCAACGCACTGCTGAAAACCCTGGAAGAACCTCCGCCGCAAGTGGTGTTGATGCTGGCTGCGCGTTCCCTCGAGTCACTGCTGGCGACAATCGTCTCCCGGTGCGAGGTGATGGCGCTACGACCGGTGGATGCCGGCACGATTGGCCAAGCACTTACGGCCGAGTTTGGAGCCGAGCGCGCCCATCTGTTAGCGTCGCTTTCGGCCGGTCGGCCGGGGCTGGCAATCGCCTTGGGGCGTGACGAACAGGCATTGACTGTGCGGCGCCAGTCGCTCGACGGCCTGTTCGAGGCGATGCAGGCCGCCTACACGACTCGTTTTGCCTACGTGAAGGAATTGATGCCGGGGCGTGACCGAAGCCTCGACCGGCGCCGCTGTCTGGACGAGCTAGAAACCTGGCTGAGCCTGTGGCGGGACATCATGCTGGCCAGCCATGGAGCACAGGTACCGGCGGCCAACATCGACGAGGTCAGCCGCATTGTGCGCATCGGCCAGGCGATCAAACCCTCCGTCGCCAGCGACACCGTCGGTGCACTTCAGAGTGCCCTGGTTGCCGTCAGCCGCAACGCCAATCTGCAGCTGGCGATGGAAACGGCCCTGCTCGATCTGCCAAGGCTCAGCGGTGCGCTGGTGTCTGCCGAATAGTCGGCTCTGATGGAGTTTGCAGGCTTTACGGGGGCGCGATTAGCGGGGTTCGACAACCAACCGGACGGCGGTCCGCTCTTTTCCCTCAATATCCACGTTGGTGAATTCAGGCAGGCAGACGACTTCAATACCGTCTTCTTGCAGATAGCCTCGGGCGATGGCGACGGCCTTGACGGCCTGATTGACTGCGCCGGCGCCAATTGCCTGCACCTCGGCCCGCTTGGTGTCCCGTACGACACCCGCAATGGCACCAGCTACTGCCGACGTGCGCGATCCGGCGGAGACTTTGATGATGGTCATCGTTGGGATCTCCCGCGTCATGCCATCCGCCGTGCGATGCGATTGTGGGATGGTCCTGAGATTGTACAGGAACGGATATGCGTAATCAAGCGGCCCGCTCACCTCAGACCATTGAGCCGGGCCACCTCTTCGGGCGCAAAGATGACCTCTTCTTTGCCCGCTAGCTTCTCTCGGATCTTCTGTGTGATCAGATCGAGGTGTTCGTCGTTGGTGGCGTAATTCAGATCATCGGCGGGCACGGCCAGCGCCGGGCATAGAGAGAAGCGGTCGATCCAATCTTCGTAAAGTTCGTTTAACTGTTCGAGGTAGTCTGGTTGAATCGACCGCTCGTAGTCCCGGCCCCGCTGGGCGATTCGCCGCAGCAATGTGGGAACCGAGGCCCGCAAATAGACGATCAAATCGGGCGCCGGCAAGAAGGAAGTCAGGACTTCGTACAATTCGCGGTACGTCTGGTGGTCGCGTTCGGACATCAAATCGCGCATAAACAGATTGTGGGCAAAGACCTCGGCGTCCTCATAGACCGTTCGGTCTTGTAGAACCGAGGTGGGGTGATCGATCAATTGGCGATGAGCCCGCAGCCGCCGGGTCAGGAAGAAAAGCTGCGACTGGAAGGCCCAGGTGCGCATATCTGCGTAGAAGTCAGCCAGGTACGGGTTCTCGCCGACGGGCTCGTAAAACGGCTGCCAGTCGAGCCGAACGGCCAGCCGCTCGACCAGAGTAGATTTGCCGACGCCGATGTTGCCTGCGACGGCGACGAAGTGTTTGGCAGGAACAATCTCGACAGCAGGGTCAAGCGCCATGTTCGGATCCCCATGCCTCCAAGAACAGCTCAACATCATCGAGGAACGCGTCCAAGCGTGTCCGGCGCTCGGCTAGCTTGGCGTCCTGCAGGCCGCAGGCCGCATACAGTGATTGGCGTGCACCGGTGCAGTCGGCCATGACCACCTCCGGCACTTGCTCAGCATCCAGCGCGGGCCAAGTGAGCAGCAGAGGAACGACAACCGCCTCGGCCATATCGGCCTCGGCCAGAGTCTGGAATGCCCGCAGGAAATAGTCGCGGCGGACCGGAGCGCGAACCTTGTCTTCACTCTGCTCGAGGCTGGCGTCGTAGGCTTTGGCCCAGTGTGCCATCCAGCCTGGCAGATCCCAGCCGGTGGACTGGTCTGCGTCAAATACGCGCAGGAAGCCCGCAAACAATGCGAGCTGGTCCAACGCATCGAGTCGGGTGCGCAGACCTGGGACCAAGCGCCGCCCGTGGGCCGGTTGGCCCCCGAGTGTGGCAGCCGCGTTGGCGCCATCGACGGCGGCGGATGCCAATCGCCTTTGCCATCCGTCATCGACGGAAAGAGACCGCTGTAGTGTACGGGCCCTGGTCAGCAACGCCCGGGCTCGGGCCATCCGGTTGGATGGGTGGTGGAACTGGGCGCAGGCGCTGGCCTGGACCCAATCAAAGAAGTGCTCGGGATCATGGAGACGAATGCTGTGGCATAGGGCCGGACCCAGGTCGGGGTCGGTGCGCAATTGGCGCGGCGCTTCGAACTCGGCACGCGCCCGATGATGCAGATCAAGATGGACGTCGGTCGAGAGGCGGACGATTTCGCGTGGACGGAGGGGTGACAGATTGTGGATCAGCACAAGGTCGATGTCGGCGCTGCCGCCGACGAGTGGGTCGCCCTCAACGACGGAGCCCACCAGGTAGACAGCTGCCAGCCGTTGGCGTTCTCCTCGTTCGGTGGCCTCGCGACGGCCCAACTCAATCAGCCGTTCGCGGGTGATGATCAAGCCATCGCCTCCCCTTCGAGCGGCAGCTGAGGCTGGTAGGGCGGGATGCCGAGCGTGCTGCGGATGCGGTTGGCGATCCAGGCCAGATCGTCCGGCCGGCCGACAAAATCGAGTTCGTTTGAATCGATGATCATCACTTTGTGCCTGGTCCAATGGCTGAAGTGCTGTTCATATGCCTGGTTGACCTGATCGATGTAGTCCTGGTCCATATTGCGCTCATAGGGCCGATCGCGTTGTGCGATGCGGCGCATAGCGATCGGCGTATCCACCCGCAGGTAAACCACAAGGTCGGGAGGAAGCACGCTCTCGGCCAGCGCGTCGTGGACCGACTGATAGGTGGCCAGTTCGTCGCCGGCCAGGTTGAGACGGGCGAACAACGCATCCTTCTCGAAGGTGTAGTCGGCGATAACGGGGGGAGGCTGCACCGTGCCGGCCGTCAGATCGCGCTGCTGCTGGTAGCGACTGAGCAGGAAGAAGATCTGCGTTTGAAAGGCGTAACGGTGGCGGTCACCATAGAAGTCGGATAGGAAGGGATTCTCGTCGAAAGCCTCGAGCAGAAGCTCGGCTTCGAACTCGCGCTGCAGCAGCCTGGCCAGTGAGGTTTTGCCGACGCCGATGACGCCTTCGATGGCTAGGTACATGAATTGGCCGACTCGCAAACGTGGTTGGGGGACGACGGGCCGATGATACCCCTGATCCCGACAGAGGGCAAAGGTCACCGCCGATCGAGGCCGGCCCACAAGCGGTTACCCGCTCGGTTCGTACCGGAACTGCAGGCAGTAGTGGTGAACGGTGTTGCTGACCCAGGCATTGCCCATGCCATAGGGCGCCAACCGGACGTTGTCCTGGCACCAGATGCGCTCGTCCTTGAGCGTGAAGAAGGCCGACAAGCGCTGCCCAAGATCCCAGGCCAGCGGGTAGATCGTCCCGCCCTTCTTAATGTTCTTGACGATGATCGTTAAGTAACCGGCTGGCCGCATAATCCGTGCCAACTGCGCGTATGTTCCGGTCAAGGTTTCCAGGAACTCGTCGTAGTCGGCAATGTTGCCCAGATCTTCGTCCATATCGGAGTAGACAACGTCGAGTGAATCGTCCTGGCGCCGTTCGGCTTGTGTGCCCGCGCCGAGGGCGTGCAGCATGTCCCAATAAGGCGGAGAGGTCAAAACGTAGTCAATTTGAGGCAGGTCAAACGTGGCCAGCCTGGTGGCATCACCCGTCAGGACACGCACCTCGAGCCCGTCTGCCAGTTCGCCTAGTGTTTGGCATTCCGCATTGACCAACTGGCGGGCGGTCTCGGCATACGTCGGATTGAGCTCGATGCCAATCCCATGGCGTCCGGTCCGAAGACAGGCGATCAGGGTCGAGCCGGTGCCGGCCATCGGGTCGAGCACAAGTTGGCCGGGCTTGGTGAAGAAGTCGATGAATTCCATCGCCAGCGTTTCCGGGAACTTTGCCGGATGCTGGCGGGCTTTGCGGCGCCGTGGTGGCGGGTTGTGGATAAACCAGGACTTCTGGAACTTGAGCCACTCTTTCGTGCTGAGGGCGTTGAGGCGATTCCGAAATCTGCGCTTAGTCATCGCTGGTCTGCGTTGGAACGTCGGAGGCCGGCAAGGCCCAAACACTCAAGTCTTGGAACAGAACGGTCGTTTGCCCGCTGACGCCCGAGGCTGCCACCAAGCCGACGCCGCCAACCAGCGGGAAAGTATCGGCTGCCTGCAATACGAGTACTTGATTGACATACAGGAACAACTCATCGCCCGATGCCCGCACGGTGAGGCGGTTTTCGGCTGGTGCGCCGGCGATGACCGCCGGTTCGGTCTGCCGAAACGGGATCAAAGCGCGGGCGATTCCGCTTGTCACACGGCGCAGACGCAAGCCACCGTCGCAGGTGATGGTGAACCGGAGTTGATCCCCCTCAGGCGTAAGGCGAAACACCAGGCCGAACTCCGAGTCGCCCTGACAGACTTCGGCCCGGACCGTCGTATCGATTACAACATCGCGGGCTAGCGGGGCCGGGCTCCGGCTCACCCGCGAGCCATTGGGTTGGGGCAATACGATTGACAAACCCCCGTCGAGCAAACTGACAACGCCGAAGGCATCGCGGCCAAGAGCCCAGCCTTCGGCATCGGCAAATTCTGTCTGGTAGAGCAAGTCGCCGGTGCCTTCGAGCGCTGGGACCGGCGGGCTGGCTGTGCGAGCCAGGCCCTCGGTGGCTGTGGGCGGAATGGTCGGAAAGGGGATGGTGGCGGTCGGCGTGGGCGGGAGTGGGCTGGGCGTGGCCGTGGGCATCGGGGTTGGCGCCAAGCAGGCCGAAAACAGCAGCGTTAGGACTAGGACGACGGGCGCGAGCAGCTTGGGCATGCTAGGCAGCGGCGGGTTCGCTAGCATCAGGCCGATCGCCTAGGGCTGCAAGAACCAGAGGGCGAAATCCTGGAACACTGCGGTGAAATTGTCCGAGTCGCGGGCTTCGGCAAACAGGCCGAAGTTGCCGAAGACATATGCAGAGTCATGGACTTCGGTCAATGCCTGGCCGTTGGCGAAGCCGACCAGCAGATCGGCTTCGGCAAAGAACCCGAGCCGGTTGATCGCACCCGGGCCCTGATTGATCGCCTGCGACGGAGTCCAATCAAGCAACAGTTCGGGAGATTGGCCGCTGATGAAGCGGCGCATACGGTAATGACCGTCGCACGAGAATTCGAGCGTATAGCCCCGGTCATAGCTGATCCCACCAATGCGCGCGGCCAGTCCGTAAGCGTCCTTTGCCTGGCATTCGCCGGCGGTCGCTGTAATTTCCGCAAATAGATCGTCGGCGGTTTGGCCCGAGGTGCTCCACCACAGAAAGCCATCGGCCCCATGATCGGTGGCCGACAAGTGGCCGCGCTCCCAGGAAATCGTGGCCGCATTGGCGTCGTTGTACTCAAACCAGCCGTAGCGCACGGAGAAGTCATCGGTTAGATCGGGCACCGCCAGGTTGATCCCCTGGCGGGGGTCCCCTTCCGGTAGTGCTGGTGGCGTGGGTGTAGGGCTGGGTCCTACTGTTGGGGTCGTGGTGATGGTCGGGCTGGGCGGCGGTTCGGTGGTGGCGGTGGGCTGCGGCGTGGCTGAGGGCGGCGGTGTGCGGGTTGGGGCCAGGCTCGGTGCGGCCGTCAGCGTCTGTGCGATCTGCTCGGGCAGGGTACCCGAATTGCCGACATCGGTCAGGCTGCGGGTGCAGCCGGTGAATAAGGCAGCAAGCAACATGAGAAGGAGCGTTCGGCGGCTCACGATTCCTCCGGCAGCTCGCTGCCGCTCGGGTGTCGGGGTGTCGCCGCCCGGGACCGGTGGGGAGTCCTTGTCGGGCCCCTGGCCCTCGGCCGGCAGCACGGGTGTGCCTTCGGCTTGGCCCGCCAGTGTGGACCCGCCTCCCGAGAATAGATGGGTGACCGTCGAGCAGGCCGGGGCCGGCACGAGCAGCATTATGGGCGTCAATAGCAGCCGTCTTCGAGGCATCCTGCCGTCCTCCTTCAAGGGGTCAACATTACCTTGCCGGTTTCGCCGGAGGCCATTGCCTCGAATGCTTGATCAAATTCTTCCAATGCAAAGCGGTGGGTGACCATGGGCGCCAGATCAACGGCGCCGGACCGGATCAAGCCGCGCGCCTGGTACCAGGTCTGCCAGAGCTGCCGTCCGTAAATGCCAACCACTTTGGCTGCCTTGAACACCAGATGCCGGTTCCAATCCACCGTCAGCGGCCCTGGCGCCACGCCCAGCAGGGCGGCCTCGCCGCCAGGTTTGAGCAGGGTAAAGCCCTGGTCGATAGCCGAAGGAGCACCGCTCATCTCAAGCAGAACGTCTACCCCTTCGCCTTCGGTCAGGTCCAGCACCGACTCGATAACCTGGTCTTCGGTGGCATGAAAGGCGGCGTCGGCGCCCATGCGCTCGGCAAAATCGAGCCGGTAACGGCTGATGTCGGTCGCATAGATCGCCCGCGCGCCGATCGCCCGCGCCACCGCAATCGTCATGATGCCGACGGGACCTGCACCAGTGACCAACACTTTCTTGGCCCGCAGATCTACGGCGAACGCGGTTTGGACCGCGTTGCCGAAATTTTCCTGCAGCACTGCGATTTCCAGCGGGAGATCGGGCGGGTTCGGCCAGGCGTTTTGGGCATCGATCGCAATGTACTCAGCGAAGCCGCCATCGCGGTCGACACCAATCAAACGCGTGTTGATGCACAGGTGGCCCTGGCCCGTGCGGCAGTAGGCACAGGCGTTGCAAACCACGTGCGACTCGAGGGAAACGAAATCACCGACCTCGGGCGAGGTCACGTTGCCCCCGCGTTTGACGATGGTACCGCACACCTCGTGGCCGACGACCAGCGGCGGCTTGATCCGGCCGGCGGCCCAATCGTCCCAGTTGCAAATGTGCAAATCCGTGCCGCAAATCGAGGCCGCTAGGACCTTGACCAAGACCTCATTTGGCTGGACTGGTGGAATCGGGCGCTCAGCTACTTCGAAACCGACGCCCGGCGAAGCTTTGATGACGGCGCGCATGGTCTTGTTGGGCATGATGGGGGGGCTTCCTCCGCCAGGAAGATCGCGGCCGCGGCCAGTATAGCATGCTGGGCATGGCCAGCCGTCGCGGCACGTATAATCGAAAGGTACTGGGGGTGGACGACGTGACAGACGGCGAGGACGCACAGATGAACTACCGCAAAATGGGCAACACTGGGCTCAAGCTGAGCGAAATCTCGCTGGGCGCCTGGATTACGTTTGGCGATCAGATTCGGGAGTCTATGGCCAAGCAGTTGATCCAGCAGGCATATGACGCCGGGGTGAACTTCTTCGACAACGCCGACGTTTACGCCAATGGGCGGGCCGAAGAGGTCATGGGCGAAGCCATTAAGGGCCTGCCGCGGGAAGGCTTGGTGGTTTCGAGCAAGGTCTACTGGCGCACAATGCCGGGGCCGACGGGTCGGGGCCTGTCGCGCAAGCATATTATGGAAGCCTGCCATGCCAGCCTGCGGCGGCTCGGCACGGACTACCTCGATCTGTACTTTTGCCATCGCTACGATCACAGCACACCACTCGAAGAAGTTGTGCGGGCGATGGATGATCTGGTTCACCAGGGAAAGGTCCACTACTGGGGTACGTCGGAGTGGCGGGCGGCCCAGATCGCGGAAGCCCATGCCATCGCCCGTCAATGGGGGCTGTATCCACCGATGGTTGACCAGCCTCAATACAGCATGTTTTCCCGCAGGAGGGTGGAAGACGAATTGAGCCCAGCCGCCGACGCGCTGGGTTTCGGCATGGTCACCTGGAGCCCCCTCCGATTTGGCGTCCTCACTGGCAAGTACAATCAGGGAATTCCCGATGAGGAGACGCGGCTGACGCGCGACAACGAGTGGCGCCAGAAGGAATTGACGGAAGACCGGCTGGAAATGGTCCGCCAGTTGACTCAGCTGGCTGACGAGCTAGGGGTCAGTATGGCCCAGTTGGCCATCGGTTGGCTCCTGCGGCTTCCGCAGGTGTCGAGTGTCATCACCGGCGCAACCAAGCCGAGCCAGCTCGAGGACAACCTGGCGGCCGCCCAAGTTCCGCAGGCGTTGACTGAGGATATCCTTGCGCGGATCGACACCATCCTGGGGTCGATTGACCTGGTGGAGTAGCGCGCCGGAAGTTGCCCCGGGCAAAGGGGATTTCCCAAGAGTCTCTGGGCAAGCGGAGCTCAGGCGGACGAACCCTTCACGCAGCTTCCAGCGCATGAGGACGAGGCGGGTCCTGCGGGAAGCTCCACGAGGTCAGCGGCCGAGAGTGGAAATGCGAATCAGAGCGGCGGCGGGCACGCCTGGCAGTCCACCGACCGTTCGAAGCGCGCGCCATAGTCGGCAGGCGTGGCTTTTCTTCAGCCGGCGACGGATCGACTCGTCAGCGCCAATGGCAATCACCCTAATGCCGGGATTTCGGCGTAGACCCGACGCCACCAGGATGGCCGCCCTTAGTACGATCAGCACGATCGACACCAAGGTGACCGTCAATCCTGCCCCATGTGGGTGGAGGCCGGTCCGGTGCCCGGACCGCGAATTGCACATCGCCAACCGGGGTTTGCTGGGGGTAGCCCGGTCGGCCTAGCTTAGGTTACCAACCCGCCTCCGTTCGAAGGTGATAGCCGTCGGGGGCCTCGAAATCGACCAGTTCCGCGAAAGCGCGTCCGATTTGCATCAGGCTTTCGACCGCCCACACCGAGTCCAGGTCGATTTCGCCCGGCAGGCGGCCAGGCGGCAGGTTGATGCCGAGCTTGTCCATGACATCCGGCGCCAGATCCACTTGATAGCGTCGGAATTCCATTCTGCCCGTCGCCTGGTATTCCCTACGTGTGACCTCCGACTGCCAATCGGAAGCGTCGTCCATCAATTCGGCCAGTGTCCAACGAGCCCAGTCGAGCGCGTTGGCCCGATCGGGGTCCACCAAATGTGGGGACCGGCCCGTGCCGAACGAGTACATGCGGGTGTTGCCCGCAGGGTACTTGCCGGCGCTGTAATGCAGGGCTTCGACTGCCGCGTGGTAACTCGGGTTGCCTGAGACGCTGACGCCCCCATCAACCCAGTTGTAGGTTTCCCCGAGAACGACGGCCCGGTGGGCCGGGAAGTAGGTGGGTGCGGCGATGCTGGCCAGGACGGCGTCCTTGAGGGACATCGTTCCCCATCGGCGGATGTTGCTGTCGTTGTCGCCAATGAAGAAATCGGTCTTGCCGCTGTCCAAATTCTTGGCGGTGATCAACACGTCGATCGGCAGGCTGTTCAGGGTCCGGTCGGCGCCCATCACTTCCAACGTCTCGGCGATGAACTGATTGCTGTAGCGGTGGTTGCCCAAGGTGAGCAGAATGCGCCAGAATGGCAGGCGCTGAAAGGCTTCCTCGGCCAGGTTGCGGTACAAAGCCAGCAGGCCCCGCGCACTAATACCCAGCGCCAGCCCGGCGGCGATGACGGCACCTGTCGAGGTGCCGGCTACCATGTCAAAGAACTGCCGGCAGGGTTTGCCAAGCTGTGCCTCGAGTCGGACCAGGCAGGCGAGTGGAATGATGCCGCGGATCCCGCCGCCATCGATCGAGAGTATTGTCTTCACGCTTGGAACCCCTTCCTGCTTCCCGGATGCCGGTGCTTGATGCACGAGCTGTGCCGTCAGGCTGCCGGGAGAACCGCCGCCTCAACCGTCTGCATCTGATAACCAAAGGTTCTCCCGAAATGTCCGACGAGAGACGACTCGACCGCGGCGCTGGGGATGGGTTGGCCCAACTGCTGTGCCACCGAACTGACGGCGTACTGGTCAATGCCACAGGGCACAATCCCCTGCCAGTTGGTCATGTCCGGGTCGAGATTGAGGGCGAAGCCGTGGCGCGAAATCCCGCGAGCATCGATCTTGACACCGATGGCGGCCAGCTTGACCCAGGCCTGATCCGATTTGACCCAAACACCGGTCAGGCCTTGGTGGCGTAGGCCAACCAGGCCAAAATCCGCCAGAGTAGCGATCAGCACCTGTTCGAGCCGGCGCAGATACCCAACATAGTCGACTTTTGGCAAATGACCCCGGTGGTCGACCTTACCCAACGGGAGCAGCGGGTACCCCACCAATTGGCCGGGTCCGTGATAGGTGAAGTCGCCGCCGCGATCGGTGGTGTGAACCTCGATCCGGCGCCTTGCCAGCTCGGCGTCGTCCCACAGCAGGTGTTCGGGCTTGCCCAACCGGCCCGTTGTGAAGGTGGGCGGGTGTTCGAGCAGGAGCAGGGTGGCCGGTCTCTCTCCGGAGGCGATTTGACCGGCCATATGGAGCTGAAGTGCAAGTGCGCTGCGGTAGGGAGTTAGGCCAAGCGTCTGGACCTGGCAAACGGGCAACGCTGACGTCAAGTTGTCCCGCCTTTCAGCCGGGGAATTCCCCTTCGATCGGAACTGCATACCATTATAGATACAAGGGCACGTCTTGACTGATCGGAAGGTAAAATCGTCGCCATGTCGGCAGTCCGCACGATCCTGAGTCGCCGCCAACAAACAACCAGCCGAGGTGTCGGCTTGCTGGCGCGCAGCGGGCTTGTGGGCTTGACGATCGTGGCGCTGCTGCTGGGGACCGCCGGTGTTGGAGCGGCTGGCTTGTACCTTGAGGTTACTGCCCGGGTGCCGGCCGTCGAAGACATCGAAGGGTTCTTCGACGACACGGGTTTGGTGGCGCCCGTACTTGTCGATCGGCATGGCACGCCTCTGCTCGAGCTTAGCCATCCAGCCGCTCGCACGCAACTGGTGGTCGGCACGGACGACTCGTCCGAGGTGCGGGCCCCAAGCCACCTTGTTCAAGCCTTGATCATCACCCAGGACCCGGCCTTCTGGAGCCACCCCGGCTACCTGGCCGCCGACTGGCTGGCTGCAATTGCGTCCGACCTCCTTGGCCGAGCCGCCCCGACTCGCCAGTTGACGATCAGCGAGCAGTTGATTGCTGCAACCCTGCTGCCCTTGGACTCCGACCAGGGAAATCCGATCCGGCGAGACTTCCGGCTGGCCTTGCTGGCGGAACGGCTCGGCCAGCGTTACGGCAAGGACCAGATCCTCGGCTGGTACCTCAACGCGCTGTATTTCGGCGAGGGGATCTATGGCGTGGATGGTGCGTCCCTGGCGTACTTCGGCAAACACGTCGATGGGCTAAGTCTGGCGGAGAGTGCCGCACTGGCAGGATTGGTGCAGCCGGCA
This sequence comes from Anaerolineales bacterium, assembly GCA_036397095.1. GTDB lineage: Bacteria > Chloroflexota > Anaerolineae > Anaerolineales > E44-bin32 > DASWJQ01. The sequence goes on from DASWJQ010000111.1 coordinate 139,189, forward strand.
TTGGGCGGGCAGTTCTCACCTGCAGCCATCCGGCGGAACCAAAGGGCGACGCTGGCTGCGATGGTGCAGGCCGGATTGATAAGCGCAAGCCAGGCAACCGAAGCCAGGCAACAGCCGTTGTCACTGCGCAATCCCAGTGAGACAACCGCCTGGGCGCCGGTATCCTGGGCGCAAGCAGTCGTCGAGGAGGCCCGTCGATTGATGGGCGAGACGGCTTTGGCGCGGGGTGGGTTGACTCTACGGACCACGCTGGATGCAACGCTTCAATCGCAGGCGGAATGCGTTGTCCGCCTTCAGGCGGCCCGGCTGGCTGGCGACGAGCTGGCAGTCGCTGCCGATTGTCCTGCAGCCGAGTTGCTGCCCGCGTTGCGGCCCGGTGACGCCCAGGCCGATCATGCCGTCGCCTCAGTTGCCGTCGTGATACTCGATCCGACGCGAGGCGAAGTGCTGGCCCTGACCGGAGCCGGGGCTGGGCCCGCCGGTGTCGGCCCTGAAGATCCACTCTTGTATCCGTTTCAGTACCTGACGGCGTTCTCGCGCGGGTTTGGCCCGGGCTCGATGGTCCTCGATTTGCCGGTGGGCGGCACCGGCGCCAGCGGGTCTGTCCTCTCGGACGACTTCCATGGTCCAGTGCTCATGAGGCGGGCGCTGCAGCGGGGTTACGCGGCGGCGGCCAGCCGGGTGACCCAATTGGCGGGGATTGAGAATGTCGACCGAGCGTTGCGGGAATTGGGACTGGCTGGTTCCGAGGACCAGGCGCTCCCCGAGGGCCGGGCAGCCGGCATCTCACCGCTAGACCTCGGCTATGCCTATGGCGTGATCGCTAATGACGGCCTGATGGTCGGCCGCGGCCAAGGCCGGCCTGCGCCCACCACTCTACTAGCTATTGAAGATCGTTTTGACCGGCCGTACGGCGAATTCCTGCCGTCGACACGAGTTGTTTTAGGCGAGGCGCTGGCCTATCTCTTGGTCGATGTGCTGACGGACCAGGCGGCCGGTGCGGAGCTGGCAGGGGGCGCAAGCCAGCTAGGGATAGAGCCTCCAGCCGGATTGATACGGTCGGGTGAGGATGGCACTGCCTGGGCGATCGGCTTTACGCCGGAGCGTGTGGTTGTCGTCCGGATGTACTCCGACCAGGCCGGCGCCGAGCGGCCACTGACGCCCGAAAACGGCCCCGGGCCGGCGCTGTCTGCTTTGCTTCGGTTCGCCAGTGCTGGATCCACTGGCGCACAATGGCAGCAGCCGGCTGGGGTCGCCGCGGTCGAAGTGTGCGTGCCGTCTGGTCTGTTGCCGACGGTGTACTGTCCGGAAACGGTTGAAGAACCGTTCCTCCTGGGAACGGAGCCGACCTCATTCGATGACTTATTCCAGCCGTTCCGTGTCAATCGGGAGACCGGCCTGCTGGCGACCCTGGCGACACCACTTGATTTGATCGAAGAGCGGGTTTATCTCGTTCCGCCACCTGAGGCGTCGGCCTGGGCTGCGGAGGCCGGGCTGGCCCGGCCCCCCACGGAGTACGATCCATTGCCGGCCGACCTGGGAGGCGATGATGAGGTCAGGGTCAACTCGCCGGCGCCATTTGCGTTGGTGCGAGGAACGGTCGACATTGAAGGTCAGGTGCGATCGGGCGGCTTCGCCTACTATCGGCTGCAGGTTGGGCAGGGCCTCAATCCGTCGCGCTGGATTCAACTTGGGGAAGATCAAGACAGCCGCGTCTGGCGCGGCAAGCTGGGGAGTTGGGATACGACCGGCCTGAACGGGCTGTACACACTGCAGCTGGTAGTTGTGTTGGACGACGGTGGCCTGCGGACGGCACTGGTCCCGGTCACCATCGACAACGATGCACCGGCGCTGGCCATCCGCCAGCCGGTCGACGGGGCGGTCATCGAACCGGGATCGACCCAGGTCCTGCTCGTCGAGCTGGAAGCCAGCGACGCCAGCGGGATCGATAGGGTGGAGTTGATGCTCGACGGCCGGCGGGTTGGTGCCAGTGACAGCGCACCTTTCTTGTTCGAACTGCCGGTGCCAACGGGCGGCCTGCACAGGCTGGTGGCCGTGGCGACCGACCTGGCAGGCAATCAAACGGAGAGCAGCGAGCTGGTGTTTGAAGTTGCAGATTAGGATGTGCTCTGATCGCCGCCACTTCGAAATGAAGGGAGCGGGCCTTTCGGCCCGCTCCCTTTGCTCTTGGGGTGACCACCGTCTTCGCTCTTAGAAAAGAATGACCGGTGTGTTGGTCGGAGTTGGGGTCGCCGAAGGCGTGTAGGTCGGCGTCGGAGTCGGCGGGATAAAGCAGGCGCCCGGTTCGGTGCCGTCGGGCGTGAAGCCGTAGCCCCAGCGGCAGGTGTTGTCCATGCGGGCCATTTCATTGAGCGGGTAATAGCTGCTCTCCGAGGCCGGCGATCCCGCCTGCTGGATCGAGAAGTGGTCATGGTAGTCGAAGTAGGCGGGATCCTGCACACCCTCGTCGGCCCAGGCGCCCCACATGAATTCGCCGGGCGGCCCAATCAGGGACTGCTTGAAGGCGATCTGGATCTGGCTGGGTGACGATGGCGAACGCCGGATCCAGGCCGCATCCGGGTCGAGCCCCTGGCCGGCGTCGAATACCAAATCATCGTAACCGTTGCCGGCCTGCGGCGGGGCTTCAGAGCGGACCGGGTATTGGTCTCCAACATCATTGCCCGTGTCGCGCAGTGCCATCATGCCATCGGTGGTCCATTCCGTGTCCGGCGGCACCAGGCCCCAGATCAGCCAATCGCCCCGGCCATCTACGTCGAGGTCGATCTCGACACCGTAGTAAGGCGTGGCGTCGGCCGGCGCCCCTTCCTCCAGGAAGATCGTGACGTAGAACCAGGCCCCCGAGGCGCTCAGTTCGCCGCGTGTGATGTCCAGGTACGGGAGGTAGTCCATCGACTGGGCCGTAAATGGCCTCTCGAGCAGCAAGATGTCGAAGTTGTCGCCGATGGCGCGCCGTTCACCGGCCAGCGCCCGGGTCGAACGATCGGTTATGAAGCTGCTCAGGGAGCCGGGGTTGGTCGGGATGGTGACATGCACCACGGTTGGTGTAGCCGATGGCTCTTCAGTGGGCTCGGAGGGCGCCGGTTCGGTCGCGGCCGGCTCCTCGGGTCCACTTCCCTCCGCTTGCTGGGTGAGCGCTTGCGCGGTAGCCCCCAATGCTTGTTGGGTAAGTTGGTCGGGAGAGAGCGTCTGGGTGGCTTGAGTCAGGTTGGGGCCGCAGGCCAGGCCAACGGCGGCCAATGCCAGGACGGCCAGACTGAGTGCAGTGAAGGGTTGTTGTTTCATGGGTGCCTCCCGGTTCGAAAGCGGGCGAGCCGTAGCTACAGGCTTAACGGGCTCCGTCGTTGTACTGTGACATCTGGGGCGCAAGTGACATGAGCTACGGACCAGGGGCCGGCTGCCAATCCGGCTGTATGTCTCGACTCGACGGCGACTGACTCAAGTTGGTCTGGTTGGCGCCGTTGGCCGTCATCAAGTAGATCTCGGGATTTTGGTCACGAGTTGAGGTGAACGCAATCCACTGGCCATCAGGTGAGAAGGCCGGCTCTTTGTTGCCGAGGCTGTTGGTCAGCTTTTGAGGGTTGGCGCCGCCATTTTCAACCCGCGCCAGGTAGATCTCGTTCATTGTCGGCTGCACCCAGGTGAACGCCAGCAGGTCGCCGGCAGGTCCCCACGCCAGGTCTTCGGCGCCGATGATCCGGTCGGAACTGTCGAAGCGCTCGGGCGTGCCGGGGAAGGGGCCGTGAAGGTAGATCCGGCCCGGTGCCCCATTGATCGATGCCGATACGGCAATGTTGCCGCCGGTCGGAGACCAGGCCGGATGGGATTCGACGGCGAAGCCGGCAGACAAGTTGGAGACGTCGACTTGCCAGCAGGCGCCTTCCGGCTCAGTCATGCAGGCCGCGTCCATACGAAAAACCTGGTTGAGCTCGTTGACGCGATCACTGGTGAATGCCAGGTCTCCGCCGTCGGGTGACCACTCGGGATGGGTGTCATCGCCTGGCGCGTGGGTGACATTCTTAATGTCGGTACCGTCGGCATTGATGACCCAGAGGTCGAGCCCGAGATCATTGCCAAACTGATCGTTGCCGCCGGGCGCGACAAACAACAGCTGTGTGCCATCGGGCGACCAGCGCGGGTAGCTCTTGTTGCCGGGGCCGAAGGTGAGTTGGCGAGGATCGACACCTTCAGGGTCAATCGTCCAGATTTGAAGTGTACGGCCGTCATCCCGATCGCTGGCAAAGGCAATGCGCCCGCCGCCACCCAGCAGCGGCCCGGTCGCCGCTGGCTCGGAGGTTGGGCTTTCCTCGGCCCCCGGCGTAATGGTTGGAGCCCGGGTGGGCAAGTCGGTGGGCGTAAACTGGGCTGGTATGACGGCTGGAACATCGCTTGGCGCTGGGCTCGGATTGGGGTTGTTGCCTAGCAATGAGGGCAGGCCGCCGCCCAGCCCTGCCAGCAGGACGCCGCCGACCAGCAGCACGCCGCCAACGCCGCCGGCGCCGAGCAGCAGCCACAGCCAGCGGCGGCTCGGGTCCTGCGCCCGGCGCGGCAGGTTGGCCCGCACCGTCTTGGCCGCCACTTCGCCGCGTAACGCGGCGACAAAGGTGGTGATGTCCGGAAAGCGCTCGTCCTTCGATATGGACAGGGCCATCGAAAGCGCTTCATCGACGTGCTGCGGAATGTCGACGTTGTGGCTGGCCGGCGTGGTCAGCTGCTCGTGGCCCATCATGCGTTCAATACTGTCGGCCGGGGCGCGCCCGGTTAACAAGGCATAGGTGGTGGCCGCCAGTGCGTACTGGTCGCTGCGGGCATCGGTGCGACCGCTGCCGTACTGCTCGGGCGGGGAATAACCGGGTGTCAGGCCGCGGGCACCGGTCGTGGTTTGCTGCTGGTCGAAGACCTTGGCCAAACCGAAGTCAACCAAGACCACATTACCATCCGGCTGTAATTTGATGTTGGCCGGCTTGATGTCGCGGTGGATGATCGGTGGTTGGCGGCTGTGCAGGTAGGCCAATGCATCGCCGACCGCCGAGACCCAGCCAATCGCTTCATCAACCCCCGGTTTGTATTGGGCGCGGGCGTGCAAATCCTCGCCCTCGATGAAGTCCATGACCAGGTACTGTCGTCCCTCAAGGATGAAATGGTCGGTAACTCGAGGCAGGTTGGGATGGCGCAGGCTAGCGAGCAGGGAGGCTTCGCGCTTGAACTGCCGTTCCGATTCCGGATTGAGGTTGAGGTTCTCCTTGACCGCCACCTTGATGCCAAGAGTATTATCGAAGGCCAGGTAGACAGCGCCCATCCCCCCCTTGCCAAGCTGGCCATCGATGCGGTAGCGGCCATTCAGAATCGAGCCGAGCTCAAGTGTCATAGGGTTCGATTCTAGCTTTGAAGCCAGGGCCGGTCAAACGGCGGCGCCCCGTCACGCCAGCGACCAGTCGTTCAATCGCGAAAGCTGTTCGTGCGCGGTCAAATCGAGTTGGAGTGGAGTGACCGAGACCAAGCCCTGGCTCAAAGCCCAGAAATCGGTGCCGGGATCGGCCACGCCGGAGGGTGGCTCGCCGCCGATCCAGTAGTATGGCCGGCCACGTGGATCGCTGCGTTCAACCAGTTCATCGAGGTACAGGCGCAGTCCCTGGCGCGTGGCGCTCAGCTCGAGCTCGTCGGCCCGGCTGGCGTAGGGCACGTTGACGTTGAGCAGCACGCCTTCGGGCATCGGCTGCGCCAGCAAGCGCTCAGCGATCTGGCGGGCAACCTGCCCGGCGATGCTGAAGTCGGTGTCCTGGCCATGGCCCTCGGGTACGTCCAGGGAGACGGCCATCGCTTGCGTGCCGGCAATGGCCGCTTCCATGGCGGCGGTCACCGTGCCGCTGTAGGTCACATCGTGGCCCAGATTAGCGCTGGGGTTGATACCGGAGACCACCAGGTCGATCTGTTCGGGGACCAGGCCAAGCAGGGCCAAGGCAACACAATCGGAGGGGGCGCCATCGCAAGCGAGTGCCGGCGTGCCGTCATCAAGTTGGGACGGGTAGGCCCGCAGCGGACGGTGCATCGTCTTGACGTGGCCCGAGGCAGACCAGTTGCGATCAGGCGCCACGATGGTCACCTTGCCCAGCGGCTTCATGGCCTGGACCAGCGCCAGTAAGCCGGGGGACTTGATGCCGTCATCATTGGTGATCAACAAGTGCATGGAGCACCTCGGAGGCAACGCGAGCGGCCATTCTACTGCAAGGTTGCCGACGCGTTGACGATGGCCGCCAGCCCATGATAGGATAGTCGTGTCAGTCTGTTCGCCGGAAGCTGACGGCAGACGACCCGGTTTCATTCTTTCATCATTCTCGATTATTCAACGCATGGTCCTCTGGGCGATTCGGCAAACCACAATGAGCCCTGAGGCACTGGAGAACGAGAGAGAGAGCCTCCCCTGATGGTGAGCGCCGAAACCGGGCGTTCACCTTTTTGTTTGTTGTGACAGGAGGAGGGGGTTCAATGAGTGTTGAGTTTGTTCTGCGGATCATCGGCATGGCCGCTCTCGGTGTCGGCGGAGTCTATCTGGGAGCAACTCTTGGAGAGCTGGCCGATGGTTCGGAAGAGCTATGGGCCATCGTCTTTGCCCTGGTTGGCGCCCTCACAGGGCTCGTCGTTACACCTTTCTTGACGACCCGCCCGATTGGGGCCGTGCGGGCTTACGTCGCCCGGGTCTCGGCGCAAACGATGCTGGCCGGGTTGATTGGCCTGGTGGTCGGTCTCATCGTCGCTGCGCTGGTTTCTTTTCCCTTGTCACTGCTGCCGGCGCCTCTCGGCCAACTGCTGCCATTCGTTGCGGCTATCGCCCTGGGCTACCTGGGGGTTGCCATCTTCGTGATGCGCGAAAATGACATCCTCAACATTATGCGCGCCCGGTTCCCGTCAGCCGGGGAGGGGGGAGAGGGCAGCGGTGGGAATCGGCGCGTGCTGCTCGACACCAGCGTCATCATTGATGGCCGGATTGCCGACATCGCCCGCACTGGTTTCATCGCCGGTCCAATGCTGGTGCCCTCATTTGTACTTGTCGAGCTGCAGCACATTGCCGATTCGTCGGATGGCCTGCGGCGACAGCGCGGCCGGCGCGGCCTGGACATCCTAAATCGATTGCAGAAGGACAGCACCGTGCCGATTCGGATCACGGATCTGGATGTCGAGGGGGTCCGTGAGGTCGATGACAAACTTGTCATCCTGGCCAAGCAGCTTCGCTGTCCAATCGTGACCAATGACTACAATCTCAATCGGGTGGCCGAATTGCAGGGTGTGATGGTGCTCAACATCAATGAGCTAGCCAATGCCGTCAAGGCTGTCTACCTGCCCGGCGAGACCTTTGAAGTCCATGTAATCCAGGAGGGGAAGGAGCAGGGCCAAGGTGTCGGATACCTCGATGACGGCACGATGGTCGTCGTCGAAGATGGCAAGAGCCTGATCGACCGCTCTGTCAACGTGCTCGTCACCAAGGTGCTGCAGACGGCGGCAGGCCGCATGATATTTGCCCGCCCGGACTCAAATGGCCGCTAGGCCAACAACACGTAGGCGCTGATGACCCTGCAGATCTATAACAGCTTGACCAGACAGAAAGAACCGTTCGAAACGCTGGTTGACGGCGAGGTGCGTTTGTACGTCTGCGGCCCGACGGTCTATGACCGGGCACATGTCGGCCATGCGATGTCGTCGATAGTGTTCGACATTATTCGCCGTCACCTGGAAGCCTGTGGCTACCGGGTGCGGCACGTTATGAACTACACGGATGTGGACGACAAGGTGATCATCCGCGCCCAGGAGTTGGGGGCGGATGCGCTTGCGCTGGCCGAACGCTACGTGCGGGAATACGGTCAGCACATCCTCGACCTGAACATCCTGCCGGCTTCGGCGTACCCGCGCGTCTCGCAGGAAATCGAGCCGATCCAACGCATGGTCGCTGGCCTGCTCGAAGGGGAGTACGCCTACCAGGTGGAAGGGGATGTTTATTTCCGCGTCAAGCGTGACGAGGATTATGGCAAGCTGTCTGGCCGTCGGCTGGAAGATATGCGAGCCGGCGCCCGGCTCGAGGTTGACGAACGCAAAGAAGACCCGGCGGACTTTGCCTTGTGGAAAGCGGCTAAGCCCGGCGAACCAGCGTGGGAAAGCCCCTGGGGCAAGGGGCGGCCGGGTTGGCATATTGAGTGCTCGGCGATGAGCTTGACCCATCTGGGTGAGCAAATCGACATTCACGGCGGCGGCAATGACTTGATCTTCCCCCACCACGAGAACGAAATCGCCCAGACCGAGAGCTTCACGGGCAAGCCCTTCGCCCGTTACTGGGTTCACAACGGTATGCTCCAGTTCACCGGCGAAAAGATGTCGAAGTCGGTCGGGAATTTCATCACCATCGAAGACTTCTTAGCTGAGCATAAGGCCGATGTGTTGCGCCTGATCGTGCTTAACGGTCACTACCGCAGCCCGCTTGTCTTTAATGAGGAAGTGATCGAGCAGGCGGCCCGCGCATTGGACCGACTGCAAACCGGCTTGCGGCCCGCCAGCGGGGACGGTGAAGCGCCCGCGGCGGCGGCTCATCTGCAGGAGGCGGCCGAAGCCAGCCGAACCGGCTTTGAGCAAGCCATGGATGACGATTTCAATACGCCGGTAGCTCTGAGCCACTTGTTCGAGTTCGTGCGGGTGATCAACACTGCTCGTGATGACGGAGTCGGTGCGGACGAGCTGGAGGCGGCTCAAACCGTGCTGCGTGCACTGGCGGCCCGATTGGGATTGCGGCTGGAGGCCGACCGTTCTGGCCCGGCCGAGGCCGCGCCCTTCATTGAATTGCTGCTGGAAGTGCGGAAGGGATTGCGCGAGGCCAAGCAGTTCGAACTGGCCGACCAAATCCGCGACCAATTGGCCGAACTGGGTGTGCACATCGAGGATGGCAAACAGGGTACTACCTGGCGGGTTGGCCGTACGGCACCCTAATTAACAATGAGCAGTGAGCGCCTGTATGGGCGCAACCCGGTGTACGAAGTGCTGCGGGCTGGGCGACGCAGCGTCAGGCAGTTGCTGCTAGCGCAGGGCCTGGCGCCGGACCGGCGGATTGACGAGATGGTTGTGTTGGCCGAGGGGGCCGGCGCGAAGGTAGCGCGTGTTCAGCGCAAGTCGCTCGAGGATCTGCCGGGCAATCACCAGGGGGTGGCGCTCGACGCCGGCGCCTACCCCTATGTCACGCTTGATGAGATCCTGAGCAAGGTTCCGCCGGACGAACCCCCTTTCTTTCTCTTGTTGGATGTCATCCAGGATCCCCAGAATCTGGCGACCCTGCTGCGGGCGGCGGAGGCCTTTGGCGTCCATGGTGTGGTCATGCCACCAAGACGGGCGGCCGGGGTCACACCGGCAGTGGTGAGCGCGTCGTCAGGGGCTTGTGAGCACCTGTGGATTGCACAGGAGAACCTGGCACAAGCCATCGAGCAGCTCAAACAGGCTGATGTATGGATTACGGGGCTGGACGCCGGTGCAGAGGCGCGCCTCCTGCCGCAGGCAGAACTGGGCGGTGGCGTGGCGTTGGTTGTGGGGAGCGAAGGAGAAGGCTTGCGCCGGCTTGTGCGTCAATCGTGTGATTTCCTGGTCCGCATTCCCATGCGCGGTCAAGTTGACTCGCTCAATGCGGCTACGGCGGGCGCTATCGCCCTTTACGCTGTATGGCAGGCCCGCCGTTTTCCCGGGATTGACGCTCCTCCGGACTCCTGATAGATTTCGTAGGCTTGAGGCCAAGCTTGCGTCTGGTATAATCCGGCTGCGCCGGGCGGGTCAGGCGCGTTTTTCTCGCCGACGTAGCTCAATGGCAGAGCGGCCGCCTTGTAAGCGGCAGGTTACGGGTTCGACTCCCGTCGTCGGCTTCCGTTGGCGGTTGACGAGCGGAGCCAAACGAAGTTGGCCCCGGTCGCCAGCCGGTAACGGGCTGGATTGGGCGGTTACCCAAGCGGCCAAAGGGGGCTGACTGTAAATCAGCTGGCATAAGCCTACGGAGGTTCGAATCCTTCACCGCCCACTCCGCTGACCCAGCGGGTC
>DASWJQ010000112.1:0-13978 GCA_036397095.1 Anaerolineales bacterium
GAGGCTTTGCAGGCTACGATCGACGAGCTCGTGCGTCTGGCACGCGAGGGCGACCAGAGTGCCATCATTGGCTTGCTGGCCGAACGAGTGCCTGGCAGCCTGATCAGCCAGGCGCCCCCACCGGATTTGACGTCGGTGCTCTAAGCAGTACCGGGCAGCGCGTCAGCGCGACCCCGGCTGCGCCGCCTTACTCCCGATCGCAGTAACACAGGATCAACCCGTCCCGCGTCCTTTCCAGAACGGTCATCTCCCCTATCAGGTCCATCAGGTGTTCGGCTTCGACCCTGGCTTCCGGGGGCCAGCCCAGCAGGACTAAGTAGCCTCCCGAGGCTCGCAGGTTCGTGTGCATGGCCTCCAGGGACGACTCATAGTCCTCCCTTGGCTGCCCGCTGGCCGGGTCGGTCCGGATAGGGATCGATGTCGCCCGCCGATCCGTCAGGAAGTAGAACGCAGCTATGTTGTTGCTGTAGATGGGGCGGTCGGGCAGGGGCGCGATGATCTCCATCGCCAGCGACGAGCGCCATAGGGGGCTGTTAAACCCCTGGCTCTCCCTAGCGCGAGCGGCCAGGGTCATCCAACCGGCGTAGCCTACCAACCCAATGAGCGCCATGACCGCCAGGGATCGTCCGACGTGTGTTATACGGTTCCTAGTCTCGAGTAGCTTGGCAATGCCCAGCCCGGCCAGGATGACCAGGCTCACCAGCGCCGGCGACAGGATGCGGTCGTCGAGTGGAGTCAAGCGGTCAAACAGCAGCAGGCTGGTCAGCAGCAGACTGGCGTAAATAACCACATGGCTGGCGTGCAAGACGGTGGTGGTGCGCCAGCCGGCCTCATCGTGCCCTGGTCCGGCATGGGCGGCGGCGGCGCGCAGGATGAGCAGCGGAACCAGGAAGACTGTCAATGCCAAGAGGGCACCGCCGGCTGCGGCAGGCGCCGCAACCGGCAACCAGTTGGCCGGCAGGAGCCAACCGAGGATCGTGTTCCCACCCTGTGCCAGGGCCTCCCCTTGCGGCGGGTGCCAGTAGGGCGCCGGCCGGTTGACCAGTCCGCCGCTCACGAGCCAATTGCGCGTCGCCAGGACGGCCAACCCAAGGGCCGGCAAGCCTACCAGGCTGGCGAGCGGGAGCAAGCTCCGCGGCACTTGCCTGTCACTGCGCACTTCGACCATGACCGCAACCGCTCCGGCTGCACACGCGGCAATGCCGACATAGCGCGTCAAGCAAGCCAGCGTGAGCGCGGCTCCGGCCGCCAACCACCAACCTGAGGCCGAGCGTCCGGTTCGAAGTGCTGCGACAACCAACAGCAATCCGCTTGCTAAGAGGGCGAGGTAGACGGGTTCGGAATGGGCCCATGAGAAGACTTCGATGATCGAGGGCGACATCAGGATCATTCCGCCGGAGATGACGCCGGCCCACGGTTGTCGGCTGGCATAAGCCACCGTCAAGCCAACGATCATGATCAGCCATGCCAGCGCCAATCCATTCAGCAGACGGGCCGCGGCGGCCAATTCGAGCCCGCCGGCGTGCAGGATGCCCAGCAGCGCCGTGTAGCCTGGCGGGAAATTGGTTAGCGGGATCCACTGGCCGTCACCACCGACTCGGCCGTAGCCAGCGCCGCGAACCAGACTCTCGGCGGCGGAAAAGTAGTGAAACGAATCATCCCGCAGCCCGATGCCATGCCTTGTGCTCACGAACACGACCGCCAATGCCAGACCCGCCAGCAGCAGCAAGCAGGCCATCGGGGCCAGCCAGCGCCGATCGAACCGGTGGGTCCATGCTGCGACGGGGCGAGCCGCCATGTTAAGGGGTTGGGGTTTCGCTAGGTGCCGGCGGCGGGGTGGTGGGCGTAGCCGTGGCCGTTGGCGGGACCGGTGTATGGCTTGGGGTGAAGGTCGCTGTGGGCTCGGGCGTGTTGCTCGGGAGTGGGGTGGGGGTGAGCGTCGGGGTGATGGTCGCCGAAGGTGGAATGAATGGCGTCGGCGTGATTGTCGGTGTGTCCGAGGGCGTCAGGGTGATGGAAGCGGTTGCCGGAAGAGTGACCGACGGTGTCGGGCTGGAGGTCGGCTCCGTCCCGGTCGGTGTTGCCGTCCCCACCCCTGGCGCCCGTTGGATGGCCAACAGCCCTGCACAGTAGCAGGGCAAGGTTGCAAGCGCCAGGACGATCAACGCCAGATAGAGGCGCGACCGGCGTCCATCAAGTCGAGGCAGATCGATCATGGTGGTGGCCGATGATAGCAGGGAGGGGAAGGGCAATCAAGCCGACTCGAACCTGGCGGTGGGCGCAAGCGTACCCTCCGCAGGACCCCGGTCAGTCTCCACCTGGTTTGCGGGGTCGACTAGAATCGTCGTTCAAATGATTAACCGTAATCGCAACCGCAGCTTGGCAGGCCGAACGCAAGTCCCCGCTGGTGGGGCATTGCTGTACCTCGGGCTCGTCATGCTATCCGGCATGGGCCTGGCCGCCGCCGACTGGGCGGATAACTTGGCCCTGATCCCCTTGGGGGCCATGGTCGGTGCCTTGGTCGGGATGGCTCTGGCGCGCAGCCGTTTTGGCGGCAGGCTGGCGACGGTGTTTGCCGCATGCTACGGGCTGTTCACGACCGGCTGGCTCCTTGGTCAAACGCTGGATGCGGCTCTGCCGTGGCGTGAGCGCATCCTGGTGCTGTTTGGCCGGTTGGGCTTCTTTGCGACAGCGGTCGCAGAAGGTCGAGAGAGCCAGGACGCGCTGATGGTGGTCCTGATGTTCTCTCTGGTCTACTGGGCGATGGCAGTCTACGGTGCTTGGTCGCTCTTCCGCCGCCGGTCCATCCTTGGGGGCATCCTGCCACTTGGCTTGGCCTTGCTGCTCAACGCTTATTACTACCTGGGCGAGGTCAGACTCGACATCCTGGTGGGTGTGTACGTCCTATTCGGCCTGCTGCTGTTCCTCGATCTTGAAATCAGGGCGCGTCAGGAGGAGTGGTCGGCCATTCGGGCCCGTGTTCCCGGCAATGCCGTCGCCTATCTGGCGCGCGCCGGGGCCATCGCGGTGGTGGTCCTCATCATCGTCGGTTGGGTGGGACCGGCCTTTGCCGGTTCAGCACGCGCCGCTGATGCCTGGTCGGCGGTCTCGGCGCCCTGGCGAGCAATGCGGGAACGGATCGGAAAAGCCCTGGCCGGCTTGCGCTCGCCGGTTGCCTTGGTCGGTGAGAAATTCGGGGATGCCCTGGTGCTCGAGGGCGGGATTGAACTTTCGGATGACTTGATCATGGAGGTGGCTCCGGCCGACGGCTTGCGCGCCAGCGGCCGGTTCTACTGGCGGGCCCGTACCTACAGCACCTATCAGGACGGACGCTGGTCGGCCAGCGTGCTGGGCCGCCAACCGTTCGATCCGGGTCAGGGCCCGTTGCCTCTGGCCGACAACCTGGGCCGCGAAGAGATCCAGGTCACTATCGCGTTCAACAACAGCGTACAACAGCTGCTCTACCTGCCGGCCCAGCCGATTTGGGTGAACCGCACGTCCGAGTTGGTCGGCGTGTCGGTGAATGGTGAGCTGGTCGATGTGTCGGCCGTGTTGGCCGACCAACCCATTTTTCGGGGTGAGGCGTTGCGGGCGGTGGGCTCGGTGGCAGTGCCGACCGCCGACGAATTGCGCTCGGCCGGCACAGACTACCCGGATTGGGTGATCGATCGCTACCTGCAGTTGCCCGCTTCGATCACCGAGCGCACGCGTGAGCTGTCGCGCCGCATTGCGGCCGATCTACCCACAGCCTTCGACCAGGCCGCCGCCATCACCGGCTGGCTGCGCCGCAATATCGAATACCAGCGCGTGACCGAAGCGCCACCAAGCGACCAGGAGCCGGTGGACTGGATCATCTTCGACTACGGCGTTGGCTACTGCAATTTCTACGCAACTACCGAGGTCGTCATGCTGCGCTCCTTAGGTGTGCCGGCCCGGCTGGCCGTCGGCTACGCACGCGGCGAATTCGCGGCCGATCAAGGTCTGTATCGCGTGGCCGCCTCTGACTTCCACGCCTGGCCGGAGGTTTACTTCCCGGGGTATGGATGGGTCGAGTTCGAGCCGACGGTGAGCCAGCCGGCGCTGACACGGCCCGAGGTTGGGCCAACCAGCGATGAATTGGAAGCCGCCCAGCGCTTGGGCTTCGGCTCACGCGGCGAACTCGACGACCTGCGGCTTGAGCGCATGGAAGACCTGCTCACGGCCGAAGAGCCCTTGCCGTCGGACTTTGCCGCACCAGAGGGTCCTCTGCTCACAGCCAGGCTGGTCTGGATCCTGCTCTTCTTCCTGATAGGCAGCGTCGCCTTGTGGATCTTGCTTGACCCGGCCTGGCGTTTGCGGCTGGCAGCTGTTGGGGGTTGGCGGCGTATGGGGTCGCCGAGTGGCCGAGGTTTGGAGGCGGCGGAGCGGCGCCCCTCCCTGGTTTCCGCCTCCAGCCGCGCGTATTACCTTTGGATGGCGTGGTGGCCCCGCCTTGGTCTGACACCTCACAGCGGGCAGACTCCCAACGAGCGGGCGGCCAGCTTTGCCTCCGCTTACCCTCACCTGGCGGACACGAGCCTACGGCTGGCAGACCTCTACGGCGCCGAGCGCTTCGGCGGCCGGGTTGCCTCCCCGTCGGACATCGGCGCGCTTTGGCGGGAACTGTCGCCCCAATTGGTCCGAGCCTGGCTCACGGGCCTGCGTCAACGCCTCATCACTGTACTGCAGGCGCCGAGCGGGACGGCAGAGTCGACCCCAGATCTGCCTGACGTATAATCCAGTTTGTCCCCAGCCTCCAGACAAGGGTTGCCCCAGCACTTAGTGTCCGACCAAACGTTTCGCCCCACGGTTGAGGAGCACCTCGGCCGCTTGAGCGTGATGGCCGAGGAAATGCGCGGCCAACTGGTTGAGGTCCAAGACCAGCTGGTGCGTTCGGGCAAGTCGCTGCCGACCGGGCTGTTGCCCGGACTTCGTCAGTTGAGCGGCAGTTTGACGCTGTTGCAGCAATCGGTCGAGGAGCACGAGCTGGAGCGGCGCAACCTGATCGCGCTGGCCGAAATGTCCGGCGTGGTGAACTCGTCGCTGGACCTGGCGACGGTGCTCAACGAAGTCATTGACACCATCATCCGGCTGACGGGCGCTGGCCGGGCGTTCTTGATGCTGAAGACGGACATGGATGAGCTTGACATGGTTGTCGCCCGCAACTGGGAGCGAGAGTCGCTCGACCCGGACGAGCATGAGGTCAGCCGAACCATCATCCAACGGGTGCTGCGCACCGGTGACCCCGTGCTGACAACCAACGCCAGCGCCGACCCGCGCTTCGACAGCCAGGAAAGCATCGTCGCCTACAACCTGCGCTCGATTCTGTGTGTTCCGCTCAAGGTCAAGGGATCGCTGACGGGTGTCATTTACGCGGACAACAAGATCAAAGAGGGTTTATTCACCGAGCGTGAGCGGTCGCTGTTGTCGGCCTTCAGCCATCAGGCGGCCGTCGCCCTCGACAACGCACGGCTGTTCGATTCGGTCCGCCGCTCGCTGGACGAGGTCACCGACCTCAAGAACCTGATGGAGGATGTGTTCGCCTCGATTGCCAGTGGGGTCCTGACGACCGATGTCGACAACAGCATCACCCTGGCGAACCGGGCGGCCGCCGAGATCCTGTCCCGGCCCGAAGATCAGATCGTCGGATCGCCGCTCGACGAGCTGTTGGGGGAGGCCAGCCGGGCGTTGCTGCAGGGAGTCGACCAGGTCCGGCAAACGGAACAACGCGTGCTGGGCCTCGAGCTCGAGACAACGTCATCCTCGCGCGGTCCGATCCAGCTTAGCCTGAACCTGACGCCGCTCAAGAAGGCCGACCGCGAGACACGCGGTGTGGCCATCGTGATTGACGATCTCACGGAGAAGCGGAGATTAGAAGGCCAACGCAGACTGTTCGAGCGTATGGTCTCGCCGGCGGTGATCGACCAACTTGACCCGGATCAACTCAAGCTCGGCGGACAACGGGCAGTGATCACGACCCTGTTTGCCGATTTGCGTGGCTATACCGCCTTCAGCCATTCGGTCGATCCGGAGGCACTGGTCGGCGTGTTGAACGACCATTTGTCGGTGGCAGCCGAAGCGCTGCTGGAGCAAGAAGCCACAATCGACAAATTCTTAGGGGATGCGGTTATGGCCTGGTTCAATGCCCCGATTGAGCAACCCGATCACGTCCAGCGAGCGGTCCGCGCCGCCCTCTCCCTTCGCAACAAGGTATCTGAACTGCATGCCGGTCTGGCCAAGAAATTCCGCCTGTCTTTCGGTGTTGGGATCCATACAGGGGAAGCACTGCTGGGCCTGGTCGGGTCAAACAAACGATTGGACTACACGGCGATCGGAGACAGTGTGAATGTGGCCAAGCGATTGCAGGAGAGCGCCCGACCCGGCGCGATCCTTGTCAGCGAACAGGTCGCCGACAGCCTTCACGGGGGTTTCGACTTGCGCCCGTTGGAACCCTTCCAGGTTGAAGGGTTGGCCGAACCACTGCAGGCCTATGAACTGCTTGGCGAAGCCTCGTCGAAGAGTTCGGGGTAAGCGAACAGTGCCGGTGTGCCACCGGTGTGCCAAAACAGGATACGCTCGCCTGGTTTGATTTTGCCCTGGGAGACAAGGTCCAGCAGGCCACCGGCAGCACGGCCGGTGTAGACCGGGTCGAGCAGCAGCCCCTCGGCCTTGGCAAACCGGCCAACCGCCTCGCGCTCGAGGTCACCCAGCACCGCATAGCCCCCGCCCAGGTAGCGGTCCGTCACCTGAATGCGGTCGACGGGAACCTGGCATGTCAAGCCCAAGCCGGCGCATGTCATTGACAGCAGGTCGCCAATCGATTGGTGCAGATCGGCCGCCGTCGGTTCGACGCTGATTCCGGTAATGGTCCCGCCGAAACCGAAAACTTCAGCCCCGAGGAGCAGGCCCGCCTGCGTGCCGCCGGACGACGATGCCAGCATGATACGGTCAACTGCGACGCCTTGGTGCAGAAACTCCTGCATGGCCATGGCAAACGCGGCCACGCCGAGCTGGTTCGAACCTCCGTACGGGATACGGTAGGGCCTGGCGCCCGCCCGCTGCAATGCGTCGACAACGGTGTCCAGGGCCTGGCCGCGATCACCTGTCGTCCAGTGGAGCTTGGCACCGAGCAGGCGATCCAACAGCAGGTTGCCGCTGACGTCGGCCGGGGGGCCGCCAACCAGCACCAACTCGCAAGCGAACCCACGGCGGGCGGCGGCAGCCGCCGTCTGGCGGCAGTGGTTCGATTGGACTGCACCGACGGTCACCAGTGTGTCGGCGCCCAATTCCTGTGCATCCGCCAACAGGAATTCCAGCTTGCGGGTCTTGTTGCCGCCAAAGGCCAAACCGGTCAGGTCGTCCCGCTTGACCCACAGGTCGATCTCGAGCTGATCGCTCAATCGGCCTAGACGCTCAACCGGCGTTGGCAAGTTGGCCAAGTCCAATCTTGGTAAGTCCTTTAGCCTGGTTTGATTTTCGTCATTCATCCCAAGACTCCTGGCGGGCTGTGCGCTGGGTTTGGCGCCGCCCAAGGAAACGCATCAGCGACAGGGCGGGAGGCAGCAGCCGGTGGTATAGCTGGTAGCGGAGTGGGTTGGGAGCGAAGTCCCAGGCGCCGATTGTGCGGACAACCGAAGCCGGAAAGCCGTCCTTGAACCGGTAGACCCCCCACAGCGGATCGGACGGGTCGAATCTGTCGGGCGCGCCCCACAAGTCATAGCGGTGGCAGCCCAGTTCCTTGGCCCAACGAATTGCCTCCCACTGGAGCAGGTAGTTCGGCATCTTGTCGCGGTGGGCATCGAACGACATGCCGTACAGGTACCATGCTTTCCCGCCGAATCGGAACGGGATGACGGCCGCCACGGGTTCACCCTCAACCTCGGCGACCAGCGGCTGGGCCAGGCCCGCCTCTAGAAACCGTCCCCATACGGTCCGGTAGTAGTCTTCCTCGCGGATCGTAAACTCATCTCGCACGGCTGTGTGGGCGTACATTTGGCTAAGAAGGTCAAGGTCGTCGCCCGAGCCACGGCGAACGCTGACACCGCGCCGCCCGGCCAGCCGCAGGTTGTAGCGGGACTTCTGCTTCATGCCCGCCAGCAATTCGTCTTCCGACCGTGTGAGATCGACAATCATGGTGTTGCGAAATTGGATTTGCTCGGGCGAAGCGCGCCAGCCTCGTTGGCCAAGAAGCCTGGCGAGGCGCTGGCCGCTGTCGACAAAAGCGTCGTCTGCCTCGCCGGGGACCCCCACGGCCAGGGTGACATCCGGATCGATCTTGATCTGCAGACTCGACCGCGAGCGCGCCAAGGCTGCAAGTTCATCCAGCACCCGCCCCACCAAGTCCGCCTGCGCCCAGTCCAAAAGGGGACCCTTGGGGCAGTATTGGACCGTCATTGCCGTGCCCAGCGCTCGCAGATCGCGCTGGAGTACCTGGGCAGCGGCCAGCGGACGGTCGTGCGCATCTAACCATAGGTAGCGCTCCGGCCGCCAGCCAAAATCGGCTTTGACCTCCCCCCACAGCCATGACTGCAAGATATGGGGATTGGGCAGTGATCGAATTGCATCCATCCAATCGGTTGCCTTCTCGACCAGCAGGCGGCGGGGGTTCATCCGGCCACTGCCATCCAGCGGACGGCCAGGCGATACGCCAGGTACCGAACGGGTTGGTAGACGCGGTCCCAAGCCCCGACATGGCGGCGCAGTTCGCCGCCGAACCCCCGCTTGAACCGGTAGACGCCCCACAGGCCGTCACTACGGTCGGTGAATTGGGCCTCGAGCTGGTCTTCGTCGGCGTCGGGTACGCCCCACAGATCGTACGTTGTGCAGCCCCGTTGGCGGGCCCAGCGGATCGCCGCCCACTGCAAGGCGTAAGTTGGCATGCGAGCGCGCTCCTTGGGAGTGGAGGCGCCGTAGAAATACCAGGCGCGGTCCCCACGTGCGAACAGCATGAGGGCCGCCAGGGGCTCGCCTTGATGCTCGGCCACCAGCAATTGGCACTGATGGTCTGGCGCAAACAAGCGGAACGCCTCCTGGTAATAGGAAGGCATGTGGGCGCCAAAGCCCTGCCGGTCAGCTGTGCGCTCCATCATGCGAGAGAAGGCGGCGATGTCATCCCAACTCCGGACCGCCACCTCTTTGCGTTCGGCCAAGCGGATGTTGTAACGCGTCTTCTGGTGCATCCGAAGAAGCAATTCCTCTTCCGACCCCTCCAGATTGACGGTAATTGTGCGGACGGGTTGGATGCTATGTGGGCTGGGTCGAAAGCCGGCCGTGGCCAAGGCAGACGCCGTCTCTGGCGACCAATCCTGATCGGGCTCAATCTTGAGGGCGAACGCCCCTTCGGCCCGGCAGACAGCATCCAGCTCCGGCAGAAGGTCCGACTGCCAGGGGCCAAGCGGACCTTTCGGTACGTAGGCGAGGACCGAGCCGAGGGGCAGCCGGCGCAACAGCACCATGGCCGCCGCCCGGCCCAGGTGCACAAACTTGCGGCGCCAACCGTGGCTGGCCTTGAGCTCTCCCCAGGAGGCCGTTTGGAGCAGGTGAGCTTGGGGATGATCTTGGTCGAGGAACTGTCGCCAGTCGTCGGGCGAGGCGCGCGTGGGGTGGTCACTCACGCGGCGATTATAGCATTCCGGCCGGCGGGTAGGCTGCGGCCTAAGCAGGTAGGTCGATGGACCGCCACACCGCTATGGGAGCAGGTAGACCGTCACGTTTCCCTGCGTGTAGCGCTCGTTCCAGAGACTGCCTGCACCTGCCTGGACCAGCGCCCAGATATGGTCCGGATAGCCGGCGCCGCCCTCAGAATAGATCGCCCGAATGTCTCGCTCATCTAGCCAGCGGCGCAGTGATTCGGCTGACTGAATTTCGGATGGGACTTGATCGGGGGAAACTTCCACCAGCTTGGCAGCCACCGCCGGCAAGGGCAGCGGCTCCAGCACGCGGCCACCCTCCGGCACGGTCTCCTGCAGCAGGTGGACCGCCTGTTCTCGGGCGCTGTCTCCCAAGGGCGGGAAGTCCGGAAAGCGATACGAAGGCCGTAAGACCACTCCGCCTGCCAGCAGAATTAGCAAGCCGGTGCTTCGGGTGGCCGCATTGGACACGGAGGCTGCAGCTCCGAGTTCGATAAAAAGCAACCCGGCAGCCAGGACCAGCCCGCTGACGGCGAAACCCAACTTGGCGCTAAGCCAGCCGGCCAGCCCCATCAAGATACTGATGCCCAGCAGCGTGGTCCGGCTGCCCGACGCCGGTTGGGTCACCCAATGAACGCCAAAAGCGGCCAGGATCAGGATGAGAAAGCTGACCTGGCGAATGAAGTGGAGCGGCAAGAAGAACAGGGAAACGAGAGGCGGGGCAGCCCATAGGACCAAAGCCAATGCTTGGCGCGTGTCGCGCCGGAGAATGAGACCGATCAGCCCCCACACGGCTAGCATGAGCAAGGCCGGGCCCAGGCGTGCGCCAAATGCGTCAAGGTAACGCGCCGGCTCCTCCTGCGCATTGATCCACGGGCGACTCAGGAATGCCCCCGGATTTCGCGAAATGGCTCGCAGGATCGATCCCTGGTTTTCCTCGCTCGTGCCAAATAGTTCTCTCGCCAGCCGCCGCTGTGCCTCATTGCTGCCACCGCCAGGGATCGGCTGATTGACCTCGAAAGAATCGTAGGCCTTGCCGCCGATACCCAATTGCGATGCACCAACGGAGCCGCTGAGAACCAGGTAGGCGGCGAGGACGAGCATGGCCGGCAGTACGGACCGGCCCAGTCCCTGAATCCATGTCTGTCTGCGACGGCCGAAGCCAAGCACGAGTGCGACCAGCAAGGGTAAATACAGGATCGCTTCGACCCTGGCCAGCACGCCCAAGCCGACGAATAGTGATGCCTGCCATGCGTCGGAGGCACTTCGATCCTGGAAAAAGCAAACCGCCTTGGCCAGGGCCAAGGCCGAGAAGATGACGAGGGCGGCATCGCTCGGGTTGTTCAAGACGCCGAAGAAGGCGGTGGAGACGAAAAGCAGACATGCGGTGACCAGGGCCAATGACCGGCCCCGGAGCTTATGCGCCAGGTAGACGGTCGCCAGCCACATGCCGCCGAAGAGAAGGAACTGGCCGGCCCGCGCCTCCAGCGTGAACCAGTCTGGACTGCTTCCCCACAGCAGATGAAATGGAGCGTATGCCAGAGCAACAATCGGGCCCCATGATAGATTCCGCAGTTCACCCAGGAGAAGAAGGCGGCCGCTCTCGATGTATTTGGCCTCGTCGAACGCATTGATTTCGCCGTAAGTTGGCATCAAATGGGGCGCAACCAGAATAAGCTGGACTGCGAGGATGGCCAAGAACAAGGTTGCTTCAGCCCGCACGGCTCGCCCGACAAGCAGTCTCAGCCGGCCACCACGGCCGCTGGGAACGCCGCTTGAAGGGGAACCGGCCTCGGTCTGATTGGGGTCGGTCATCGCAGCCTGCTCACCGGTACTTGACGAGACGTGGAATGATCCGGCACGCCGAGGCATCGTCTCGGCGCGAGGAAGCCGCACGGATTATAGTGGAGTATCAGGCGAGCGAGCTTCCTCGACCCTCGACGCTCCCATCCTTCAATCCAGCCAATTGTGGACCATTCACGACCGCTTTGACGCTCGCCTTTAGTCGTGATAAACTTCACGTCATCCGGCCGCCGTCGATCTTGGCGACGGCTGACCGATTTCTAAGGCTAGCCATCGGACTGGAGACCGAATGCTCGACCAGTGGATGTTTGTCGCCGCCCTGCTGCCCATTGGCTTGGTCATGGCAGCCTCACCGATACTTGCGGGCCTATTGCTCGCCCCCCGCAAACCCAACGCGGTCAAACTGTCCACCTATGAATGCGGCGTCGAGACCGTCGGTGAGACCTGGGTCCAGTTCAAAGTCCAATACTACATCTACGCCCTGATCTTTGTTATCTTTGATATTGAGGCCGTCTTCCTATTCCCATGGGCGGTGGCCTACAACCAACTCCAGCTGTACATGGTGTTGGAAGGCGTCCTTTTCATCCTGATCTTGGGCGGCGGCCTGCTTTACGCATGGCGAAAGGGCGCTCTCGAGTGGCTCTAGCCAATCAAACCGGATCCAATGGGCTGATGTTCCCGCATCAGCCTTTTCTTTGCGCGGACAGGGTTGGAGCGGGCGATGGAGTTTGATTTCAACAACCCGTTTGGGTCAATTACCCGGCTTCTTACCGACCTATTGCTCGGTCTGGGGCTTGACCAACCACTGGTGGCCTTCATCCTGGCGGTGGTTGGCGCCGGCATCCTGGCCGGGGCTACTCTGACAACGGCGGGGGTCTTCAACATTTGGCTCGAGCGCAAGGTTGGCGCTCGCTTTCAGGACCGGCTCGGACCCAACCGGGTCGGACCGTTCGGACTGTTCCAGGGCATCGCCGATGCCATCAAGCTGGTGCTGAAGGAAGACATTACTCCGCTGGGTGCTGATAAGGTGGTGTTCAATATCGCACCGTTGCTGGCGGTGATGTCGGTCGTTGGTCTGTGGGCGGTGGTTCCTTTTGCGCCGCAGTTGATCGGCGCCGATCTGAACGTCGGCGTGCTCTACGTCGTGGCCATCGGCGGCGTGGGTACCCTGTCGGTCATCATGGCCGGCTGGTCGTCCAACAATAAGTACGCATTGCTGGGCGCGTTGCGCACGGTCGCCATGCTCATTTCTTTTGAGATCCCGATGGTATTGGTCCTGCTGGTGCCGACCATGCTGGCCGGGTCGATGGGGATGGTGGCCATCGTCGATGGCCAGGATGTCTGGTACCTGTTGATGGCGCCGGTGGCGGCGCTGGTCTTCTTCATCAGCTCACTGGCCGAAGTTGGGCGCACGCCGTTCGACCTGATCGAAGCCGAATCCGAGATCGTTGCCGGCTACAACATCGAGTACTCGGGCATGAAGTTCGGCATGTTCATGGTGGCTGAGTTCTTCCATTCCTTCACGATCGGCGCATTGTTTACCGTCCTGTTCTTAGGCGGCTGGCGCGGCCCGGGGTCGGAGACCTTCCCCCTGCTAGGGCTGGTTTACTTTATCGCCAAGACCTTTTTCATGTACTTCGTCGTCATGTGGGTTCGCTACACCTTCCCGCGCGTGCGCATTGATCAGGTGATGGCCCTCAACTGGAAGTTCCTTACCCCGCTGGCGCTGGTCATCGTGATGACGACGGCGGTATTCGATAAGCTGGCGCTTGAGCAGTCACTGCCGCGGACCCCCGTTCATCTGGCGCTAAATGTTGCCCTGGTCCTGCTCACCATCCTTGCGCTGCAAGCCTACGCTCGTGCCCTGCGACGCAAGGTCGAAGGGTTGCCGGAGCCCGAGGCCGGCGAGGTGGCCGGGGCCGCGATCGGCCCTGGATGAGAGCGAGAGGCATGTCTTCCGAATGACTGCTATGCAGGCAATCTTCCTGCTGTTGGGGCTAATCACTTTCCTGTCGGCCGTGATGGTCGTGGTCAGCCCGCAGCTGATCCACGCCGGCCTGTGGCTGGTCCTAACGCTGGCAGGCGTCGCCGGCCTGTTTGTACTGCTTGAGGCGCCTTTCCTGGCCGTGGTCCAGGTGGTGATCTACATTGGCGCCATCGCCATCCTGATCATCTTCGCCATCATGCTGACACGGCGTATGCTGCGCGAAGACGGCCGGCAGCTCAACAACTTGTGGGCCGGCGCCGTGACCGTCAGCCTCATTCTGTTCACCGTGCTCACCTTCCTGGTCCTGCAAGAGCCATCGCTGGCGGCAGGCAGCGAGCCTTTGCAGGCCGAGACCGCGGTGCTGCTGCAGGACCTGGGCCGGTCGATGGTCGACGTCGACCGCTTCATCCTGCCGTTTGAGGTGGCTTCCATTCTGCTGCTGGCGGCGCTGATTGGCGCCATCTATGTTGCCCGGCCGATGATGGCAAGCGAAGAAGGAGATCGGGAGGAATGATCCCGCTCTCGTGGTACCTCATATTGA
>DASWJQ010000113.1:0-13896 GCA_036397095.1 Anaerolineales bacterium
TGTTGATCGTACAGGCGCCGGCCGGCGACCGCCGCAACTGGGATGCCATCCGACGATGGGCCCGCGATCTCGGCGCGGTGTTCGGCCCCAACCTGAGTGAAAAACAAGCTCAAGTGCCCAGCTAGAACAATCTGCGGCCGAGCGGACTAGGCTGCTAGAACTCCGGCGCCGAAACCGGTCGACGCGTGTCCTTGCCGCCAGGCGCAGCGTTTCGCCAGTTAGCCGCCCGGCGCATCATCCTGCCAATCCTCCTCGATCTCTGCCCACTTGTACTCGCCCGACTCATAGTAGCGGGGCAAGTGAGATAGGCCGCGTTCAAGGGCAGCGAACTGCATCTCAAAATCGCTGCCCATGATTTCGCATTCCTGGCTTGTCCGAAGGGCCTCACATAGGTCATCGGCGGCCTTGACCACCTCTCGGATCGCTTCGTACGCTTCGTTGGCCAGCTTGACCATGGTGCACATCCTTGTATCGCGTGGCTCCCGGTCCTTGGGGATTGCCTCAGTGAGGGTGTTTCCGACAGCACCCTGTCCCTCCCCACGGGTGGCGCAATGACTTCCATTTTGATTATCTCACAGCGATTTGCCGGGCCTGGCAACGGTAGGTGCCGTGCCCGCTATCACCAAAGGCTCCTTGCGAATTTTGGCATGGCCAGGCGTCATGCTATCCTGTTAGCGGTTCTCATCCGGCTGGTCCGCTTATGGTGCGCATTCCATCGGTCCATATCGTTAGGTTTGAGCGACAATGAAACTGGCTTCCTTTGATCTTGAGATCGCAGCCGTGGTTCCCCCCGACGTCAAGGATTGGGCGGAGTTGCCCGACCTAGGCATAAGCTGCGCCGCCGTCGCCTTCAGTGACCGGGACGATGTGCGTTTCTGGTCGGCCGAGCCGCGCCTGAGCGCAACCGGGGCGGCCGACTTGGTCCGGGATCTGCAGGCGATCGTGGGGGAGGGGTACCGTCTGGTCACGTGGAATGGCTGCGCCTTCGACTTCCGCGTCCTGGCCCAGGAGTCAGGTCTCGTCGCCGACGCCGGCCGGCTGGCCCTCGACCATGTCGATCTGATGTTGATGGTCACCTTCAGCCAGGGTCACTATCTTGGGCTGCACAAGGCGCTGTTGGGCGCGGGCCTGACCGGCAAACTGAAGCAGGTCCGGCTTTCGGATGGGAATGTGCTCGAAGACATGGATGGATCCAAAGCGCCGCTGTTGTGGGCCCAGGGCGAGCACGACGCCGTCCTGGCCTACCTGGAACAAGATGTCGTCCAGCAGTTGGCATTGGCCGGTGTGGTGGCGCAACGTCGGGCGATTCAGTGGACCAGCAACCGGGGGGCCGCGCAGGTCGCCCGCTTTTCTGGCCTGCTGTCGGTCCAGGAGTGCTTCGCATTGCCCGAGCCAGATACCAGTTGGATGTCGGATCCACCGACACGTCAGCAGTTTGTCGACTGGATGGGAGCCGGATAGGTTTGCTTGTCGACCCCGTGGGCGCATGCCACCGTCCGCCATCCCTTGGCGTGCCTTTGGCGATGCGTCGAATGATGGTATGCTTTGCATCTTGACCAACCAGGCGGGCGCACCCCCACTACCCGTAAAGTGAAGTCAGACCGCCTGATGGGTTCGCCCGGCACGGGCCCCCCTCAGGGTTAGGATCCGCCAGTCCATGGCCGTTCCCTGGCAGCAGCAATTGAGGCTCGACAAGGTCTTTGCCGGACGCCGCGGCAGGCATCTGCGTGAAAACCTGACGGCCTACCTCCTGGTCGCCCCGGCACTGATCCTCATTTTCATATTTGGCATTTTCCCAGTTGGCTTTGCGTTGTACGTTAGCCTGCATCGCTGGATCATCCTGCGCAGCGACTTCCGCGGCATGGACAACTATGTGGCAGGCGTCGACAGCCTTGCCTACCTGGCCGGCTTTGCGCTCGGGGTGGGCGCGATTATCGCCGCCGGATTGCTGCTGCGGCGGGTGGTCCAAACGAGCGCGCTGGAGGAGAAACGGCCCTGGCCCGAGGCGTTGGCCGGGCTGCTGTATGCCGCCGTCGTCCTTACGTTCGTGCGTTGGTTCTACTACTTCTTGCCTGAATTCCTCGATATTGCCACCAAGATGCGGGGCCTGGAGCGGACGCGCCAGCTCTTCTTCCAGCTTCTCGGCGAGGCATTCCGGGCGGAGCCGCCATGGGCTGCCTGGCGCTGGTTCCTGATCGCGGCTGTGTTGTCCCTGGCGGTGATGGGATTGCTCCAGTTCTTGCGCCGCCCACGCAAGGCTCGCAGCCATCAACCGCGCCTGGCATTGATGTGGTTATCTCTGGCAACAGGGATCGGCTTGCTCTACTTCAGCTATCAGCAGGTGGCAGCAGCCTACGCCGTGGCTTTCGCCGAGGATACCGACCCGGGGATTTGGCCTCAATTGATCGTGGTTACGGCTGGCTTCTTGCTGCTGGCCGCCGCCTGGTACCTGTGGCGCTCGGCCGAGGACCAACCGTCGACGCGGCACTTTGCGCTGCGGGTGTTCGCTGCCACGCTGTTGATGGTCGGCGGCGTGCTGCTCATCATTGAGATACCAACGATTGTGGCCTCGGGCGACGATGATCTGTGGAACGGCTTGAAGGTAACGGCTTACTTCTCCCTTGGCACGGTCCCGATCCAGCTCACCATCGCCTTGTTTCTTTCGGTCCTGCTGTTCTACAACCAGCGTGGTTCGGCGGCTTTTCGCATGATCTATTTCATCCCTTACATCACGCCGGCCCTGGCCTCGGCGACAGTCTTTCGCTTATTGTTCTCGGAGCGGCAGCAGGCGCCGATCAACCGCTTTCTTATCTGGCTTGGGGTTGGGCCACAGGACTGGCTGCGCGAGTCCGATGGCATCCTCACGATGTTGGCCAACACCTTCGGCCTGGAAGGCTACCCACAGGCAATCCTGCCTAGCTGGCTCCCGAACGATCTGTCGGCGTTGCTGGCGAACTGGATGACCGGACCAAGCCAGGCGCTGACAGTAGTCATTATGCTGTCTATCTGGACATTCGTCGGCTACAACGTGGTGATCTACCTGGCCGGCTTAGGCAACATTCCGCGCGAGATGACGGAAGCGGCCGAAATCGACGGCGCCAATCAGTGGCAGGTCTTCCGTTTTGTCACCTTCCCACTGCTTTCACCGACAACCTACTTCTTGTCCCTGATCGCTGTGATGGGTACTTTCAAGGCGTTCAACACGATCTGGCTGCTGCGAGGCTCGGTCGGTTCCGGGCTTGGGACCCTCAATACAATTAGTGTGGTGATCTTCGAGGAGTTCTTCGTCAAGACGCGCTATGGATATGCCTCAGCTATGGCCTTCGTGCTGTTCGCTATCATTCTGGGTCTGACTCTGTTCAACAACCGGATCCAAGGATCGCGGGTGTTCTATGGCTGACGTCGCCGCCGGCGCGCCCGAATACACCGAGGCCGAAGAGCAACAAGCCAGGCTGTCGGTGAGTACGCCGCGCATCAGTCTGCGTCAGCTTGGCAGCTATGCCGTTCTGCTCTTAGGTGCGGCCGTTTCCCTGGTGCCTTTCCTGTGGCTGATCAGCACCTCACTGATGACGCTCGGCGAGGCCATCGGGGGTCGGTTTGTCCCCCAGGTTTTCCACCTGGAAAACTACATCGAGGCCTGGACCGGGGCTGAGTTCTCCCACTTCATGGTCAACAGCGTCATCATCACCGTGATCACGTTGGCCGGTGAGTTGGTGGTCACGGTCCTGGCGGCCTACGCCTTTGCCAAGATGGAATTCCCGGGTCGCGACTTGATCTTCGGCATCCTGCTCAGCTCGATGATGATCCCGGGGATGGTCACCATGATTCCCAACTTGCTGACGGTCACCTGGCTCGGGCGGGTGGGTCCGATCCCCTGGATCGACAATTGGCCGGCCCTGACCATCCCATTCATGGGCAGTGTGTTCTCGATCTTCCTGCTGCGCCAGTTCTTTGCCCAGATCCCCGACGAATTGTTCGACGCGGCCAGGATCGACGGTGCCGGCCATATGCGCATCTTGCTTCAGGTTGTGCTGCCTTTGTCGACGGCGCCCTTGATGGTTATTATTGTTCTATCCTTCATCGGAACCTGGAACGCTCTGGCCTGGCCCCTGCTGGTCACCAATTCGGACACTTGGTTGCCCATCTCGGTTGGCTTGTACAATTTCGTATCGGATGAAGGCAGCCGCTTGCACCTGGTTGCGGCCGGTTCGGCGATTACCATTATTCCAATCTTGATTCTGTACTTCTTCACCCAGAAGCAATTCACCGAGAGCATCGCCCGCAGCGGTCTCAAAGGATGACCATCCCAGCTGGCCGCTGGTCCTGCCTGTCAACTACCGATAACCCGCCCTCAGGAGGTGATTAAGACTGGAGACACCACTGAATCGATTACTTGCACGTTCGCAAACTGATCCACCGCAGGTCTTGAAGAGGAGAAGAATATGAAGCGGGCAAGTTGGAAGTATGCGTTGGTAGTAGCACTGGTGCTGCCGGCGCTGTTGGTTGGGTGTGCCGGAACGCCGCCGGCGACGGAAGAGCCGCCACCACCGCCGCCTCCGGCTACGGAGGAAATGGTAGAGCCGACCTCGGAGCCGACCGGGCCTGAGACGATGCTCGAGGGCGATCCTACCGGCCAGTCGATCGTGTTCTGGCACGCCATGAGCAGTGGCGCCAATCTGGACGGCATGACGGCCGTTGTCGACCAGTTCAATGCCGAGAATGAGTACGGCATCACAGTTGAAGCGGTCGCCCAGGGCAGCCAGAGTGAGCTTGAGACGGCTGTCAACGGCGCCATCGCCACCGGCGAGCTGCCCAGTATGACGATGGGCTTCCCCAATGGTTTGGTGCGTTGGCACGGCCTGGACGTGATCCGGGGCCTCAATGATTTCATCGAGGACCCGGTCTACGGCCTGACCGCTGAAGAGCTGGGCGCCATCTACGCCGGTCCCTACAGCTCAGGCACGCTGCCCGACGGCACCCAGGTCGGCATCCCGATGCACCAGTCGGCCCAGGTGATCTTCTACAACCACACGTGGGCGCAAGAGCTTGGCTTCGATGGACCGCCGGCGACGTCGGCAGAGTTCATGGAGCAGGCCTGTGCAGCGGCGGAAGCCAATAACAACGATGACAACCCCGACAACGATGGCACCGGCGGCTATGTGTACTTCCCCGATGCCTCGATGGTCTCGCCTTGGATTTGGGCCTTCGACGGGGAAATCATCAGTGAGGATGGAACCGGCTACAACTTGAACAGCGAAGAAGCACTGGCCGTCGCCATGTACTTCAAGGACCTGGCCGACAACGGCTGTATCCTGTTTACGCCGAGCTTCCCCAATCCTGAGTTCGCCGCCCGCCAGGCGATCTTCGCCACCAGCTCCACCGCCGGCCAGCCCTTCCAGCAAGCAGCGATGGATGAGGTCGGCAATGCAGACGTCTGGGGCGCCATCCCGTTCGTTGGGCCCAATGGCACCCAGGTCGTGGACGCCTTCGGTCAGATGATCGGCATCGTCAGCACTAACCCCGATCAGGATTTGGCCAGCTGGATCTTCTTGAAGTACCTGACTTCCGCCGAGACCCAGTCCGAATGGATCGGCTACACCGGGTACTTCCCGTCCCAGACGACGACCGATGTCGGCACCCGGGCGGATGAGGATGCGATTTGGGCCGCCGCCCTGGCTCTGCTCGAAGTGGGCAAGGCTGAGCCCAACCTGGCCGCCCACGGTGCAGTGCGCGGCGCAATCCGTGATGCGTACTTCGCCGTTCTCGACGCTGAAGATGAAGCGGCCGTGATCGCCATCCTGGAGGAGTTGAATCAGACGGCGGCCGATCTGGTCGCCGAAACCGAGTAACCTAAACGCTCTTTCCGGAACTAACAACCTCCCACCGCGTAGCGGTGGGAGGTTCGTTTAGGATAGGGGCATGTCTTCTGTAAGCCCGGCAACTGCGGTCTCCAGATGGTGGCTGCGTTGGCCAGTGCTGCTGCTGGCCATCACGCTGGCGAGCTGCGCCCGGTCGAACGCGCTGACTGCCGAACCGGCCCTGGCGGATACGGAGCCCGCGGCCCAGGTCCCGACGGCGACAAGCCGGCCTACCCAAGCGCCAACCCCTACGGCGACCCGCAGCGCCTACGATGGCTTCTTACAGCGGCCGCCAGAGGCTCAGCTTCGGGTGATGACGTACAACGTGCATTGGGATTCGATCTTCCCGGCGGATGATCCCCTGAGCCATGACCTGCGCGAGTTCGATCGACAGGGGGCGTTTGCCCGCATCCTGCGAGCCGTCCAACCAGACATCTTGTGCCTTCAGGAGATCAACCAGCGGAGGCTGGAGGACGATCTGGCTAGTTTCCTCACCCACGTCAGCGCCGGCCAGCAGTCATGGCAGGCGGTCCATGTGCGCGATACGTTGATCGCTTCGCCCTTCAGACTCGTCGAACAGGACTACCAACTGCAAACGCGGACGATCCTGCCAATACTCGATCAGGCGGCGGCGTTGATCGATCTGCCCGATGAGGTCTTCGGCCCGACCGACTTGTATATGGTCTGTGCCCATTTCAAATCGGGAGGGACCTATGGCGATGTGTTACTGCGGGTACGGCAGGCCGATGCCATCATGGCCCATCTGCGGGATTCTGCCAGCGGGCAGGGCGGTTCCGACCTGGCGGTGGGCACGCCGTATCTGGTTTTAGGCGATTTCAATATCTATGACACCGATCCGGCGCGCCAGCGCATCACGCTGCTGCAGGGTGACATTCACGATGAAGGGGGCTACGGGCCGGATTGGTCGCCCGATTGGGACGGCACGGCGCTGACCGATGCCCTGCCCACCCACAACGACCTGGGCGATGATCGCTACACCTGGCGGGCGGACGCCTCGCCGCTCAACCCTGGCGTACTCGACCGGATCTTCTATACCGACTCGGTCCTGCAGGTCGAGAACGCCTTCGTATTTAATACCGCTTTGATGACAGAGGCCGCGCTCGCCCGCCATAGTTTGCAATGGGACGACGTGATGCTGGTCGCCTCGGCCGGTTACTTCGACCATCTTCCGATTGTGGCCGACTTTTCGCTTCAACCTGGACCCTGAGCCGCCGGCTCCGGCACGCCGGACGGGTTCCCTACCCGCCCTGGCTGCCTTCCGGAAAGGGCCCGCCGGCGCGGTCGAACTGGAACCCGGCCGCGCCACGATGACCCCCGCCGCCGTATTTTCGGGCGATCTCGGAAACATCCACCTGGTTGGAGTACAGGGTGACGATTGTTTGCAGCCGGCCCGCCCTCATCACCTCGGTATAGCAATAGCCAATCTGGTAGCCGGCGCGTCGAATCTGTTCGCCCATGTCGCCACTGCCGCGATCGTTGATGGCCAGCGTGCGAAAGCCCTCGAAGGTTGTTTCGAAACCGTGGTCCCGCACCACCCGGGCGATTTGCCGCATACGCGCCTGGTACAGGATCCCACCTTCCGCAATCAGTCGCTGAGTCGCCGCTGGGTCATCGTCGAGCAGCGCCTGCCATAACGGGTCGTTTTCGGGGCCAAAATCGGCCTGATACAGACCTTCGCAAAAGGCAGGGGTCTCGGCGAGCGCGTTTCGCCAGATGTCGCGGTCGCCAACGTAAAGCACGGCCTGCGGCACGGTCTGGTCGGGGAAGAAAGTCCGCCAGGTCAGCACGCAGGCGGCCTCGTCAACAGTGCGCTTGCCGGGCACCGCCACCATCAGCTCGTCGAGCCGGGCCAGGGAGGTCTTATGATGGTCGACCCACACAAAGCGCCAACCGTCGCGCAGCTTGAGCATGTCGTCGGTCGCCAAGGAGAAGTCGACAAGCACGACCTGCTCGGCGCTCTCGATTTGCCTCCAGGGCACCGAATCCCCGATCTCCATCGCCAGGTAGGAATGCTTGGGGCCGAAGGCGCGCCGGACGACCGCCGCAGCACAACAGCCGTCGGGGTCATTGTGATACATACAGATCGTCGGCCTGTCGGGTGCCATGCCAGTTGGTATCTCGGCGGACATGTTGGCCATATTCCTTCCGTCTCCTTCCACTACTGCGGTTGAATTTACGGTCGGACCGGACGCATTGTAGCTCTGGAAGAACTGCCGATTGGCATGCACGGCGGTTGTCGCGTGTGACATTGAGCATTGCCGATAGCGGATAGCCGTCACCATCGCCGCTGCCACCGTCCGGATCTGTCGGCCCGATGCTAAGATCAAACCACCAGGGGGGACAACTGGGAGCAGCACAATGGGCGTGCCAATCGCCCCGCAAGAAAGGGGCCCTATCCTCGTCACCGGCTCCACCGGCCATGTTGGCGGACGGCTCATTCCGCGTCTGTTGGCTCTGGGTCATGATGTGCGCGTCATGGTGCGCATCCCGGGCCGCCTGGCGCACAAAGCCTGGCTTACGCAAGTTGAGGTCGTGCCGGCCGACGCCCTCAGCCTAGCCAGCCTGGCGCGAGCCTTGAACGGTGTCCAGTCTTCCTACTATTTGATTCACAGCATGGTCGGGGCCAGCGGATTTCACGGGCGCGACAACTCAGATCAGGAGTCGTTCAAATAATTGTCGGAATTCGGCGCACCCACCGGCTGGCGCCTGGTGCCGCCGCCCGGAATTCTACTGGCCCGACTGGTTGACGGCCTCAGCGGGCGGCAGCCGATCCGGCCGCGGCGCAAACCGACCGGGCTTCGGATTGACGATAACGTGGAGGGTTAGCGAGTGGTTTGCCTTGAGCTGACGGCAGGACTCCGTCTGCAGGCCGTTCGGCATGTCGGTGGCGCGGCTTGGATGGCCCTGTTGACCGAGAGTGCGGCCGAAAGTCGAAGCCGGCTGTTGGTCCGGCTCTACTTCGCCCCTTGGGGCTTTGTCGGATTGCTGTAATGGTAGGCAATGTCACTGCTCCCCTGGGGGGCCCTGCGCCATATCATGGCCATCTTTCGGCGCTATGCTGTGCGCACACGGACCAAAGTCATGACCGATGTCGACGGCGTTGCTTTCGAGCCTCAGGGGAAGCGCATCCGGCCATCTGCCGTAGTTTCTCCGTAAGGAGTGATGTCGGCGCCAAGTACCTGACCAAAGAGGGGCACTGATGGTGACTTTGGCCATCCAGGCCGGCGGGCAATCGAGCCGGATGGGGCTTGATAAGGGACTGGTCGAACTCGGCGGACGGCCGCTCGTGTGGCACGTCCTGTCCAGGCTGGCCGACCTGGCGGACGATCATTTGATCACCACCAACGCCCCCGAATCCTATATTCCGTTGGGCGTGCGGACGGTTTCCGACGAAGCTCCTGGGCGCGGCCCGCTGACGGGCTTGGCGACGGCACTGAGTTCGGCCAAAGGGGATCCGGTGCTCGTTGTCGCCTGTGATCTGCCCTTTGTCGAGCCGGCGCTGGCGGCCGGTTTGCTTGCCCGGGCGGAGGGTCAGCAGGCGGTTGTCCCCTTTCGCAACGGTCAACCAGAACCAATGCTGGCCGTCTACCGGCGATCGTGTCTGCCTGCAATCCGTCGGTTGGTGGACGAAGGGGAGCAGAGGGTCAGCAGCTTCTATCGCTACATTGAGCTGCGCCGGGTGGATGATCCTGAGCTGTCGGAACTGGACCCCGCGGGGCGTAGCTTTTTCAACGTCAATACGCCCGACGACCTGGCACAGGCGGAACGCATCCTGGCGGAGCTCCCTGGATCGTAGAACGGCTCAGGCAGCCGCCGAACAACAGGTCGTAGCCTCCTCGAACTCGCTTGTACTTACAACCGACTGCCCCCGCCGGAACGGATCGCTTGTGCTTGCCACGAAGTAGCGATCGCCGGCACAGCTTCGGCACCAGACCCGGCCATCGATTTCTAACTCGCGCTGGTTCGAAATCTCCTCGCCGCACTGCCAGCATGTCCGACGATCGCCTTCCTGGCCGATGATGGCCGGCAGATCGACAGTCAGGCGGCCCGGATTGACGACCAGCAAGTCGGAATCCGGCAGGCGCTGGTAGCCGATCAGCTGAGCGTGCCAGCGGTCGGGCGCCTCGGGTGCGGCTTGCGCCGCCAGCTGGCGGGCCTGCGGCGAGGGGAAGATCCTTATCGCCCGCCCGGTTTCCGTGTCAACAAAGGTTGCGGCCACCTTGCCATAATCGACCATACGCATCGTGCGCCGCCCCACCCAGGCGCCGGTTGCCACCGCCACCCCATCGGAGGTGCAGCCATCCGTCTCCATAAAGACGAAAAGGCGTTTGTCGCTTTGGGGCAGCCCCAGCTGCAGCACGTCCGCCGCCAGCATGCCCATGCGAACGCCAAGGACTTGGCGCGGGCATAAGTGATGGTGCCGCTCGGCCGTCCGTGCCAACAAGGTTTCCAGGGGAAGTATGGTAGCCATTTTCAACCTTCGCGATCCCGGGCTGCACCCGGTTCAGCGGCCAAATTCGCCGGGAGCGGCAATCGCCACCCGGCGTCAACGCTGGACAGCCGGTCAAGTACCAGCCGGCCGTCGTCGTCGTAACCCAGCCTGAGCCCGTCCAAATCCGATGGCGCTGGTCCAGCCAGCCGACGGCCCAGACCATCGAAACGGCTCCCATGGCACGGGCAGGCGAAGCCGCCGTCCGCCTGTTGAACGTGACAGCCCAAATGGCGGCAGGTGAGTGAGCGGGCGAAGAAGCCATCCGCCTGGCGGTAGATTGCGACGCCGGCTTCGGATGCCAGCGTCATCCCTCCGTGTGGGTAGTCTTCGAAATGGTCCAGCGTCAGCCAGCGACCTGGCCCGGCCGTTTCCTGATAGGTCAAGTAGCGGGTCAGGGCCGACAGCGCGGCCCCGCCGATCAACCAAAGCAGCCCGCGCCCGGCCAGGTCGAGGAAGCCGCGCCGTGCCAAGGAAGGCCGCGGGTCAATCGTGTTCGACGGCATGGCAGGCATGGCAGGCGCTCGAGCTCTGCTCCTGCGGATCCTGTTCGCAACCCGACCCGGCAACAAGCGGCACGATGTAGTTCTGGCCGCTTACCTTGGCCGTCAACGCGAACACGGTTGGACCCGTCTGCTGGACGTTCCACAGCGCATCCCCAGCCGGGCTTACCACGACGGTATCACCGAGGGCAAGGTTGGCGTGTGAGTTGAGGCTGGCCTGACGCAAGGCCGGGTCGGTGTCAGCCGACAAGCGTCGGGTTAGCGGCAGTTGACTGGGCGTCCCGTGGCATGTCCGGCACTCGACCGTCTGGACCTGGTCCATCTGGCTGTGCAGATCGCCGTCGCCCATGGCCTCGGCAGCCGGGTGGCAGTCGATGCAGTCCAACTTGACCTCG
Source organism: Anaerolineales bacterium (assembly GCA_036397095.1). Classification (GTDB taxonomy): domain Bacteria; phylum Chloroflexota; class Anaerolineae; order Anaerolineales; family E44-bin32; genus DASWJQ01. Next base: position 11,267 of record DASWJQ010000113.1, read on the forward strand.
CAGGCCGTGTATTGGGCGATTGGCTGGTAGTACGCGTCTTCGCGTCCCGCCGAGCCATCCTGTGGAAGATCGGTGCGGGCGTGGAAGGTCATGTCAACCAGGCTGTAGTTGCCGCGGTTGTGGCAGGTGTCGCACTGAGCGTACGGTATGACCGTCGTCAATTGGTGGAAGGCGGCGTGGCCAGCCTCCGTCCGGTCGATGGTCGGATCCTCCCCGGTGTACGTCCCCTGCCAGTTGGTTACGGCGTGGCACGCAGCGCAGCCGGTCAGCCACTGATATCCTGGTTGCTGCAGTGGCTCGGCCTGCAGGTGACAGGAAAGGCAGCGTTCCCCGAAAAGCTGGACTGGCGCTGGTTCCCCGGCGGCCAATGCCGAGAAAGCAGTCAGATCGGCCAGCCCCGTCGAACTGGTGATGTGTGGATCGGTCACGGCCGAAATCCCGAGGTGTGCTTCCGGCTGGGTCTGGGCCCCAAACGCCCGGCGCACAGCGGCAATGGCGCTGGCGTAGGTCGCCTGCAGGCTGGTGGTCGAGCGTTGGATGTGATCGCGGTTGAGGTCAGCCGGACCGCTGTGGCACTCGGCGCCGCCGCAAGCGGCTTCAACCACCGTGAAATCGGACGGGTTGCCACCTCCGAGCAGCCCGCTGTGGGCGGCCTCCTTCTCCAACGCCAACGGCTGGCCCCCATGACATCGGACGCAGCCAAAGGCCTCCGTTGGGTGCGAGGCGCTGATCGCCTCGATGCCCTGATGGCAGGTCAGGCAGTACTCTGCCTGTCCGGTCATCGATGGCACAAGGGGCACAGGCGCCTCGGCGCCGTACTCGGCGTAGGCCGGTAGGCTGTGGCGCAGGCCGGCAACGGCGGCAGCGGCAGCCAGCAGTCCGACCGCCAGCAACCAGGTCCAGCGGTGGCCGGTCACCGCAAGGCACCCATGAGCGTCAGGCTGAGCCAGGCAATTGACAGGGCGATGACAAGCGATTGGACCAACCGGCCGTCGGCCGGCAGCCAGCGTCCCAGGTGTAAGCCGCGATCGAGGCCATACGGAATCAGGGCGAACAGTAGGAGAACTGCCAGCGGCAAGCCAATGCCCATCAAAGTGGGATCCCCCAGGCGCAGCAGTTCCTGGACCCAGAGGAAGAACCAGGGCGCGCTGGCGTCGGCACTCAGCTGCACGGGGTCAAGCGGCCCCTGGAGCGCCGGCGGTGCCAGCGAGGCGGCCACGACGAGTCCGGCGCCGGCCCACAGCATGGCCAGCAGCTCGCGGCGCACCAGTTCGCGGCGTGCAATTCGGGCCGTTTGTTGTCCTGCCGACGGTGAGTGGGCGATGCCGCCATCCCGGCGCAGGCGGAACAGGTGCCACACCACCAGGATGGCCGCCGGCAGCATCAGGCCGAAAACATGCCAGCCATACAGCCGCAGCAGGCTGGCCTCGCCCAGTTGGGCTCCACCGACGGCGGCCGCGTACAGTGAATCGCCGAGCAAGGGCACGAGTCGTAGCAGGTTGGTCCCTACCAGCAGGGCCGGGCCAATGGCACGATCCCAGCGCAGGCCGTAGCCCGTGAAGTTGGCAGCCAGAAGAACCAGGAACAAGCCGAGCCCGAGGAGCCAGTTGAAGCCGCGGCCGGCCCGGAAGCCACCGGTCAGGGCGACCCGCAGCAGGTGCAGCCCGGCGGCCACGACCAAAGCTTGCGAAGACCAATAGTGCAGCCCGCGGACCAGCCAGCCGAAAGGAACATGGTATTGGATGAGCTGGATCGAGGCGTTGGCGTTGGCGGCATCCGGCGAATAGTAGAAAAGCAGCAGGGCGCCGCTGACGGCCGATACCAAAAAAAAGAACACGCTCAGGCCGCCCAGGCCCAAGGTATAGCGGAAACGAGCCTGCTCGGCCGGGATGGACGGCGGATGCAGGTGCTCAAAGAAGTTGGGTCGATTGCGCGGCGGGTTCATCGGAGGTGCTTGCTCCGTTGCATTTCGACTGCCGGGCGAATACGGCTTGAGCCCAACACAGACGGAAGCAGCCGAGACGTCAGTCGGGGCAACCGATCCATGCCAGCCTCGTCATCCGGCCGGACTGCCCGAGGTTGCCGGCGCGATCGTCTCTTGAGTGCCAGTTCTTTCGCCGTCAAAGAGCGGGAACAGGCGGGCGACCAGGGCGAAGGCCAGCACACCGGCCGAGATAATCCCCAGGCTGATGGCGAATTCACCTATGCTGGGGAAATACGGTTGGTCGGTCAGATGGCCGAGCGCCAGCAGGCTGACGTTGAAGCGGTTGAGGACCACGCCCAGGATGACGAGACCGGCGCCGGCCAGCAGCCACTTCGGTTGCTGCCGCAGGCGGGTGTTGGCCAGCAAAATCAGCGGCGCCACCCAACCGATCAGCAGCTCGACCCAGAAGACCAGGGCGAATTGCGTGGGCTGCACGGTGAGGGCCAGTTCGCCGGCGACGGCCAAGTCAGCCAGGCGGACGATCAGATATACCCCAAGCAGGTAGGGAATGGCGCGGGCCAGCTGACTCAACAGACTCAGCTCGAGGGGCCGCTTGAAGGCGCGGGCGCTCAGCGAGGCCTCGATAATCACCATGGCCAGGCCGACGGTCACGGCCGACAGGAAGAAGAACAGCGGCAGCAGCGGC
>DASWJQ010000114.1:0-3903 GCA_036397095.1 Anaerolineales bacterium
CATCCGAGCCCGATCCTCGGGATGCAGACCTCTCGGCTCCTCAAATGCCTTGCCCGCGTTTTCGAGGAACTCCGCTTTCCATTTCGACAGTAGCTGTGAACGGATCCCATACTCCCGGCAGGCTTCGCCTCCGCTCTTCACACCCGTGAGGACTTCGAGAACGACCTTAGCCTTGAACTCAGAGTTGAAGCTTCGTCGCCGACGTTTCGCCATCTTCGCACTCCTCTTCTGGACATCATACGTTCCCCCTTTCCCATGTGTCCAGAAAATGGGGTGCACTACATCCCCGCCCCCAGGGCTCCCCCCTTGAGGGGGGAGCTGCATGGGGGGAGATAGATAGAAGACTTGGGCCTCGGCCCCAGATGGGTGCGAACTGTCTACATTACCGGGAAGGGAACATGCCGCGTCAGCCGCAAACCGTTTCCATCCCCTTTGATGGTGGGTTGCAGGCAGGCGTAGAGATGCGAAGGCATTCCCTTCAGTGAAAGATGGGGGCGAACTGGCCGGACCGAGGAGATAGGGGGATGCCGCGCAACCGGCGCAAGGATCCCCCAGTGGGCAAAAGGGGGCTAGGCTTGCAGCCGGGATTGGGCTCGCAAGGCGAGCAGCGCAGCCCAACTGGCAAGAGAAAACAATCCCATGCCGAACTCAAACGCGCCCAATTGTGTGTTGGGCAGCGGCACGCTGACAAAGTACTGCTGGTAAACCTTGAAAGCCACCACCAGGAGCCAAGTAGCGGTCAGGAGCGCCGAATAGCGGGCCAAATCCTTTTCGGCCAGCGCCCCGCTCGGCTCGAAGCGCCGCAGGCGTAAGACACCGGATTCTTCAGAAGCGGACAGGCGGCTCATTAAGACACTGAAGAAGATGAGCCAGTATGGCATGCCGAGCAATACGAGCAGAATCCAACCATATGGTGGCTTGAGCAGATTCAGCAGCGTGCTGGTCAGCTGGACCATCCCTGATTGAACTCCTGGCTCCGGCCGGCAGCGCATGTGCGCCCTGTGACCAGCCTACTCCAGCCCAGACCCAGGCGAGCTTACAGTCGGCTGTCAGATGGCGATCGGATGGCGTCAAATGTCGGATCGGAGGAAGGTCAATTGTTGGATGGCCCGCTTGGGCGGGGCCGGCGCATCGACCAGTTGGTACGACTCCTTCAGCCGCGACACATGCTCCTTCAGTTCGCGTTGGAATCGCTTGGGGGCGTAAGCACCGGGGAAGAGTCTTGCGTAGGTGGATAGCAGCTGCGGATGCTGTTGTCGCAGATAGCCCAGAAAATGTTGGCGCGTCCCCTCCTTCAGATACAACGTTTGTGCGCCGAGGAATTGGGCTCCGTGATCCGCCGCCGTTGCGACCAGCTGCTCCAGGCTTGCCGGACCATCGGTGATGCCTGGCAGGATCGGCGCAAGCAGCACACCTGCACGCACGCCAGCCGCCACAAGGCGCTGCATCGCCCGCAGTCGCTGAAGCGGCGGCGGGGTGCCAGGCTCCAGCCGTTGCCAAAGGTCGGTGTCTAACGTGGTCAGACTGAAGACGACGCTGATGCCGTTGCCGGCCGCCATCGTCGACAGGATATCCGTGTCGCGCACAATGAGGGTGCCTTTGGTTACCAGGCTGGCCGGATTGTCATGATCGGCCAGTGCTAACAGACACGCCCGTGTCAGCCGGTAGCGGCCTTCGACCGGCTGATAAGGATCGGTCGCCGTTCCGATGGCAACCTGATCCCCGACCCACGACGGCCGGCGCAGCTCCTGCCGCAACACCGCAGCCACATTCGTCTTGACATACAGTTCGGAAGCGAACTGGCTACTGGGATCGAGCTGGCGGTAGGCATGATAGCGGCGGGCGTAGCAATAGTGGCAGCCGTGGGCACACCCCTGGTATGGATTGAGGCTCCAGCGGAAGCTCATCCCCTCCACGCGGTTCATCGCGGACTTGCATTCGGTCTCGTGATAGATAACACCACGCCCCACGACGCCTCCCCATGGGCTAGAACGGGTGTTCTATTCTAGCCCAGGTTGGAGGGCAGGTCAAACCGATGGCTATGCGACCTCGGAGGTCCTAATTCGGACCCCCGAGGTCGGTTGGTGACCCGGAAATGAGGCGCGACCGGTTGGCAAGCACCCTAGCCGCCGAGCAAAGGCGGCAGAATGGTCTCCAGGATCGGCAGCAAGGGCGTGGATGTTGGCGGGGGCGCCGGGGTGTTGGTGGCTGCGGCGGTCGCGCTGGCGGTCGCAGGCTGGGTTGGCGCCGCCGAGGCTCGCTGGGTGGGGGCGGGCGTGCGTGTGGCCAAGACAACCGGCGACGGGCCGAGGCTTGGTCCAGGCTCCGCCGCCTGAACCGGCTCAGTGGCGGCAGCAAGCCCGGTTGCCGTGACCTCCATGGTCTCGGTTTGGGCTAAACCAGGCGTGTCAGCCGTGCCCAGGATCAGGTTGCGCAGCCCCAAGGCGCTGAGCGCCAAAATGGCGACCAGCAGACCGGCTACGGCCCACCAGCGGCGTGATCGGCGCTGCGCCCCGCCTGACGTCGCGTGGCCAGCCTCGAGGCGCAGGGTGTCCAGGCCCGCCCGCTGCCGGCGGTTGGTCACGCTTGGCAGGCGGCCCCCATCGGCGGCGCGCCGTAAGTCCCTCCATAGCTCACCCGCCGTCAAATAGCGATCGGCCGGGTCCTTGGCCATCGCCCGCGCCACCACCTCCTGCAACTGGTCAGGTTCCCGTGGCAAGGCAGGCAGCGGCTCATGGACATGGCGGAAGAGCACGGCGGCCGGGGTCTCGCCGTCGGGCTCAAACGGCTTGATTCCGGCCAATGCCTCGTAGACGACGACCCCCAGCGAGTAGATATCCGTTCGGGCATCTACCGCACCCCCAAGCACCTGCTCCGGCGCCATATAGGCGGGCGTGCCCAACAGGGCGCCGGACAAGGTGGCGGCCGAGGCATGCGCTACCCGCGCGATGCCGAAGTCGGTGACGACCGCCTCGGCGGTCCGCAACTTGTCGGCAGGGGTCGCGGCACGCCCCGACCCGGCGCGCAGCAGGATATTGGCAGGCTTGATATCGCGGTGGACGATGCCGTGGGCGTGGGCGTGGTCCAACCCATCCGCCACCTGCCCGACCAGGCGGACGACGGTTTCAAGAGGCAGGCGCTGCTGCGCCCGCCGATGGGCCAACAGAACCTGGTCGAAGGCGGGCCCATCGATGTATTCCATCACGATATACGGCTGGCCATTGGCCACGTCGAAGTCATAGACCTGAACGATGTGGGGATGGCGAAGTTGGGCGACGGCCCGGGCCTCGGCACGAAAGCGCCGTTGCAGATCGGGATCGTCCAACAAGTGGGCGTGAAGCAGCTTGACGGCCACCTGGCGCCGCAGCGTGGTGTGGTCTCCTACGTAGACATCGGCCATCCCGCCCCGGCCAATGCGTTGGCCCAGCGTGACGCCCTGAAGGTGAGGAAGCTTAGGTGACAGCATTCACCATCCTTGAAGCAGAAGATACCCGTCGGAACCAGACATCACCGGTTGAGGCAGCCGATGCCTCTGCCAGGCCGCGTCCGCGTGCCCCTCAAATCGTGCGACGCCTGGGGCCGGTAGCCAGCAGACCCAGCAGGCCGGTGGCAGGCAGCAGAATGGATGTCGACAGCAGGATCCATTTAGCCAGGGTGGCGACGGCGGCCAGGGCTGCCCCGGCAAGCGCCGGCTGCGGGCCAGCGCCGCATTTTCCACAAGGTCCGCGACCATGGTACTCAGAGCCACACCCGCCCAGTGGCGGCGATCCGGCCGGTCCGGCCAGGTTCGGGCAAAGCTGTAACTGACAAACGATGCCAAGAACAGCCCGTAGGTCAGCGGGAAGGCCAGATCGTAGCTGTAACGCGCCTTCAGGTACGCCTGACGACCGATGGGTCCGTAGG
>DASWJQ010000115.1:0-16355 GCA_036397095.1 Anaerolineales bacterium
CGCGCAACATCGTCGAAAACCGGGTCAACGCCCTCGGCGTTACCGAACCGGTCGTTCAGGTTGCCGGCGGCCGCCGCATCCTTGTCGAGCTGCCGGGGGTCGAAAACCAGCAGCAGGCGATCGACACCGTCCAGGAAACCGGCCTGCTCGAATTTGTCGAGATCGATGTCGCTAACCCCACCCTGACCCTGGCACTGCAGGGTGAGGAGATCCGCACCGATTGGGAGTACCAACAGGCTGGATTGCCGACGCCGACCCCGCGGCCAACCAACACAGCGACAGCGACCGCCGATCCGAGCGAGCCGACACCGGCGGCGACAAGCGGGGCAACGCCAGCTTCGGATGAGGGTGCGCCGTTGCTGCACACCGTGATGACCGGCAGTGCCCTGCGCAGCGCCCAGGTCAGCCAGGACCCAACCGGCGAGCTCGTTGTTTCGTTCGAATTGACGGAAGAGGGCAGCCAGATCTTCGGCGAATACACGACCGACAACGTGGGCGGGTTTTTGGCGATTGTGCTCGACAAACAGGTGATTTCCGTGCCGCAGATCACCGTCCCGATTACCTCGGGCAACGGCTCGATCTCCGGCAACTTCAGCCTTGAGGAGGCCAATCAGCTGGCCGTACAGCTGCGTTACGGATCGCTGCCCGTCCCACTCGAGGTCGTCGAGATCAAAAGTGTAGGGCCGACCCTCGGCCAGGACTCGCTGCAGAAAAGCGCCGTCGCCGGCGTGGTTGGGCTGCTGGTCGTCATGGCCTTCATGGCGCTCTACTACCGGCTGCCGGGCCTGTTGGCCGATGCAGCCCTTCTGATTTACGCCGTCATCACATTTGCCGTCTTCAAGTTGATCCCCGTGACGCTGACCCTGCCGGGCATCGCCGGGTTCGTGCTGTCGATAGGAGTGGCTGTCGACGCCAATGTCCTCATCTTCGAGCGTCTCAAAGAGGAGCTGCGGGCCGGCAAGAGCCTGACCCAGGCCATTGATCTCGGCTTCTCTCGGGCCTGGCCATCGATACGCGACTCAAACTTCTCCACCTTGATCACCTGCCTCATCCTGTACTGGTTTGGCTCCACTTTTGGCGCCAGTATCGTCCAGGGCTTCTCCTTGACGCTGGCCATCGGTGTCGTGGTCAGCCTGTTCACCGCCATCACCATTACCCGGCTCTTCCTTCACCTGACACTCGATCGCATCGAATTGTCCAGCCACCGGCGCTGGTTCGGCCTTTAGGAGCGCGGCATGCTCGACATCGTCGGCAAACGCTACTGGTTCTTCCTACTGTCGCTGATCATCATCATCCCGGGGCTGGTTGGGCTGGCCCTGTGGGGCTTGCCGCTGGCCATTGACTTCACCGGAGGCAGCCTGCTCGAAGTGCGCTTCGATGCCGGCCAGCGCCCGCCCTCGGCCGACATCGTTGAGCTCTACCGTGATCTGGAAGTCTCCGATCCCCTGGCGCAGGCCGCCGGCGACCACGACGTCGTGATTCGCAGCCGCACGATTGACGAGGACCAGCAAGCCGCCATTCTCGAAGCGATGGAGCAGCGTTTCAGCAGTCAGGTTGAGGTGTTGCGCTTTGAATCCGTAGGGCCCTCGGTCGGGGCCGAAGTCGCCGAGCGGGCGGCGATGGCTGTTGGCTTGGCGACGCTGGGCATCTTGGGATACATCACCCTGGCGTTTCGACATGTCGACCACGCTTTCCGCTATGGTGTGGCCGCTATCCTGGCGATGCTGCACGACGTGGCGGTTGTTCTCGGGGTCGAGGCGTTCCTGGGGCACTTTCTCGGCTGGGAGGTCGACGCCCTATTCCTGACCGCCCTGCTGACGGTGATCGGCTTCTCCGTGCACGACTCAATCGTGGTTTTCGACCGGATCCGCGAGAACGAGACGGTCTACCGCCGCTTGAGCTACGAGAAGCTGGTCAACCACTCGATTGTGCAAACGCTTGACCGTTCGATCAATACGCAGCTGACGGTGGCGCTTACGTTGTTGGCATTATTGCTGTTGGGCGGGGTGACCACCCGCCATTTTGTCACGATCCTCTTGATCGGAGTGTTCAGCGGCACCTACTCCTCGATCTTCAATGCCGCCCCCCTGCTGGTGGTGTGGGAGAACAAGGAGTGGCGCAACTGGTTCCGCCGGCGCTCGACGGCCAGCGCTGCCTGACCAACCACCAAGGCTCGAACGGCCCGGAGAATCAAGCTACGAGCACGAAGGAAACCATGCTGACAGCTGAAGTCTGACAGCATTCTTTGTGTCCCCTTCTTCCCCCTTCGTGCTCTTTGCGTCTTCGTGGTTAGCTGTTTGGATCGACACCGAGCGACAGGCACAGCAGCTCGAGCCGGTGAACCTGCCTGGCAATATCGAGGAAGATCTCCGGATCGGAGATTTGGTCCAGATCGAACATATTCAAATCATGTGACATCTGGGCCACGACCGGCGCCAGCTCTTGGCCAAGCCCCTGGCTGATTTGACTCATATCATCAATCATGACCAACCGCTCGACGACCGGGCCATCGGCCGTCATCTTGCTCGCTCGCAGCCTAACTTCGCGCCCCGCCAGGCGGATGCGGGCCTCGCCGTCGTGCCCGTCGAGGGTGGACAAATGGTCGAGGAAGGATCGGATCGGATGGTCGCTCGACTGTTCGTCGCGCGCCAGCCAGCGTTCGGCGGCCGGGTTGCGGGGCAGATAGTGGCCGTTGCTCGAGGCCACAATGATCCCAGTTGGGAGCTTGGCCAACAGCTGGCGATAGGCCTGCTCCTGGCGTCCGTACTGCCGCACCCGGTCGGTGACCTCGTCCTCGAGCATATCGCCGCGCCGGCGCTGGGCTTCGGCCATGCGCATATTGTCCAGCTGCAACTGGCGATACTCGAGCGCCCGCTCGACGGAGTTTGAAATCACGCTGATGTGATCGAACGGCTTGGTTAGATAGCTGAAGGCGCCCCGATTAAGCGCTTCGATGGCGTTCTCCATGGTGGCGTTGGCCGTCACGATGATGACCTGGCAGTACGGGTCACGGCTCTTCAACTCGGCCAGCAAGTCGAGCCCGGTGGCGCCAGGCATGTTGATATCCGTCACGACCAGATCGAAACTGTTGCGCAGGATCAGGCGCATGGCTTCATCCCCGTCACCCGCTCGCGTTACCTCGTGGCCCAGGTTCTCGATGCGCCTGGCGATGAGGAACAGCATGTCGGCCTCGTCCTCGGCCACCATCACCCGCGGACTCATCGGGCACCGACCTGAGCCGGGACGTTTTGCTCGACCATACCCATCCGAGCGAGGAGCCAGCGCAGCCAACTGATTGGATCCCATGGCAATTGGCGATTGGCCATCAACGGGTCCAACTCTGGCCCCGCCATCAACCAGCCGCCCTGGAAACCAACCGACTCGGGGGTTGGCGTCGTTTCGCCGACCGATTCCTCGGCCGCAGTCTCATCGGTCGGCGTGGGAACCGTCGTTGTCGTCGATGGATCGTCGCCTTGCACGGGTTCAGGCGTCACTGTCGGCGTCACGGACGCCAGCGGCATTGGGCTGGGGGCGAACGTTGCCGTGTACGTCGGAAGCGGCGTACTGGTTGCCGTGAAGGTCGGCGTCGGGCTGGGCTGGATTGTTAATGTGGCGGTGGGTACCAGCGTATAGGTTGAGCTAGCGGTTGGCGTCACGGTTGGGCTGGCCGTCGCGGTCACGGTCGGGCTCGGCTGCGGGCCGAGTGATTCAAGCTCGGGATCACCCAGGCTGAATGCGGCGGGGGGCTCGGGCGCAGCCACTGGCACGCTGTGGGCATCCGAGTCCGGCAACCCATTGCTCGAGCTGATGTCGGCGCTCAAGCGGCAGCTGCCTTCGGCTTCGGCTTGCACGTAAATCTGACGAACGCCGCTGGCGCAGAAAGGTCCAACACAGGCCAGCGTGCCGACGTCGATCGGGAATGGATCGCCGTCGCGGTAGCTGCATGCAGAGGTCAGGCTGCCATCGACGACAACGTTGAAGGCATCGCCCGGCCCGAGGTTGCCAAACGACAAGGTGAAGTAGAACTCATCGCCCACTTCGGCCGACTCTACTTCGGCGGAGACATCGACGAACAGTTGCGGCGGGATTGGTGTTGGGGTTGGCGTGTTGCTCGGCGTCGGCGTGATCGTCGAAGTGGCCGTATGGGTCGGCGTGTTCGTCGGCGTGTGCGTTGCCGTGGGCGTGGGTGTGTCGGTCGGCGTCGGCGTACTGCTCGGGGTTTGGGTCGCCGTAGCCGTATTGGTCGCGGTGGCCGTGTCGGTCGGTGTGGCTGTGTCGCTCGGCGTCGGCGTGACGCTTGGCGTGTTCGTGGCAGTATTGGTGGCGGTCGCCGTCGGCGTATTGCTGGCCGTGGCGGTAGCGGTGGCTGTGGCCGTGTTGGTTGGGGTGGGCGTGTCTGACGGCGTCGGCGTCGGCGTGCTCCATCCTACGGCCGATCGGCTCAAGTCGCAGGCGCTGTCGCTGAAGGCGACCAGGAAGCCGAAGTTGTCGGAGGTAAGGTTTGACGGCGGATCCGTTAGCGGGTCGGGGATGCCGGCGCCGTCCCAATCGACGAAGATGGTCGAAGGCGATCCGCTCATTGGGATGGCAATCGGCAAGTTCCTATCGGCTGCAGTCGGCGATTCAGAATCGAACAGCCCGTCATTGTTGGTCGCTTCGCCGTAGATTCTGGTGCCGTTGAAGTCAAACCAATCGACGTTCGCATTCCAACCATAGTAGTCCGAGGCGTCATCCAGCCCTGGCCAGTGGACGGTAATGCCGGTCACCCGCAAGCCTAGATAGGTGGTGTTATAGACCTCCATGGTGCCCCGGCTGAAGGTACCAGTCAGGTCCAATGTGCCGAAACTGACCCCGGCGCACAGGTCTGGTGTGGGCGTATAGGTCGGCGTGTTGGTCGGCGTGTCACTCGGCGTCGGAGTATGGCTGGCCGTTGGCGTCTGGCTCGGCGTGCTGGTGGCCGTGAAGGTGCGTGAGGCAGTTGGCGTGCGGCTCGGCGTCGGCGTGGTCGACACAGTGAATGTTGGCGTCGGTGTGAAGGTAGGCGTGGCCGTATTCGTCGGCGTTGGTGTGTTGCTCGGCGTCGGGGTATTGGATGGCGTCGGTGTGATGGAGGGCGTGAAAGTCGGCGTATGGGTCGGCGTCGGCGTTGGCGTATTGGTGGGCGTGTTGGTGGGAGTCGGCGTCGGTGTCCACACGATCACGTCGCGCCAATTGTAGGCATCCAGGAAGTTGTCACCCTGGATCAGCACTTGATTGGTGAGTACCCCTCCCCCGGCCGGCGCCGCCAGGTCGGCCCACAAGTTGAGCTGATAGGAGAAACCGGCCGGGATGTCGATAAACAGATCCCAAGTGATTTCATCGAGCCCAGGACTGACCGTGCAGGTATTCGGCACGCACGAACTAAAGGTCATGCCGGACGGCAGACTATCCACCACCGTGCGCAATTGAGCCGTTTCGTTACTCCCATTAACCACCACGATGGTGAAGCGAACCTGCGTGTTGACTCCCGGCCCGACCTCTTCAGGCTGGGCAAGCTTGGCCGGATGGACCAAAGGTGTGGGCGTCGACGTCGGCGTGGACGTCGGCACGGGAGTCGACGTGCGTGTCGGCGAGGGCGTAATCGACGGCGTGAGGGTCGACGAAGGCGTCAGGGTCACGGTCGCAGTTCCCGGAGCCGTGCTGGCAGTCGGTGTCGCGCTGGGGGCGGACGGGCCCGTGTCACATGTTCCTGGGATCAGGCAGCTGCCCACAACGCCAGGGATCAGGCCGCCGCTCAGCTTTAGGTCCTGAATGATGTCGAGCAGGATGCTTGGATTGAGCGGACCAAACGGCGTGAATCCCCAGGGCCGGTAGTCGGCTTCCATCATCGAGCCGATCTCGACCTCGGATTCGGGCTGGCGCAGCACCCGCCCCGACAACTGGGCACAGGTCACCAGCAGGCACACGGAAACCAGCACCATCAGCAGCCAGGCGAGTAGACCCATCCGGCGACGCCGCTGTTCCTGATCCTCCGGCTGCGCCTCGACTTGAGGCCCGTCCAGTCCGCTCTCGGCCTGCATCTTGTCAGCCTGCCTGCCCGTTCTTACCGGGTCCGGCCGTTGCCGGGAAAACGACGGTGAAGGTGTTGCCGCGCTTCTTGCCGCTCGCAACCCATAATTGGGCACCCAGCGCGTCGGCAGTGGCTTTGATCATTGCCAAGCTGAGGCCAATACCCTGCCACCCATCGGCCGCTTCAGACATCACTGCCTCGAACAACTCCGGACCGCCGCCTCGGACCAAGGGAGCAGCCTCATCACGGACCATGAGCCAACATTCATCATCTTCGGATTCCAGATCCATCCGGATGCGGCTGCCAGGTTCGGCCCGCCAGGCTGCCTGATTGATGAGATGACGCAGCAGTTTGGCGCCCAGGGCGCTGTCAACCTGGACGTCGAGGGGTGAGTCCGCCTTAACCTGTAGTTCCAGGCCCTTGTCGGCGATCAAGTCGTCGGCTGGCAATCCTGCCTGTCTCTCGGTCAGCTCCTGGAGCGACACCTGGTCCCCTTGCTCCGCCAGGTCGGCCTCGATTTCGACAATAGCCAACATCTCGTCGGTCCAGCTGCGGATCTCTCCCAAATCAGCCATCGCCCGCTGGATGGCCCCCGTTACAGGTTCGCCGCCTCCTAGCTCGTGCTCATTGAGCGTGAGCAAGGCAGCTAACGCGTCGGTCAGAGGTTGGCGCAGGCTGTCCGCCGCTTGGGCCAACAACCCCATCTTCAGCTGTTGCAGCCGACGAGCTTTGGTGACGTCACGCAACAGCATGACCCAGCCCGCACCTTTGCCATCCTGGCTGGTTGGCGTCAAGCTGACCATATGGACGTGACTGTGGGGCCAGCCAACTTCAGTGACGGTAGCTCGCCTCGGCTTCATGACCAGCCAATGCCGCACCAACGTGGAGAGCGCCGGTGGCAGCACCTCAACCGCCACCTGCCCCGCCAGTGCGTGACCGCCGAAGAGCTCATCTGCCGCCGGATTGGAGACCGCAATCACACCCTGGACGTCGGTCGAGACCAGTGCATCCTTCGTGTTCTCGATGACTGCTTGCAACCGCTGCCTTTCGGCGGCAACTTGCTGCTGCAGGCGCTCACGCTCCTGCCTCAGGCGGCGGTGCTCGGCGGCGCGTTCGACGGCCAGTGATAGGTCACGTATCGAATCGAGCGGCTTGGGCAGGTAGTCGTAAGCCCCACCCATCCGCATCGAAGAAATGGCCGATTCGAGCGTACCGACGCCGCTGATCACAACGACCTGAAGATCCGGGTCATGCTCCTGCGCTCGGCGCAACAACTCAAGACCATCCATCTCGGGCATCATCAAATCGGCCACCATGACATCAAAGGGTGGGCCGTCGCGCACCAAGCTCAAAGCTTCGACGCCGTTGGCGGCGCCCTCAACCTGGTAGCCGCGCCGAGTCAGGTGAGCCTTCATCAGGCTCAGGTAGTCGGGTTCGTCGTCAACTACCAAGACTCGCGCCCCACTCATGCCAGGGCCTCGGACTGGTGTAGTTGGCTTTGGGCCGGGATTTCTTTGGGCAACGAGATGGTGAACGCCGTGCCTTCACCGATCGAGCTCTCAACATCAATGCGTCCACCATGGCGGCTGATGATGCCATAGCTGACTGCTAGACCCATGCCGGTCCCTTGCCCCTCCGGCTTGGTGGTGAAGAACGGCTCGAAAATCCGCACCAGGTTCTCTTTGGGGATACCGACGCCGCTGTCCTCCACCCGCAGCATTGCCTCGTCTTCGCCGTCTGTGAGGCGCAGCATGAGCTCGCCTCCCTCGGGCATCGCCTGGACGGCGTTCTGGATCAGATTGATGATGACCTGTTCGATCTGCTGTGAGTCGTACGTCAACCAGACAGCCTGGTCGGGCAGCTCGCTGATTGCGTCGACCTTCCCCTTGCGAATTAAGTAATCCGTCAAGCGCAGGCAGCCTTCGACCGTCGTTCGCAAGTCACGTTGCTGCATGCTTGGCGTGGATTGCCGGGCGAATTTGAGCAGATCGGTGACAATCAAGTTTGCCCGGCTGGCGTTGTCCCGGATGATCTTGAGCCCCTGCTCCATCTCGGGCCGGCCATCCGTGTCGATCATCAGTTCTTCAGCCATGCCCTTGATGACGCCCAGCGGGTTCTTGACATCGTGCACAATCCCCGCCGCTAGTTGGCCGACGGCGGCTAGCTTCTCGGATTGCACCAGTTGTTGCTGTGCCGACTGCAGGCGTTCGTACATCTCGGCCAACTGCTGGTTGCGCTCGATTGTTTCCTCATACAACTGCTGGGCTTCCTCGGTGCGTGCGTGCAACCGAGCCGTCATGACGTCAAAGGCCTCGGCCAGATCGCCGATCTCATCGGAGCGGATGAGCCCCGAGGCTTGCTCCAGGTCGCCGGCCGCAACCGCCTGCGCCATCGACCGAAGGTGGAGAATCGGGCGGGCTATGTTCTGGGAAATCAGGTAGCCGACGACAATGACGGCCACGGTCCCAAGCGCGAAGATCAGGCTGATGAGATTGCGGCTGGTGGCTTCGGCCGATACGACGAAATTGCTGGGTAGAACGACGCCCATCGTGCCCATGATCTGTTCGCGTGCGATCCATGGCGTGTAGGCCGCCTGGTAGGGCCGGCCAGACATTTCGAACTCCTCCAACTGGACACTGGTGCCCCCGGCACTCAAAGAGGCCATCAACTCCTCGCGAAGTTGGGCGGTTTCCTGAAGGTCTGGAAAGGTCGTGGCGACCAGATGGCCCTGCCGGTCGAGCATCAGGATGTCCGCCAGTGCCTGAGACTTGAGCTCTCGCGCCAAAGTGTCCGCCCGGGTGCCCACCAGCATCCCGCCGATCAGGTTGCCGTCCTGATCCTGCACCGGCCCTGAAGTGAACAGGTAGATGCCTTCGGGTGTCTCGATCAGACCAACAAACTTGTCGCCGGCCGCATCGGTCTCCCCGTCCAAGACGTTTTGCACAAAATAGTAGGTGGAGAAATCGGCCCCGGTTTGGGTGGCGATAAAGGATTCCTCGGGCGACGGCCGAATGATGCCCATCACCTGACGACCCTGATCGTTGACCACGACCACCGCCTCCGCGCCCCCATTCAGGGCTAGCGGAAGCAGCAGGTTGGTCAACGCTTGACTGTCATTGCGCTGAATGGCGCTAGGAACACCAACGGTGAAGGTCATGAGACGCAGCAGGCTCAGCTGATCCTGCTCGGTCCGGACAACAGCGTCAGCCGAGACCCGGCCAGCCTGATAGAGTTGATTGACGAACCGCTCACGGACCGAGGAAGTGACCAGGCGGGTGATGATGTAGATGCCGCCAAAGGCCAACAGGAGGACAAGCAAGACGTAGGGCAACACCAGCTTGGCGCGCAAGCTAAACAGGCCATCCATTACCTGGCCCCACACCTGGCGGATCGCGCCCTGTAGGCCGGCCGGTCCTGACGCAACCGGCGTGCTGGTGTCTCTCATATTGCGGGCCTTACCCAGTCGTATGCCCCATATGTCTCATGCGTGGCGCGCTCGGACGGCACGAGGCTTCCCGCCTTCATGCCGCACTGCCGGCTTGGTGACCGGCCGCCGCCGGTTGGGACGGACCTAGCGTCCGTTGACATAGGGGGCAACCCGGATGCACCCACCTCCCGCTCGCTTGGCTTCGTACATTGCCTGATCAACATGATCCAAGAAATCGTCGGGCGTCATGATCCCACCCGGAAGCTGCGCCACGCCAATGCTAGCTGTGACCGGGCCCCAGTTCTTCTTATCGACTGTCGTAAGCTGATCTGAGATACGCTGGGCGACACCTTCTGCCATCGTCTGGTCGGCTTCGGGTAGAACGACCAGGAATTCATCCCCGCCGAGGCGGGTCGGAATATCGATACGCCGGACTTGCGACCGGATGCCTTCAGCGACCTCAATCAATACCTGATCCCCGGCGGGATGGCCGAACTCATCATTAATTCGCTTCAGGTCATCGAGGTCGATCATGATCACTGACAACGGCCGCTGGTAGCGGACGCCACGCTCGACTTCGGCATCGAGAGATTCATTCAGTTTGTGCCGGTTGTAAAGACCCGTCAGCGGGTCGGTCACCGCCAGCCGTTGGACTTCTTTGAATAGGCGGGTGTTCTCGCGAATCAGGTGGCGGTGCTCGAGCGCTCGGGTCAGCGAGAGTTCGAAGACGGCCAACGACTCCAGCGGCTTCATCAAGTAGTCGTAGGCGCCTGAACGCAGGGCCTCGACAGCCGTCTCGACACTGGCATTGCCCGTCAACACAAGCGCTTGAACCTCTGGATCCCGGCGTCGGGCGGCCTGGAAGACTTCCAAGCCGGTATGGTTGGGCATATACAGGTCAAGAATCAAAACATCGTAGGTGCGCTTCTCGAGGGCAGCCATTGCCTGCTTGCCGTCGGGCGCCTCATAGACGTTAAGGCCCATCCGCTGCGCCCTGTGCACAAGCATCTGGCGAAAGTCCGGATCGTCATCGGCGATCAGAACTTCGCCGACAGGGAGCTCAACACCGTTCCCCCATTCGTTCACAACACCGCCTTGCGCTCGTGATTCAACCGTCATTAGCATGCGATTGGTTCCAGTCATTCTGTTCGCCCCCATCTTAAGCTGAACTGCTCTACCGCTTACCTTGCATTCAACCTACACTCAACGCCGCGGATCAGGAATCGAATAGGCGGTTGTGCTCAGGCTTCGATGCGGTAGCCGTAGCCTCGCACATTCACCAGGCGAGCGGGTTGGCGTGGGTCCTTCTCGATCTTCTGCCGCAAAAACCAGATGTACCGGCGCAATGCGCTGGCGCTCGTCTTGCGGTTGTCGCCCCAGACGTCACGAATGAGCTGTTCCTGCGAAATCGCCTCACCCGGTCGGCGCGCCAAGCAGGCCAATAGGCGGAATTCGGTTGGGGTCAGATCCATCACTTCACCGGCCAGGCGCGCCTCGCGACGCCCCATGTCGACGATCAAATTGCCCATCTGGTGGACCGGCGGATCCTGGTCCCGATCGTTCGATGTGCGAGACAGGATGGCCCGCGCCCGAGCCCCGAGTTCTGCCAGACTGAACGGCTTGGTGATGTAGTCATCGACCCCCAGTCGAAAGCCGCGCAATTTGTCCTGTTCGGCGGTTTTTGCGGTCAACATGATGATCGGGGTGTCAGCCAACTCCCGCATGCGTGCGCAAACTTCCCAGCCATCCATTCCCGGCATCATGACGTCGAGGAACACCAGGTCTGGTCGTGATTCAAAAAAGGCCCGCAGTGCTTTCGGCCCTCGATCGGCCGACACCACCTGGTAGCCTTCCTCCCTCAAGTATTCGCCGACGAAACGCAACAGCGTTCGATCGTCGTCAACAATCAAGATATTAGCTGGCACGCACCGGTTCCTCCATGTCAGCCCAGCGATCGCTGACTGGATGTTTCAGGGCAGCCGCTGCCTATGCTTGTGCCGCCGTCCGACACACTGACGCTCCGGCAAGCTCCGTGTGTATTGTCGGTCGAGGCGCCAGGCGACCATCGGCCCGCACCGATTGCTTCCATTGTAGTGCAACTTCTTAACCTGGGGCGTGTTAGGGGAGCGGCGAGCGAACAACTGCCAGCGGCAGCCAGAAGGCCACTTCTGCGCCGCCAGATTCGGCTTCGATGGCTTCAATCCCACCGCCCATCGCCTCGAGCAGCCGCCGCGACAGGTACAGGCCCAAACCATGGCCATAGACTTCGCGCGCATCGCTCGAATCCAGCCGGTGGAAACGATCGAAGACGGCCTCCCGTTCGTCTGGCGGAATGCCCGGCCCATCATCGACTACGGCTACGCGCAGGGTGTCTGCCTGGCGGCGGGCGATCACGCGCACCGGGCTGGCGGGGGCGTATTTGAGGGCATTGTCGATGAGATGGAACAAGACACTCGTGATCGCCCGCTCGTCGCCGAGAGTGTCGGGCAAATCGGCTTCCAGCTCCAAGTGGATGCGGCGAGCTCCGGCATCAGCCGGAAAGCGATTGGCGACAGCGCGGGCCAGGACAGGAATCGGGACGGGCTCGAGCGTTAGAGGAAAGCGGCCGGCTTCCAGCGCCGATAGATCGAGGATGATTTCGACGAAACTCACAAGTCGTTCGGTTTCGGAAGCCACCAAGGCCAATGTGTCGTCGACCGTCACCGCCAGGTCCACGCCGCGCTTGAGGGCAAGCTCGACGCCACTGCGGATGTTGGTCAACGGCCCCCGCAGTTCATGCGACACCAGCGTGACGAACTCGGACTTGAGACGATCCAGTTCCTTGAGTTCCTCGTTGACCCGCTGCAAGTCGGCCACCGTCTCCGCCAACTCCTGCGTTCGGTGGCGCACCTTGGCTTCGAGCGATCGATTGAGGTTTTCCAGCGCTAGACGGGCAGCCGCGACCTCGTCCAAAGCCGCTCGCAGCTCGTCCTCGCGCGCCTTGAGATCGGTCAGATCATGGGCCGTGGCCGCCAACAATGGCGCGTCGCGTCGTTCGTCGTATACCGGTCGCAGCGATAAGGCGACAGGCAGCCGGGTGCCATCCGGCCTGATCAGTTCGGTTTCACCACTCCAGCCATCCGGGATTGCCCGCTCAATTAGCTCGCCGGCTTCCGCTTGCGGCAAGAAGTTGGACAGCGACTCACCGGGTTCGATTCGGGCAGACAGCCCGACCGCATGTCGCAGCGCCGGGTTGGTCAACAACAGCTTGCCGTGCTCGTCGGCGACAAATGCCAGGTCGGCGGCACCCTGAACCAGACTGGCGTACTGGCGTGTTTCTGCCTGGCCGGCGATCACCCCCTGGCGGGCCACCAGCAGGAGCCCCAGTCCCGCCGTGGCGGCAACCCCCAGCCAGCTCACCTGGCGCGTCAGCCACCAATCGGCCAATGTCGAACCGGCAATCAAGTAGGTCAGGAATGCTGGCAGGATGGCAGCTAGCCGGCCGGCGAGCTTGCGCCGCCGGCTCTTGGGACCGCTGGCCTGTTCGACCTTGGCGATCGGGCCATGGGCCGGCTGGCGGGCACTCACCAACAACGCCAATGGTGTGAGCATCCAGCCCAGATGCAAGATCGACCCCGGCATGCGCGCCGGCGACAGAGAGGCGTAGCCAAAGGCCAGGTCCGTCGTCAGGCGCAGGGCAAACGCTAGTCCCAGGTATGCGTACATCCGGCGCCCGCGTGCCGTGTCGCTCAGCAACGCCAGCCGCAGTCCGAGCAGAGCCAGCACCCAGTCGAAGGCCGGCGCCAGCGCCGCCCACAAGATCATCACCAGATCACCGATCCCAACATCAAGGGCGGGTCGCACAATTGTCAGCCAGAAAAGGACAAAGGCTCCAAGCACGATCAGGACAACTTCGAGCAGATCGCGCAAACGGCCGAAGCGCGGGTCGTCGGAAACCGGAACCGTGCTCAAGCTGGCGGCGGCTGCCAAAAACCCAGCCAAACGCAGCAAATCACCGAGCGAGGGGGTCGGCGGCATGGCGGCCTGCAGGACGATCGAGCCGGCCTCAAAAATCATGGACAGGGACAACATGGCGAGCGCCACAACGAGCAAACGCCAGAGACGGCGCTGTGGGCCCTCGGCCGTCATCAGCCGTGGACGGAGTTCGACCAGCACCAGCGCCTGCGACAGAGCGACCAATAACAGGGCGGCCGCATCCGGCCAGACGGCCACGGCCGGCAGCGTGGTCAGGGCGGCAAAGGCGACCACGCCAACGGCTTGAAGAACTGGCAGCAGGCCCCGTCGTCCGATCCGGATCATCGTCTGGCTGCCCATCTTGATGATTGTATGTCCAGCCCAGGTGGGCGACAAGCTGGCGCCCGGGGCACCTGCCCTGGCTGTCTCGGGATCCCGTGCCTAGAACTCGAACGGCGGTTCCGGCTTAAAGGCAGCTTACATCCCCCTGTCGAGTGTAACAGCGGGGGCGTTCGCCCTAACCCGCTCAGCCTGTCGAAGCGTGAGCATTTCGAAGGGCGCGGTTTGGATTGGATCCCGGTCGGACTGCGCCCACCCTGGATTGGAGACAGAGCCTCACTACAATCCACAGGCAGGAACGTTGTATACAACGTCCCCACCTCGTTCGTCTGCCAATCGAAGCGTGTGCCTATCGAAGGGCGTTCTCGCCAACACGCGGCTGACCCGCCGCGGCGCCTGCGAGGCATTGCCGGGAGGGTCAGGCTGACGAATCCTAGCCTAGGTGGGGGCTAGAACTCGAACGGAGGCGGCGTATGCGTTGGCGTTGGGGTCGCCGACGGCGGCGCAGTGCTGCTGGCGAGCGGCGTGTTGGTCTTCGTTGGCGTGTTGCTGGCCGTCGGCGTGCGGCTCGGCGTCGATGTGACCGAAGGCGTCGGCGTGCGAGACGGCGTTGGTGTGCGGCTGGCCGTCGGCGTGATCGTAGGGGTGCGGCTCGGCGTAGGCGTGTTGCTGGGCAGCGGTGTGTTGGAGGGCAATGGAGTATTGGATGGCGTCCGAGTTGGCGTCGGCGTGGGGAAGGTGGCATCGGAGGCCGACCGGAACAGGTTGCAGGTCGAATCGTTGAAGGTCACCGAGAAGCCGAAATGGCTCGACGATAAGTTAGCCGGCGCACTGGACATGTAGCTGGGGGCGCCGCCGTTGAAGTCAACAATGATGTTGTTGTTGCCGTCGATCACGCTACGCGGCAGGTTGATATTGGCTGAAGTAGACGACGTGTAGTCGTCGGCCGTCCGGATGCTGGTCCCGTTCCAGCGAATGTAATTGACCCGCTCGCTCCAGCCGTAGACGCCGCTGGCCGATTGCAAGGCTGGCCAATACACGGTGACCCCAGTTACCTGAAGTCCCGGATAAGTTGTGTTGCTAATGTACTGGCGAACGCGCGAGTTGCTCAGGAACTGGAAGGTGCCAAAGCTGACGCCCGTACAGCTGGGTGTCGGTGTCAGCGTTGGGGTCGGGGTCGCCGGCGGGCTGAGGGTGAACTGAACTTCCTGCCAGCCCGACCACACACCTTCGTCATCGGTGGCGCCGGCCAGCATGCGGTGTAATCCGATGTCCATGACGGCCCCGTTCGGCCAAAGTCCGGCGGACACCGAGATCGTGCTGCAAGGTCCATTCCCGCCGAAGCCGCAGTAGCCCGCCACACTCTCGGTGTGGTTGTAGACATAGACCCAGGCTGAGCCGTTCCAGCGCTCCCAGCGGAAGGCCAGGTTGACAATGCCATCGCCATCGTTACCGACCCCGGCACAACTGACTGGATCGACATTGTCCGGGTCGTATGCTTCGGCCCAGGATGGCAGATAACTGCCCGGCCCGTAGATCGAACCATCCGGTGGATCCATGATGGTGACGATAGGCGGCACCTGGCACGGGGTCGCCGTTTGCGTTGGGGTGGCCGATGGTATCGGCGTGTTGGTCGGTGTGTTGGTCGGCAGCGGGGTCGGGCTCGGCAGGACCAGCGTCGGGTCGAGGCCAACCACCCGCGAGACTCGGAACTGCTCGACGCGACCCTCACGGGAGGCTGTCAAATGCAGGAAAGGCCAATTGGTGGTCAAGAAGGGCAGAATCAGCGGATGATTAAAGTCGGCCGTGACCACCACCCGGTTGCCCGGACCCCCGGCGTCATGATAGGGGGCACA
Organism: Anaerolineales bacterium; assembly: GCA_036397095.1. Classification (GTDB taxonomy): domain Bacteria; phylum Chloroflexota; class Anaerolineae; order Anaerolineales; family E44-bin32; genus DASWJQ01. The sequence goes on from DASWJQ010000115.1 coordinate 15,626, forward strand.
GTCCGACGACCAGTCGATGGACCACTCGTCAGGATTGGATGGGGAATAGACGAAGCCAGGGTCAGGACGGGTCGAGCACAGCGTGATGCTGAAGTAGCCTGGGTCGGACCAGGGTTCGGATTCGTCCCGCTGTACGGCAAACGAGCCCGCCCGGACGGCATCTCGGATCGACAGGACGCGGGCAGCATTCTCCTTGTCGTCGGCCGTGTCGCAAGTCTCGCCGAATGGGGAATAGAAATCGGCGCAGATCGTGTCATCGAAGTAGGCAGGATCGAATTCACCGGTGACGGCATAGCGAATGCCGAAGCGCGCCCCGTTCTCGATCGCCAACCAGGCGAAGAATAGACGGCCAAGCTCAATAATCGTGAAGATGATCAGCAGCAACAAAGGCAGGATGAGCATGAACTCAACCATCGCCTGTCCACGACGAGTTGGCTTGGTGCCGTTTTCTTTCACCCAGGGTTTCATAGACAGCACTTTCCTCCCATTTCAAGATAGAGCCAAATGGGTCCGGTTGGGCCTTACAGGCGACTTACAGAGAGAAACAGAGGATTGGGGATTGGGTTGACAGGGTCCGCAATCCCATGCGAAATCTGGAGCCTGTCGAAGGAGTGTTGGACATGTGCAAGGCGTAGCCATCGGATCGGCCGCCGCGGTTAGGCTTGGGCCTCACGTGGCCGGGCTTGGTTGCGGTCTGCCGTCGCGTCGATTGACGAAAGAACCGCGTAGG
>DASWJQ010000116.1:0-6698 GCA_036397095.1 Anaerolineales bacterium
CAATGCAGCCGGCGCTCGCTCCCGCCGCGGAAGGTCGCATGGACTGGCGCATCCTGATAGCCGACAAACTTGAGGCCGCCGGCGTCGAACGCCTGCGCTCCCACGCAGAAGTCGTCGAATCCAACGACCTGTCAGCGATCGACTCCTACGATGCGCTCATTGTGCGCGGAGCCACACAAGTCGATCGGGCAGTCATGGCCGCCGGCAGGCCGCGCTTACGGGTCGTGGGCCGGTCCGGAGTTGGGGTCGACAACATTGACACTGGGGCCGCCGCCGAGCTGGGCGTGACCGTGGTCAATGCACCATTGGCCACCACCAACGCCGTGGCCGAGCACGCCTTGGCACTGATGCTGGCTCTTGCGCGCAGCATCCCCCAGGCCGACGCCAGCATGAAGGCTGGGGCCTGGGAAAAGAAAGGCATGAAGGGGACGGAACTGGACGGCAAGAGGCTTGGCGTCATCGGCCTGGGCCGCATTGGTGCCTCCCTGGCGGCCAAAGCGGCTGCCCTGGGGATGGACGTTGTCGGCCATGATCCGCCGCTCGACCCAGCCGAGATCCTGCGGCGCGGCGCCCGGCCCGTGTCGCTGGACGAATTGCTTTCAACTTCCGATTTTGTCAGCTTGCACGTGCCGTTGGATGACACCACTCGCGGGTTGCTCGGGCCGGAGGAACTTGCCGCCGCCAAGCCTGGCCTGCGCTTGATCAGCACCGCCCGCGGCGGCGTCGTCGACGAAGAGGCCCTGCTTGCCGGGCTTGAAACCGGTCATATTGCCGGCGCCGCCCTGGACGTCTTTCGCCGCGAACCACCGGGTGCGACCCCACTGGTGCTGCACCCGCATGTCATCGCCACCCCCCATCTAGGGGCACAAACGCACGAGGCCCAGCAACGGGCTGCCACCGATATCGCCGATGAAGTACTGGCGGCACTGTCGGGGGCCGAGCTACGCTGGCGCATCCCTTGAGCCGAGCTGATTGAAGGAAGAGACATGGGAACCCACATCGAAAACCTGAAAAAGCTGCTTGGCGAGGTCTACGACCTCAACGCCGCCAGCTCGGTCTTGGCCTGGGATCAACAGGTGCTGATGCCGCCGGGCGGGGCCGAAGGGCGAGCCGCCCAGCTGGCCACCCTCAGCAGTCTGGCGCACACCAAATTCACCAGCAACGAATTGGGTGAAGCGCTCGACGCGGCCCAGGGCGAAACCGACAAGCTCGACGCGGATTCGGATGAGGCGCGTCTGGTGTCCGTGGTCCGGCGCGAATACGAGAAGCAGCGCAAGGTCACGGCCGAGTGGGTCGCCGAGTACAGCCGGGCCACCTCGCTGGCGCACCAGACTTGGCAGAAGGCCAAGGCCGAATCCGACTTCGGCTCATTTGCCCCTAAGCTGAAAGAAATCTTCCAACTTCGCCGCGATTACGCCGACTTCTTCAAGCCCTACGACCATGTGTATGATCCGCTGCTTGACGATTTCGAACCTGGTATGAAGGCAGCCGATGTCCAAGCCATCTTCGATGACCTGCGCACGCACCAGGTTGCGTTGGTCCAGGCTATCGCCGACGCCGGCCCGCCGGACGACTCGATGCTCCACCTGCATTATCCCGAAGCCGACCAGTGGGCGTTCGGCGAGGAAGTCGTCCGCCAGTTTGGCTACGACTTCGACCGGGGGCGCCAGGACAAATCGGCCCATCCGTTTACCACCTCCTTCGGCATCGACGATGTCCGCATCACCACCCGCTTTCTCGAGGACTACCTGCCGTCCGCTCTTTTTGCTACCTTGCACGAGGCCGGGCACGCCATGTACGAGCAGGGTGTCAAACCCGAACTGGCCCGCACGCCGCTGGCCGATGGCTCATCGTTGGCGATCCACGAATCGCAGTCCCGCCTGTGGGAGAACCTGGTCGGCCGCAGCTGGCCGTTCTGGGTCCGCTTCTACGGCAGGCTGCAGGAGGTCTTCCCCAGCCAACTGGGGCAGGTGTCGCTTGACGACTTCTACCACGCCGTCAACAAAGTCGAGCCTTCGCTGATTCGGGTTGAGGCCGACGAAGCCACCTACAACCTGCACATCATGCTGCGGTTCGAACTGGAAAAGGCGTTGATGGAGGACAACCTGCCGGTCGATGACCTGCCGACGATCTGGAACGACAAGATGCAGGAGTACCTGGGCATCACCCCACCCGACGACGCCAAGGGTGTGCTGCAAGATGTGCACTGGTCGGCCGGGCTGGTCGGCTACTTCCCGACCTATGCGCTCGGCAACCTGGTTGCCTGCCAGTGGTGGGAACTCATCGGCGATGCCATCCCCGATCTGGAGAAGCAGATCGAAGCCGGCCAATTCGACGAATTGCTGGCTTGGCTACGCACCAACATCCATCAGCATGGCCGCAAGTTCAAGCCAACCGAGCTGATCGAGCGCATTACCGGTAAAGGACTGTCGGCCGAACCGTACCTGCGTTACCTGCGGACCAAGTTTGGCGAAATCTATGGCTTGTCCTGAGCTGCACCCAGCCAGGAGCATGGGATCGTTATGAACTTGACGGACATTCACAGCCGGCTGGCCATAGCGATGCTGATCTTCAGCGCTGTGGCTGGGATTTGGGGGCTGGTGATCTACTTCCGGCGCGGATCAATCGGCGGCAACTACTGGGGCATCTTGGCCAGCGGCGAACTGCTCTTCGTCGCCCAGGCGCTGCTCGGGGTGGTGATGTACTTGCAGGGCGACCGGCCGGGCCGGACCATCCACCTGCTATATGGGGCCGTCGCCGCGTTGACCGTGCCTGCGGTCTTTGCGCTCACCGGCGGCCGCGATGACCGCCGGTCGGCCCTGACCTACGGCCTGGTGATGCTGTTCCTGTTCGGAATCAGCCTGCGGGCAATGGGGACCGGTGCCTGAGTGCGCCGGCCTCCGTCCCCTGTGAGCCATGGTTGACAATCGACAGCATCCCACGCTGGTCGTCCTCGAGGGCGACCAGACCGGTCAGGAATTGCTCGAACAAGCCCTACGCGTGCTCGACTCGAGCGTCTCGCAAGTCGACCTGACCTTCGAACGCTACGATTTGAGCCTGGCTAACCGGCAGCGCAGTGGCAACCAGGTCGTCAACGAGGCGGCGGCTGCCATGTGTCGCCACGGGCTGGGTCTCAAGGCGGCTACCATCACGCCAGCCGAGCCGGATGGCGTTGGCAGCCCGAATGCCCTGCTGCGCGAGGCGATCGAAGCCGACGTCATCCTGCGCACCGGCCGCCGCATCCCCAATGTCCGGCCCGTCGGCGGCGTGCACGCACCGATTTCTGTGGTGCGGATGGCCGTCGGCGGAGCCTATGGGGCCAAGGAATGGCGTGAGACGGCCGCCGACGGCGACGAGCTGGCCTTTCGCACCGAGCGCATCTCGCGTCGCACGTGCCGGTCGGTGACGGAATTCGCCTTCCAGCATGCCGAGCGCGGCGGGGCCAAGGTGTTTGGCGGGCCGAAGTACACCGTCAGCCCGGTCTATGAGGGCATGTTCAAGGAGGAGATGGACGCTGCCGCCGCCCGTCACCCCAGTGTTCTCTACGACCCGCAGTTGATCGACGCCACCTATGCCCTGCTGTTGCAGAACGCCGGCGACTCGTTGGTTATCCCTACGCTCAACCGCGATGGAGACACGTTATCCGACCTGGTGCTCCAGATGTATGGCTCGATTGCCGGCTCGGAGTCACTCGTGCTCAGCTTCGACAACGAGGCATTGCAAGTTCAAACGGTGATGGCCGAAGCGCCCCACGGCACGGCGCCGGCGCTGCAGGGCAAGAACCTGGCCAATCCGATGGCGATGATCCTGGCCGGCGCCGCCTTGCTGACTTACGTCGGGACTTCGGCGGCCAACCAAGCCTCGCGTGCCATCTACGAGTCGGTGTTCGAAACACTCTACGAAGGTACAGCCACGCCGGACATGGGCGGGCACACCAGCACCATTGACTTCACCGACGAGGTCATCCGGCGGGTCCGCACCAAGCTCGAGGTCTGGACCTCGCTCAACTGAGTGCGCCCGATGGGCAAACCCGCCGCTTCTCAGTCCGATCGCCCGCTCCTGCCAATGCTGGTGGTGGGCACACTCATGTTGTTGGCGGCCTGCGCCCCACGGGCCGAGCCCGTCCAGCCCGGGCCTGCGGTCAGCCCTACGCCATCCCCCAGGCCGTCAGCGGCAGTCAGTTCCACGCCACCGCCGCTGACGGCGGCCACGCCCGCCCTGGTGCTCGAGCCGCCCGAACCGGGCCCCACGGTCACACCGGCACCACCGCCAGTCCATCTGCCCGACTCGCCAATCGCCCTGTTCGAGCCGGGGCCTGGCTCGCAGGTGTTGACCGGTTTCCGTGTCGTCGGCCGGGGCGGGCCAAGCTTCGAGGAGCGGGTTCGGCTGCGGCTGCTTGCCAGCGATGGGCGCTTGCTCCACGAGAAGACCACCATTCTGTATGCCTTCCCTGGCAACGCCGGCCGCTTTGTCACCTTTCTCAACTTCGAACAGACCGAGGTTGCCGATCTGGGTCGCTTGCAAATCGACACTTTCGACCGCCGCTACGGCCGGCTGGCCCAGCGCTACACCCAGGAGCTGGTGTTGCTGACGGCCGGCTCGGGACGCTTGCGCCCGGGTCACCAGGGGCCGTCGCGGCTAGCGATCCAGTCACCAGTTGACGGGGATCGCTTGCCGATGGGATCGATCCCAATCGAAGGTGGGGGCTGGACGGAGGGTGACGGGCAATTGGTTGTGCAGGCCATCGACCGCAATGGCACCGCCGTCGCCTCGACCGCTATCCAACTTTCGAGCGGGACCGACGGCACGATCGGGACCTTTTCAGCGACGCTCGACGTCGTATTGGAGGTATCACAATTCGGCCGTCTGGCCGTCGCCGAACTGGATCCGGTCAGCGGCGAGCCTCTGTACCTGTTCAGCATCGAGGTCTATTTCCAGCGCTGAGCACAGCGCCGCCAGGCACCAAACCTGCAAGTGATATAATCCGCCGCCCGGGCCTTATGGACATCACACAGGCAGTACCTCGGCGAGGGCATGACCCTCAACAACTCCTGCTCCGAGCCCTGCTCGGGCTGCTGGCGGCCGCCGTCTCGATCGCCGCCGGCTTTGTGCTGTTCCTGCTGGCGGTACGGTTGCTTTTCTGGGGCCAGGCCCTGCCCGGCGTGCAAGCCGCCGGCCTGGATGTCAGCGGGATGAACCGGCAGCAGATTGAGTTGGCCTTGGGTGAGCGGTTGACCTACGCCCAGTCGGGCCTGATCGTGCTGCGCGATGGCAACCGCCAATGGTTGGCCCGGCCGGAGCAATTGGGTGTGGTCATCGACATCCCGGCGATGGCCGAGGCGGCGCTTGCCGTTGGCCGCCAGGGCGGCCCGCTCCAATGGCTCGACGGGCAATTGCGGGCCTGGACTGAAGGCCGCAATCAACCGGTGATCGTGCTTTTCGACCAGCGAGCCGGCAGGGCGTACCTGCAATCGGTGGCCGCCGAGGTCGACCGGCCAACGATCGAGGCTGAACTGACCATCGAAGGTCAGCAAGTGCGAGCGACGCCTGGTCAGGTGGGCCGTCAGATCGATTTGGCCGCCAGCCTGGAGGCGCTGACTCCGTTGGTATGGCGCCAACATGATGGCCAGGTTGACCTGGTGGTGCGCGAAGCACCGCCTATAGTGTTGTCGGCGGCCGAGACGGCCGAGGTGGCCAACCGTTTGCTGGCCGAATCCTTCGTGCTGGCGGCGGCCGAGGACGAGCCGGCCGATGAGCTGGCTCCGTCCGAGCTGGCGGCCATGCTGCACTTTGAGGCCGAGCCGGAGCAGGGTGTTTACCTGATAAACGCCGACGCCTCACTGATCGGCCAGCGTCTCGAACCACTGGGGCCCGAACTGGCCCGCAACCCGGAGAACGCCCGCTTCATCTTCAACGACGACACCCGCCAGTTGGACTTGCTCAAGCCGGCCGTCATCGGACGTGATTTGAACATCGAGGCCAGCATTGAAGCCATCAACCGGGCGCTATCTGCGGGCCAGCATCGGGTCACCTTGGCCTTCGACACGACCGATCCGCAGGTTCGCTCCGACGCAACGGCGGAATCGCTTGGCATCACCGAAAACGTTGTGGCCACTTCGACCTATTTCGCTGGTTCGAGCGGGTCGCGCATCCAGAACATCGGCACGGCCGCCGAGGCCTTCCACGGCCTGCTGGTCGCCCCCGGCGAGACCCTTTCGATGGCCGAAGTCCTGGGCGATATCAGCCTGGACAAAGGCTACGCCGAGGCCCTCATTATTTTCGGGAACCGGACGATCAAGGGCGTCGGCGGCGGCGTGTGCCAGGTGAGCACGACCTTGTTCCGAGCCGCCTTCCACGGCGGCTACCAAATTGATGAGCGCCATCCGCACGCCTACCGGGTGCTGTACTACGAGTCGGGGCCCGGCTCGCCCGGACCCGGACTTGACGCGACCGTCTTTGTCCCGCTGGTCGACTTCAAGTTCACCAATGACTCGGAGTACTGGCTGTTGCTCGAAACCTACCTCTACGGCAACCAGCTGCTCTGGAAGTTCTATTCAACTTCGGACGGACGGAGCGTCAGCTGGACATCGACCGGCCCGCGCAATGTCGTCGAGGCCCCCGAGCCGCTGTACAAGGAAAACGACGAGTTGGATGAAGGCGAAATCGAGCAGGTGGACTGGGAAGCCGACGGCATGGAT
>DASWJQ010000117.1:0-1784 GCA_036397095.1 Anaerolineales bacterium
GAGACCCGGGCCGACCAGCCGATGAATCCATAGACGAAGATTGCGATGGCCAGGATGGAAGGTGAGACGAGGGCGATAGAGAGGAAACGATCGCGGGTCATGCGCGCCGCCGGGCGGGCGATCTCAGGCTGCTAGGCGTCACTCGGCTCGAAGAGAGTGGGCTGAAAAGGAGAGTGGGGCGGGCCGCAGCCGGCCCACCCCACTCGCATTCCTTACAAGCGAGGCCTACCCGCACGTTCCTGCGTCGGAGCAGGCCGTGACGAGCGCCGCCTGGAACGCGGCCGCGTCGCCATCCGAGAGATACAGCCCGAGAGCGGTATCAATCTGCGACTTCCAGTTGTCATTGGCCACCACCCCGTGGGTCAGGCTACCCACCACGGTGTTGGAAGCCCAGTCGTCCATCGCCGACTGCAGGTACTCGTCGAATAGTGCTGGATCACAGTCGGTCCGGGCGCAGATCGAACCCTTGATCGGGTTGAACGCCTCCTGGCCGGACTTGGAGCCGGCGACCGTCAGGAAGGCTGTGGCCGCCTCCGGGTGCGGAGCGCCAACCGGCAGCACGAAGCTGTCCGACAGGAACTGGAAGAGCCCGGCGGTGCCCGGAGCGGGCGCCCAGCCGAAGCCCTCCATCGGTGAGAGGCCGGCGGCCTTGAAGTAGCCCTCGGCCCAGTCGCCCATGATCGTGAAGGCCGCGTCACCGTCGATCACGAGCTGAGCGGCCTTGTCCCAACTGAGGGTAGATGCGTCGCTGTTGGTGTACGCCAGAATCTGGCTGAAGTTGTCGATGGCCTGGGTCACTTCGGGCCCGGCCCAGTCGGCAGTCCCGGCCCACAATCCGTTGTAGGTCTCGGCGCCTACCGTCCCGAGCAGCACGGTCTCGAACAGGTGCATCGAGGTCCACTGCTCGCCCATTGCCAGCGGCGTCACTCCGGCCGCCTGCAGTGTTTCGGCGGCGGCGATGAAGTCAGCAATAGTCGAAGGAACCGCCACGCTGTTGCTGGCCAGGACCTCCGGGTTGTACCAGAGCACGTTGGCCCGGTGGATGTTGACCGGGACGGAGTAGATGTTGCCGTCCTGCGAGATGAGCGGGATCAGCGTTTCGGGCATCACATCCAACCAGCCGTTGCTCTCATACAGGTCGTTCAGCGGCTGGATCTCACCGGCAGCTACGTAGGTGCCGATCAACTCCTGCCCGGCGTGGCCCTGCCACGAGTCGGGAGGATCATCGGCAGACAGGCGGGTCGCCAGCACTGCTCGGGCGTTGGTCCCCGCACCCCCGGCAACCGCCGAGTTGACGAACTGAAGGTCGGGGTTCTCTGAGTCCATCACCTGGATCAGCGCCGCCAGGCCATCGGCCTCCCCTCCGGCGGTCCACCAGCTGAACACTTCCACTTCACCGGCAGCTGGCTCGGCCGCGGTCTGGCAAGCTGCCAAGAGCACCGCAAGCACGGCCAATCCGGCAATCAAGCTCTTTCGCTGCATTTGAACTTTCCTCCTGAGATGATTGGCCCGGTAAACGTCCCCCGGGAGATTGACGTAGGCGAGGGGTCCGGCCTCGGGACGGGCGTATCCTCCTTACCCGCAACTGCGCGCTTTACCACTCTCGCAGTCGGTTCGAACGCCGGGAATGTGGCTTCAGTATAACGCAGACGGACACAACTTCGGGTCAGGCTTGAGTGGCGGGTTGAGCGGGCCCGCCGCCCGGCCTAGTCGCGGGGGTGGGAAGATTTACGGGGCAAGCGCAGGGAGATCGATGCGGTAGATCTCATAGTTGCCGTCGCGGT